>DGTC01000019.1 GCA_002394205.1 Lachnospira sp. UBA4346 | reverse complement strand
GATTTTAAGAATACAATCATTATTATGACAAGTAATATTGGTTCATCTTATTTGTTGGAAGGAATTAAAGAAGACGGTGTGATTCAGCCAGAGACAGAAGAACTTGTAATGCATGATTTACGGGCACATTTCAGACCGGAATTCTTGAATCGTTTGGATGAAATCATTATGTTTAAGCCGTTGACAAAGGAAAACATCGGAGCAATTATCAATTTGCTCATCAAGGATGTCAATCATCGTCTTGCAGATAAAGAGTTGAAGGTGAAACTTTCAGATGCAGCAAAAGATTTCATTGTAGAACATGGATTTGATCCAATGTACGGTGCAAGACCATTAAAGAGATATGTTCAGAAGAGTGTAGAGACATTGGTAGCAAAATTAATTCTAAAAGGCGATTTAAATGTCGGAGATGACATTTTAATTGAAGTTGCAGATGGTAAATTACAGGCGAGAGGTGTTCATACACAGGTATAAGGATTTATATCGATTATGTTAGAAACTTAACAGGCAAAAACTGAAAGTTTCAAGCCATTAACGAGAAAACAAAGCTACAAAGTAGCGGGAAAGCTCGGAGTGCGGTTTTTCGAGTATATGATATTTTGAACAGTTTTATCAAGAGCAATAAAAAGTGACATTTACACAGAATCTGAAAAGAAGAGTGTAAGTGTCACTTTTTAAAATTTGAATAATTATAAAAATATTCAGCCTAAATGTTCAATATTAATCAGAAAATGATAGTATGTCAGAATTCATCATTAAACAAATTGATTTACCGTCTGGTCATATTCGTAATCAATTTTTTCGAGTGTACCAATTAGTTCATTTTCATCTACAAAATATGTTTTGCAGAATTCTTCTAAAGTTGGATAATGGTCACGAAGCTGTGTATTTGTGAAACTAAGTAACATAACAGGATCTTTTGGTAACTGTGACATAGTGCGCCTTCTTTCTATGTTTATTTTGTGTTTCAGTAAAAGTTCAAATAAAATAATGCTTCAAATAATATAATTTTTATTTTACATTTGTAACTTCAATCATACCATAAAAAATATGTTTGTAAAGAAGAAAAATATACTTGATTGTTTCAAAAATTCTATGTATAATAAAATGTATTTAAATTATAAGGAATACATTCGAATGGAGGATACCAGAATGGAAAGAGGACTGTTAATTGTCTTATCAGGCTTTTCAGGATCAGGAAAAGGTACAGTTGTAAAGAAAATAATGGAGTCACATGCAGATGAATATGCATTATCAATTTCTGCAACGACGCGTTCTCCACGAGATGGTGAGCAGCACGGAAGAGAATATTTTTTCATTACACCAGAGCGGTTTCAGGAGATGATAGATGATAATGCATTTATTGAATATGCACAGTATGTCAAAGCATCTTATGGAACGCCAAGAGCATTTGTAGAAGAGAATTTGAATTCAGGGAAGAATGTTATTCTTGAAATTGAGATTCAGGGTGCAATGAATATTAAGAAACAGTATCCGGATGCAATATTGATGTTCATGATGCCACCGACCGCAGAAGAACTTGAACGTAGACTGCGTGGCAGAGGAACAGAGGATGAAGTGACGATTCAGGCACGTTTAGCAAGAGCGGCAGAAGAATCAGAAGGCGTAGAGAATTATGACTATATCGTTATCAATGACACAGTAGAAGATTGTGTTCAGAGATTTTGTGATATTGTAGAAACGAAGAAGTCAGAAGCGGCTCGTAATATGGGGCGTATTCATGACATCAGAGAACAGTTAAAGGTATATAAGAAAGGAGAATAAATAAATGATACATCCATCGTATTCAGAATTAATGGCAGTAGTAAACAGTGAGGTAAAAGAGGGCGAAGAACCTATCGTAGAGAGTAGATATTCTATCGTTAAAGCTACAGCACAGCGTGCAAAGCAGATTATTGATGCACGTCATATTCAGGAAAAGATTGACAAGAATCCAGAAGGTAACGCAGCCGTTACGAGCGATGAAGCACGAAGATTAAAGATTGGTGAACCATTACTTGTGAATGTAGATAATGTAAAGCCATTATCAATCGCTGTTGAAGAAATCAACGAACAGTTGGTAAATATTTTACCACCAGATCCAGAGGATATGCAGTAATTCATATTAGAATATTATCAATGGTAAAAATACCTGTGATTTGATTTGCAATAGAATCATGTCACAGGTATTATTTATATTTAAACTTGTGTGAAAAAATGATAATCTAATAATAAAGTTAGCGGCAGATTGAAGCATTTATGGCGAAGGCTGTAAGAATATAATGTAATTCGATGGCGTTTCTACGAAATAGATCAGACGATAAGAAAGGACACAAAACAGATGAGTGGAAAATATAATGAAATGGATCGTTCGATATCATGTAGCGTATGTACAAAATGTGGAGCATGTGCGTATATCAATGTTCCGTATCAGGAAGAATTAGAGGACAAAACAAAGCAGATTAACCAATTGTTTGATAAATTATGCACGTTTGATACCGTAAATGGAATGTATCGTCCGGTATTTTATCGAAATAAGGTACACGCAGTTGTTGGAATGAATCGAGAGAAAAAGATTATCACAGGAACATATGAGCAGGGAACACACAATTTAATCGCAGTAGACCAATGTATGATAGAAGATCAGAAAGCAGATGAAATTATAGAAACTTTGCGTAAGTTATTTTCATCTTTTAAATACATGCCATATAACGAAGATACGAAAAAAGGCTTCATACGTCATATTTTAATTAGACGTGGATTTTCAACGAAAGAAATTTTAGTGGTGCTTGTAACAGCAGAAGAAATGTTTCCGTCAAAGAATGATTTTGTGAAAGAATTAAGAAAAAGACATCCAGAAATTACATCAATCGTTCAGAATATTAATCGAAAGTCAACCAGTATGGTGTTAGGAGAGCGCTATAAGAACTTGTATGGCAAAGGTTATATAGAGGATGTATTGTGTGGCTGCCGCTTCCGGATTAGCGCAGATTCTTTCTATCAGATTAATCCTGCACAGACAGAGAAACTCTATAAAGCTGCCATTCAGATGGCACAGATTACATCCAAAGATACAGTAATTGATGCATATTGCGGAATTGGGACGATTGGCATTGCAATGGCTTCTTATGCAGGCAAAGTAATTGGCGTAGAACTAAATGCACAGGCAGTAGAAGATGCCAAGCGCAACGCCCAATATAATCACATCAAAAATATTGAATTTATTAACGCAGACGCAGGAGAATTTTTAGTTGCGTACGCAGCTCGTAAAGGAAAAGCAGATGTTGTTGTCATGGATCCGCCAAGAAGCGGTTCAACTCCAGAATTCATCCGTTCTGTATTAAAGATTGCACCAAAACGTGTCGTATACATTTCCTGCAATCCGGAAACACAGGCGCGTGATGTCAAATTATTCTTAAAAAAAGGCTATCGAATTGAAAAATGTACAGCGTATGATATGTTCCCGCATACGGTGCATGTGGAGAGCTGTGTGTTGCTA
>DGTC01000021.1 GCA_002394205.1 Lachnospira sp. UBA4346 | reverse complement strand
TCCTGTGTAGTTAAAATCGACTGCTCCATTCGTAATCTTCCACCAGCCATATTCATTCTCTGCTACAGTATTCGCTGTGAAATCTAACACGCCATTCTTCACATACCACCAGCCATTTTCGTTTGGTACGATGCCTGTGAAATCATTGTCAATGTTATTATTGTTATAGTAATACCAGTTGCCATCTTCTGCCGGTAATAAGCCATTCTTTGCTTCCTGCACCGGCTGTTCTTCCTGATTTGATGGTTCTGTTGGCTCTACGACCGGTTCTACATAATCTCTTGTTACTACGGTCTGTCCCGGTTCTACGACCGTAACCACCGTATCTGTTCCCTGAAGGACAAATTCCGGGCATGGAACAAAGATATAATCTCCTTGTCCATCTTCTACCTTTTTATAGACGGTATAATAAGAATACTGATAATTTCCCTTTCCCTCTCCTACATAAAGATAACTTCCGATTGTCTCTTGCAAATCAATCGTTACCTGTGACTGATTTACAATATTTTTTAAAGAGGCATCTATCGCAAATGCACCAACTCCAATGCTCGTCACTCTGTTTGGTATTTCAATACTGTTTAAACTGCTGCAATTCCGAAATGCATAGGGTTCTATGCTCGTCACGCTATTCGGTATCTCTATACTGCTTAAACTCCTACATCCCCAAAATGCACCATCTCCAATTCTCGTCACGCTATTCGGTATCTCTATACTGCTTAAACTGCTGCAGTCTTCAAATGTATCCTTTTCAATGCTCGTCAAACCATTTGGTATTTTGATACTGCTTAAACTCCTACATCCCCAAAATGCACCCAATCCTATGCTCGTCACACTATTCGGTATCTCGATACTGCTTAAACTGCTGCAGCCATAAAATGTCCTCATTCCTATGCTCGTCACGCTGTTTGGTATCTCGATACTGCTTAAACTGCTGCATTTATAAAATGCCTCTGTTCCAATACTCGTCACGCTATTTGGTATTTCAATACTGCTTAAACTGCTACAGTTTGCAAATGTACTACTTTCAATTCTCGTCACGCCATTTGGTATCTCGATACTGCCTAAACTGCTACAGTTTGAAAATGTACCACTTCCAATTCTCGTCACGCTATTCGGTATTTTGATACTGCTTAAACTGCTACAGCTCCCAAATGCAGCATCACCAATGCTCGTCACGCTATTCGGTATTTTGATACTGCTTAAACTGCTACAGCTCCCAAATGCAAAATCACCAATTCTCGTCACGCCATTTGGTATTTCTATACTGCTTAAACTGCTGCAGCCATAAAATGTACTCTTTTCTATGCTCGTCACGCTGTTTGGTATCTCGATACTGCTTAAACTTTTGCAGCCCCTAAATGCACTGTCTCCTATATACGTCACGCTGTTCGGTATTTCGATACTGCTTAAACTGCTGCAGTCATAAAATACATTATGTCCAATACCCGTCACGCTATTTGGTATTTCGATACTGCTTAAACTTTTGCAGCCCCTAAATGCACTGTCTCTTATATACGTCACGCTGTTCGGTATTTCGATACTGCTTAAACTGCTGCAGTCATAAAATGCACTATATCCAATGCTCGTCACGCTATTCGGTATTTCGATACTGCTTAAACTGCTGCATTTATAAAATGCCTCTGTTCCAATGCTTGTAATTCCATCTTCCACAACCACACGCTCGATCTGCTTATTATCGTTCATTGGAGATAATCCAGACTTGTACCCGTCTGCATTATACATCTTCCCCGTACCACGCAACGTCAGTACACCATCCACCAGCGTTGCCGTGATGTTCTTTCCGACTTTTACCCCTTTGGTCAAATCCGTTTCTTCTGCTGCCATAACCATTTGTGGTGCGAACGCATACGGCGATACCACCAACGATGTACCAAGCATCGTTCCTGCCGCAACCACTGCCATTGCTTTCTTGAATTTCTTCATCTGTTTCTTCCTTTCTTTTCATAGACTTCTCCACCTGAATTCTCAGATGAAACATCATATTCTTTCATGCGGTACGGTTCTGTTCCCCTCGCTTTCCATGCTTCAGTTTTGATATTTCATCTATATAACATTCATATCCGCCACACACATTATATATTATCAAAAAAAAAAAACAATTATCAATATGTAATTAAGAAAAAATACTTCTTCCTGTATGCTTCCGTACGTCAAACATTTCCGTCCATTTATCAGGCAGCGTTCTCCTCAAACCGAAAACATATTTCCAACCTCACCCAAGTATGCTATAATCTACTACAATTAAGAACGGATTTGTTGATTGCAATACAATGAAACTTCTATTGCAAATGACAATCCCAAACTATTTATATTATAGAATGGAGCTTTTATGAACACATTAAAACGCGTAACCGCCCTTGCAATCGTTATTGTCTGGGTATTACTAATACTAACAACACTGCTTGCAGCAATCATTGATACGGAAACAAGCCGTACACTTTTTCGAGGATTGATTGTGATTGATATTTTATTGCCGGTCGTGGCTTATGCAATTCGCTTAATGGCACATTTGATTCATCGCAACTCCAAGGAATCTTAAGATATAATTGCACAAATTGTATAAGCAAATTTCTTTTTTAAGTTTTGCCATTTGGCATCTTGAAACACAAATGCACCTTTTGACACATAAATCCCATAAAGAAAAATAAAAGCGAAACAACCGAAAATGAGGCGTTTTCCTCATATCCGATTGCTTCGCTTTTTATATGTATGGATAACTATAATTTTCTATCCGAATGATACATTACTTCTGATAGCTGCTTACTCTGTGAATAATTTCATGTCTTCCCGGACCATTTGAAACCATTGTGATTGGAGCTTCGATTTCCTGCTCGATGGCTTCGATATAATTTCTACAAGCTTCTGGAAGGTCTTCATACTTTGTAATACCACGAATATCTGTTTTCCAGCCTGGCATTGTCTTTAATACCGGCTTCGCCTTCTCTAACTGTGATGTTGTAGGGAAGTCCTTTGTAACCTTGCCATCGATTTCATATCCAACACACATTGGAATCTCGTCTAAGTAGCCTAATACATCAATAACTGTAAGAGCAACTTCTGTTGTTCCCTGCATACGAACACCGTAACGTGTTGCAACAGCATCGAACCATCCCATTCTTCTTGGGCGACCTGTTGTTGCACCAAATTCACCGCCGTCACCACCACGACGTCTTAATTCGTCTGCTTCATCTCCAAAAATTTCACTAACAAAGGCTCCAGCTCCTACTGCTGATGAATATGCCTTAACAACGGTTACAACTTCCTGTATAGAACTTGCTGGAACACCTGCTCCGATGGCACCAAATGGTGCTAATGTAGAAGATGATGTTACCATTGGATAAATTCCATGGTCTGGATCCTTTAATGAGCCTAACTGTCCTTCTAACAGAATCTTCTTGCCTTCCTTTAATGCTTCATGAAGGAACTTTGATGTATCTGTCACATATGGACGAATCATTTCCTTATATTCCATCAATGTATTGTAAATATCTTCTGCCTTTAACAATGGCTGATGATATAAATGCTCTAACATAACATTCTTTAATGTTACAACATTGTCAATCTTATCTCTTAATGCCTGCTCATCCCCAAATAATTCACTTACCTGAAAACCAATCTTTGCATATTTATCTGAATAAAATGGTGCAATACCTGACTTTGTAGAACCAAATGACTTACCTGCAAGTCTTGCTTCTTCATATGTATCAAAGTCTACATGATATGGCATAAGAATCTGTGCTCTGTCTGATACAAGAATCTTAGGCATTGGTACATTTCTGTCTGTCAAACTCTTTAATTCCTTAATCAAATAAGGAATATTTAATGCAACACCATTTCCAATTACACTTGTTGTATGATTATAGAAAACGCCTGATGGCAGAAGATGAAGTGCAAACTTACCATAATCATTAATGATTGTATGTCCTGCATTACTTCCTCCCTGGAATCTTACGATGATATCAGATTCTTCGGCAAGCATATCTGTAATCTTACCCTTTCCTTCATCACCCCAGTTAGCGCCAACAATAGCTTTTACCATAGTTTCCTCCATTCCGCCGCCATAGGCAGCATACACAAACCTGTATTCATGCGGTCGCAAATCTCACCCTTGCAACTCACACTTTACTATAATAGCACATTTAAGTATTTGCAATCAATCCTAAAAACAGATATAATTTAGAAAAGATTCATTTTTTTCATAAAGGATTGATTATTTATGCATAAGAATTCATCAAATGGAAAGACATTGCTGCTCATTCTGTTAACTGTTTGTGGCATTGTATGGTTTTTCTACAAACAAGTCCCACAAGAACAAAATCCAACTGTAACAGTGGAAATTGCAAATGTGCAGGAAACCTCATCGGTTGATCCCGAAAAGATTATGTCTGATTCCATCACATATACAACTGCTGCTGAAACCGATATTACATTGCCAGATACTGCTGCAATTGACGTACCTTACATCAGCCAGTATCCAGAACTTCCAACCGGCTGTGAAATCACTTCTCTTGCGGAAGTATTAAATTTCTACGGATTTGCTGTGAACAAAGAAGAATTAGCAGCCAATTACTTACCTATGAAAGATTATATTGAACCTGGTTGTTTTATTGAGTACTTCTATGGTTCTCCGTGGTCAGAACATGGAAGTGGTTGTTTCGCACCAACAATTGTTGCATCTGCGAACCATTTCCTTACTGATATGAGTTCTTCTCTTCGGGCATATTCCATTAGTTACGCTCCGGTAAAGAACCTATTTTCTGAAGTTGCACAAGGGCACCCTGTCATTGTATGGACTTGTTTTGAATATGATACGCCGGAATTCTTATACCGTGATATTGATTTGGGAAATGGACAAATATTCTCATGGCCTGCAAAGGAACATTGTACCGTACTCACCGGCTACAATCTTGCTGCGAATACCGTCACACTTGCCGATCCGACATACGGAATCATTGAACGAAATATTGATGAGTTTTCATATTACTACAAAATGTATTTTTATCAAGCGGCTGTGATTCGATAATATGTTATTATTTTTGATTTGCTATAGACTCGTTTCGCTTGTTATAAGTTGCTTACTATTGTAACGAATCGCTTGTATAGCACAATATATGCACAAATACCACATTTTTGATATTAAATTTTAATCTAACATCGAAAACGTGGTATTTTTCATACATAATATTACATTCTCATTAAATCTATTTCTTCATAATATAATTCTAATCATCTACATCAATTCATCTATTTCTCAGCAAAAACAACAATTCGCTTCATTACGCCAGCCCGTTCTAAAGCATATACAAATGCAAAGAATACAACAACACCAACAATATCTTCTGCAACCAATCCCGGTATCTGTGCAGCTCCTGTCACGATATTTCCATACAAAATGCTTCCTGCAACAAAATATCCAAATACCATAATGACGCTACCAATTACAAGTGATACTGCTGTCCGAACAGATATAATCTTTACCCGTTCTTCTTTATGATGAAATCCTAGCGATAATGCATATCCCATTGCACATTTTATAATGAGTGTTGGTAATATCCATTCTGTATAACCTCCTAGCAAATCTGCCAATGCCGAACCTACTCCTGCTACAATCATCCCTTCCGGATTCGATAATAAAAATGCTGCAATAAAAATAAATCCATTGCCAAGATGTGCATACCCTAGCGGAATTGGCACCTTAAAAAATAGCGTTGCAATGCAGATTAACGCCATAAGCACTGCTGATACACAGATTCCTTGTACTGAAAACTTTTTCCCCATCCTAATTTCCTCCTTATTCCTATCTGTTTGATATGAATAGGATTCTAGCAGTCATCTGACATCTTGTAAAAGTCCAGATTGTGTTTATTTTATATGGTCAGTTTTCTGACGACCATTATTGATTTCTATAATTCTGTGCTGCCTCCGAATCATAAATGTCATGGAAAATATCTCTGTATTTTGTATACTGCATATAGATATTCATTTCTGCTTCGTCTGGCTGTCTGCCAAGCAGTGTACGATAGCATTTATCAATCCAAATGCCTGTTTCAAGGCATCTTCTGTTGATGTACCGGATGCTTCCGAACTTTCTGCACCAATATGAAATTCATTCTTATTCTCTGTCACAGGTTTTAACTGTAGAACGTCTTCTAGTACTTTGTTTCGTGCTTCTTCGCTTTCTGTTCCTTAAAGGAAGATATTATGGATCACCGTCCTTT
>DGTC01000022.1 GCA_002394205.1 Lachnospira sp. UBA4346 | reverse complement strand
AATCCTGTGTAGTTAAAATCGACTGTTCCATTCGTAATCTTCCACCAGCCATATTCATTCTCTGCTACAGTATTCGCTGTGAAATCTAACACGCCATTCTTCACATACCACCAGCCATTTTCGTTTGGTACGATGCCTGTGAAATTATTGTCAATGTTATTATTGTTATAGTAATACCAGTTGCCATCTTCTGCCGGTAATAAGCCATTCTTTGCTTCCTGCACCGGCTGTTCTTCCTGATTTGATGGTTCTGTTGGCTCTACGACCGGTTCTACATAATCTCTTGTTACTACGGTCTGTCCCGGTTCTACGACCGTAACCACCGTATCTGTTCCCTGAAGGACAAATTCCGGGCAATAAAAGATACAATCTCCTTGTCCATCTTCTACCTCTGTATAGACGTTTTTCTTTTCTTCTCTATCATAAGAAGATTGATAATTTCCTTTTCCCTTTTCTACATAAACATATCCGTCTTTGCTGATTCCGATTGTCTTTTTCAAATCAATCGTTACCTGTGACTGATTTGCAATCTTTTTTAAAGAGACATCTCCCCCAAATGTCTCCCCTCCAATGCTTGTCACGCTACTTGGTATTTCGATACTTCTTAAACTACTGCAGTCCTTAAATGCCCTATTTCCTATACTCGTCACACTATTCGGTATTTCGATATTGCTTAAACTGCTACAACCCCAAAATGCAAAATTTTCTATGCTCGTCACACTATTCGGTATTTCGATACATCTTAAACTACTGCAGTCCTTAAATGCCTTAGATTCTATGCTCGTCACACTATTCGGTATTTCAATACTGCTTAAACTGCTACAGCTCTGAAATGCACTCCTTTCAATGCTCGTCACACCATTTGGTATTTCGATACTACTTAAACTGCTGCAGCCATAAAATGCAAAAATTTCAATGCTCGTCACACTATTCGGTATCTCGATACTGCTTAAACTGCTGCAGCCACAAAATGTATCCTCTTCAATGCTCGTCACACCATTTGGTATTTTGATACTGCTTAAACTGTTGCAGCCATAAAATGCACCCAATCCTATGCTCGTCACACTATTCGGTATCTCGATACTGCTTAAACTGCTACAGCCATCAAATGCACTCCGTCCAATGCTGGTCACGCTATTGGATATTTCGATACTACTTAAACTACTGCAGCCATAAAATGCACTCCGTCCAATGCTGGTCACGCTATTGGATATTTCGATACTACTTAAACTACTGCAGCCATAAAATGCACTGTATCCTATGCTTGTAATCCCATCTTCCACAACCACACGCTCTATCTGCGTACTTTTTTTCATTGGAGATGATTTAGACTTGTACTCGTCACTGTTATACATCTCCCCCGTTCCACGCAGTGTCAACACACCATCCACCAGCGTTGCCGTGATGTTATCTCCAACTTTTACTCCTTTGGTCAAATCTGTTTCTTCTGCTGCCATAACCATCTGTGGTGCGAACGCATACGGCGATACCACCAACGATGTGCCAAGCATCGTTCCTGCCGCAACCACTGCCATTGCTTTCTTGAATTTCTTCATCTGTTTCTTCCTTCTTTCTTTTTGATTTCTGCGTTTCATATGATTACTTTCAAATGAAGCATCATATTCTTTCGTGCGGTACGGTTCTGCGCCCCTCGCTTTCCATGCTTCAGTTTTGATATTTCATCTATATAACATTCATATCCGCTACGCACATTATATATTATCAAAAAAAAAAAACAATTATCAATATGTAATTAACAAAAAATATATCATACTTCTTGGGTGTGTCCATACGCCACTAATGCCTTCTCGCTACATGACGCAGTGAGACGTTACAAAGAAATTTTAACCTAACGGACGAGAAAGTTACCTATCATCCTTGTCAGATGTGCTTCCTATGCAATGAATCTAAAAGATTCATCACTCGTTGCCTTACAATCATCTGCCAAAGATGAATGGGACTTTCCCTGTGCATCTCAGAATGTAAATAGTCGTTAAATATTTCACATATGTATATTCGATTGAAAACATATATTATGTGAATTATATATTTCCATGAGCAGCAAGCAATGCATTGAAGTTTGTGGCGATGCCGTAAGTAGATACGCACCGGAGAATCCACTGCCTAAGTGAAACACAGCAAGCATGAAAATATTATTTGGATGAGCGCAACTTATTTGAGCTACAGGCGAGTTTTGCGTTTCTACCAAAATTCATCTTTCCAGCTCTTCGTCCGTTAAAGCAATCCACTAGGAATAGCCAATACAGTCCAACAGCCACCCACGCCCAAAGGTTTGTGGCGATGCCGTAAGTAGATGCGCACCAGAGAATACCTTGATTGAATGAAACTCAGCAAGCAGGAAAATATTATTTAGATGACTGCAACTTGTTTGAGCCGTAAGCGAGTTTGCGTTTCTACCAAAATTCATCTTTCCAGCTCTTCGTCCGTTAAAGCAATCCACTAGGAATAGCCAATACAGTCCAACAGCCACCCACGCCCAAAGGTTTGTGGCGATGCCGTAAGTAGATGCGCACCGGAGAATACCTTGATTGAATGAAATTCAGCATATCGGAAAAATAATTTATTTTGAAAAGCGCACTGTTTGAGCCGTAGGCGAGTTTGCGTTTTCAAAATAAATTTATCTTTTTCGATATGCGTCCGTACGCCATTATTTCCTGTTATCTATCAGGCAGAGTTCCTCCACAAACCGAAACTTATCGCCAATACCCCAATTCAACACCTTTACGATAGATTCCAACTGCCTTTGCATAATATCCATACGCATTGAAATGTGTCCAATCAAAACGCAGACTTTCTGGCAGCTTTCCTTCTTCAAGATTTTCTTCATCTGTATCTGTTATTGGTAACCCTACAATATCCATTCCTTCTTCATACATAAATTCACGAAGATTAAAGAAATGATCTCCAAATGCTTCTTGAAGTGCTTCTTCCCAACGAATCGTCTGAAATCCTGCACTGCCGTCTATATATTCTTCGTCCCACTCGTCATCATCTGAATCATCATAATCTTCATCATCATAATCTTCATTTTCTGTATCTTCATCTTCTATATCCGGATTCGAATCGTCTTCTGTATCAATTCCATTTTCTGAACGATAATTGACATCTCCGATAGATGTTCCCGGATCGTCTGTATCACCAATAATAATATAATATGCAGTACCTGCATTCCGAATCATCTGCTTATACTGTTCAATCAGCGTATTATAATCTCCATTCCAACCACCGTTACTGCCTATTTCAAGCAACAGGATTTCCTGCCCATAATTGCTATTATTATAATATTCTCGTTCATAAGATACGATTTCATCAGACAACGCACCTGCATAACCATGTGTCATGGTATGATATCCTGTCATATTACGTAAATGTCCCGGATAATTTTCATATGAAATATCGATTCCCTGATTGCTCAGATAACCTCTCTCTGAACCTACACCCTGCGTCATACTGTCACCCCAGCATGCAATACGCTTATATGAATCGTCATAATCCATTACATATGTATAATCATCTCTCGAAACAACTCTACCTTGTTTATAAAAACAGTCGCTTCCGCCAATTCGACGCATTCCCGTAAACAACATTCCTGCCTGATTTGGCAAAAAATACCACAAACCCTTTTCATTGTTTTCGTAGCCAGAATGTTGCCAGTCTATTTGTCCATTGATATAATACCAGCCACCATATTGATTTTCACCAACTCCAGTATAATTTGGGCTTTCTGCTCCATCAATAAAATAGCACCAGTTATCTGTATAACTCTCTCCAATTCCAGTATATTCCGTATCTACATGCCCATCACGTACTTTATACCACAATCCATACCAATAAATATAATTGTTGTATGTAAAATCAATATTTCCATCAATATAGTACCACCAGCCGACTTCATTATGCTCAAATCCCGTATGCTTCCAATCAATGACTCCATTGATATAATACCACCAACCTGCTTCATTGCATGCCATTCCTGTATACGTTCTATCTTCCATACCATTTACAAAATAACACCAATTATCCGTATCATACGTTCCCATTCCTGTATATTCTGTATCGACACGGCCTTCCACTATGCGATACCACAAATTATCCTGATAAAGGAAATCTGTATATGTAAAATCAATATTTCCATTGTGATAATACCACGTACCATATTCATTTGTCTGAAGTCCTGTATAGTTCCAATCAATGACACCATCTTTATAGTACCACCAGCCTGCTTCATTGTATGCCATTCCCGTATAGTTTTTATTTTCAACACCCTGTACAAAATAGCACCAGTTGTCCGTATCATCCGTACCGATTCCCGTATATTCTGTATCAATATGTCCATCTTGTATTCGATACCATACGCCTGCTATATGTACATATCCGCTATAAGAAAAATCAATATTACCGTCATGATAATACCACGTACCATATTCATTTGTTTGAAGTCCCGTATAGTTCCAGTCTATAATACCATCCTGATAATACCACCAGCCTGCTTCATTGTATGCCATTCCGGTATACTTCTTATTTTCTACACCTTTGCTGAAATAACACCAATTATCCGTACTGCTTATGCCCATCCCAGTAAAACTTCTGTCAATTTTGCCCTCTCCATTCAATTTTAACCATTTGCCATTTTCATAACGATAACCTGAAATATAAATTGATTGATCCAAATGTAAGAAATTTTGCTGTGCTTCTTCATCTACATTCTCCTCGAAAATTTCATCTTTGACTGTCACTGGCTCTTGTGATGTTTTCTCGACAGATGATGTCTTTTGTTCTGCTTTTTGACTCTGAACTATACCTGTCGTTTCTTGTCTGTACACAGATGATTGTTTTTCCGGTTCTTCACATCTTATTTTTGTCGTTTCACACTCCTGTGAAATGGCTGTTGTACAATTTTGTTGTGTCGATACAATCGGCTTCGTATTTGCCGCCGATACACAATGTATATCTAGTGTAAATATGCCTGCTGCTATTCCTGCCACACCACACATTCCAAGGTATAACTGACGAAATTTTGTACTGTATTGTGATTTTTTTAACAATTTCACTGTATTCACATTGACTTTCTGTAGCTGTTTCTTTCTCCTCATGATAAGCTCCTCCATTCTGAAGGTCTTTTGTACCCCTCTATTTTATATACGAAACACAGTTACAAATTGTTTTTACTTTTATAAAATATTAAAAAAATGAATACACCTTTATTTTTCAATACAAAAACAGACATTTACGAAGCCAGTTCTTTTCGCATTTTTTCTACTAACAGTTCTAACTGCTCATAACTTTCTGTAAAATTCACTTCATTTCTTAATGCAGCTGCATGACGAATTCCTGCAGTATACCACGCAAAATGTTTGCGCATTTCACGAATCCCTGTATATTCGCCTTTTGTCTCTATTAACATCCTGCAATGGCGTAATATCATATCACAAATTTCATCTACTGTCGGACGCGGCATCAGTTCTCCTGTCTTTAAATAGCTTTCAATCTCTCTAAATATCCAAGGATTGCCCTGTGCGCCACGACCTACCATAACTGCATCACATCCGGTCTGCTCAAACATACGAATCGCATCCTGACCTGTTAAAATGTCGCCATTTCCAATAACAGGAATCGATACACATTCCTTTACCTGACGAATCACATCCCAGTCAGCCTTGCCTGAATAATACTGCTGTCTGGTTCTTCCATGTACTGCGACTGCTGCTCCACCGGATTCTTCTATAATATGTGCAATCTCCGGTGCATTGATTGAATTCTCATCAAAACCTGCACGAATCTTGACCGTTACCGGCTTCTTTACCGCCTTTGCCATCGCTTCTACAATCTGTCCGACCAAAATCGGATTCTTTAACAATGCAGAACCCTCTCCATTATTGACAACTTTTGGCACCGGACATCCCATATTCACATCAATACAGTCAAATGGCCTTTCTTCAATTCTTTTGGCAATATCCGCCATAATCTGTGGATCAGAACCAAATAACTGCACAGAAATCGGATTCTCCTGCGGCGTTACTTTTAATAATTCTTCTGTATTCTTGTTATTATATAAAATTGCCTTCGCACTCACCATCTCTGTATAGAGCATCCCACATCCCATTTCTTTGCATAAGAGACGAAAAGGCAGGTCTGTTACGCCTGCCATTGGTGCTAATACAACATTATTCTCAATTGTTACATTTCCAATTTTCATAATTATGCATCTTCTCCCAAGAAAAATACTTTATAGAACATCTGAAGAGATTCTAATAATTCGCGTTTTTCATATTGTAACTTCTTAATGAGCATACCGCATGCAATATCATCATAAAGCAAATCACTCTCATCTGCCTCTGTCTTAAAAATTAACGTACCGTCAGCTTCGTATTCCAGACTTAAGATTCCGCCTACTTCTTCTGTAAACAATACACACATAATTTTTAATTCTTTTTTGATATCTTCCGGAAGACGTTCAAAATTTTCATTTAAATAGAACTTCTTCTCATATGCATTGGATGCACATAATACTTCATTATCGTTATACATATCCATATAATCCTCTAACCGATACCTCACCTGATACAATATTCACATGGGTACCATCTTCCTTTATTACTTCTAATTCACCGGTTCGGTTCATTCCAACTGCCGTACCTGTAAATGTTCCATTTCGGTCCGTAATCTTTACCTGATTATCCTTATTGGCAAGCATCTGATTATACTCATCCTGCAATGCAGATAAATCCTGCGTTGCACAGAATTTCTGGTAATACTGTGTAAATGCTTCCGTAAAATAAGCAACAACACGGCTTCGTTTAAAATGTATGCCGCTCTCTACATACAATGAAGATGCCATATCACGAATGGATTCCTCAAATTCTGTTGTATTAACATTAATCCCAATCCCAATAACAACATAATGAATCAAATCCATTTCTGCGCTCATCTCTGTTAAAATTCCGCAGACCTTCTTCTTATTTACAACAATATCATTTGGCCATTTAATCTGACAATCCACCTGTGTTCCTAATGTTTGTGCTTCCTTTTGAATTGCCTTTGCAACCGCCAATGCCGCAACAATCGTAAGCATAGAAGCGTGATTCGGATTTAACTGTGGTCGAAGGAGCAGACTCATCCAGATTCCACTTCCTGACGGAGATATCCATTGTCTTCCTCTTCTTCCTCTGCCGCCGGTCTGACATTCTGTCACATACAGGGTTCCATCTTCTTCTCCCTGTTCCGCCCCTAACTTTGCCTGTGTATTTGTAGAATCCGTTTCATCAAAATATACAATTTTGTGAACCACATTATCAGACGTCAGTTGACTCTCTATTTCACTTTTTGTAATGATATCCGGATATTCTACAATTTTATACCCTTTGTTTGACACGGCTTCAAAGACATATCCTTCTTCTTTTAACTGCTTAATCACTTTCCAGACAGCAGTTCTTGACACACCGATTTCTTCGCAAATTTCCTGTCCGGAACAATAATCCGTTTCTCCTCGTAATCGTTTTAGAATCTTCGTTTTCATTTCTATTTCTGCAACCTTCTAATTTTCGAACCGTTTCTAACGCAAAACAATGAACAGGGTTATTAATGACATCAGCAATAGTATTATCGCTACAACGGTCAAAATAATCCCTGATATTCTTTTGTGATTGATATAATACTTGATTGCCGTAAGGCCATTCATCACTGCTCCGGCAAAAAATTCAATTGGAAATAATATTCCGCTTTTACTCCGTAAGAATAAGATGATTACAAATAAGATGCCAATAACAAATGTTAATGTAATATTCACATAATCAATAACCATCTTTGTCTTACGATACGCTCCACTTGTCGTATAATACATGATTCCTCTATTCTAATCTATCGTTTTATTCGTACGCACCCAATGTTGCAGCCATGACTGCCTTAATTGTATGCATGCGGTTCTCTGCTTCATCAAATACAACAGACTGTTCTGATTCAAATACCTCATCTGTAACTTCCATTTCATCCAAACCGAACTTATCATGAATCTGCTTGCCAATCTTTGTCTTTAAATCATGAAATGCCGGTAAACAATGCATAAAGATTGCTCCCTCTGCTGCATTATCCATTACCGCCTTATTTACCTGATATGGCTTTAATGCATTGATTCGTTCTTCCCAGACTTCATCCGGTTCCCCCATAGATACCCAGACATCTGTATACAATACATCTGCATCTTTTGTTGCTTCCTTAACATCTTCTGAAAGAGTTACAGAACCACCGCTTTCCTTTGCCCATGCTTCACACTGTGCAACCAATTCTGCATTTGGAAAATATTCTTTTGCTGTACAGGCTGTAAAATGTAATCCTAACTTTGCGCAGGCGATCATTAAAGAATTTCCCATATTGTATCTGGCATCACCCATGTATACAAACTTCACACCTTTGAGTCTGCCTAACTTTTCTCTGATTGTCAACATATCTGCAATCATCTGTGTCGGATGATATTCGTTCGTCAGTCCGTTCCATACAGGCACTGTTGAATGTTTTGCCAATTCTTCTACGATTTCCTGACCATAACCACGATACTCGATTCCTTCAAACATACTGCAAAGTACACGCGCTGTATCTGCGATACTTTCTTTCTTGCCAATTTGTGAACCCGTTGGATCTAAGTATGTAACACCCATTCCAAGATCATGTGCTGCAACTTCAAAAGAACAACGTGTTCTTGTACTTGTCTTTTCAAAAATCAATGCAACATTCTTGCCAAGCAATGGCTGTTCAACGATACCTTTCTTTTTCTTATCTTTTAATTCTGCTGATAAATCAATTAAATATTCAATCTCTTCCGGTGTATAATCTTTTAATGTTAAAAAATCTCTTCCTTTTAAGTTCATTTTTCCTTCTCCTTCAACCTTACTGTCACTCTGCTGCAAATATGACATTCTAAATGTAAGTATAACACACTTTTGTCTATTACAAAATATTTTTTTATAAAGTAAAAAGCACCATATCCTATACCACATTCTAAAAGTGAAACCTATCATCTAACAATTGGAATATTGGCACAAGATACCGTGCTTAATCATAATTTAATTTTATTATTTATCATTTCTCAAGTATTATATTTTTCATGAGAAACGAACTTATATTGAAATCCACCACTTGTACTTCTTTTCAATTCTTACTGATTCTCCTTAGAAGAAACAATGGTTTCCAATAATCATATAACTTGAATATGCTGAATAGTTTGCTACGGATAAACTTCTAAATGATGTATAACCACCAATATTATTTACACCTGCAAGTGCTTCTAATGCGGCTTCCATACATTCCTCTGTTCTAGGTCCTGCTGCTAATCTTGCTGCAAATCTTGAAGATGCATTTCCTGCACCATCTGATACACCTGAGAACTGATTACGTGCATATACAACCGATGTAATAGAATCTCCATAAGCACCACTTCTAACACGATTTAATACAACATTGGCTACTGCCAACTTACCTTCATAACTTTCCCATCCGGCTTCCCAGTCAATTACTGTTGCCAGAATTAATAATTCTTCATTGGATGCTGACATTCCAGACATATATGTGACACTTGCCTGTGCCGCTGCCTGACGCTGTGCTTCTTCTTCCGCTGCGATTCTGGCAGCTTCTGCTTCTTCCGCAGCAATTCTTTCAGCCTCTTCTTTTGCTTCTGCTTCCTCTACGGTATAAGCAGTATCAAATGCTCCGTCAATCTCAACGGAAATCTGCTCTGCTTCTTCTCCGAAGCACAAGCTCTGTGTTGTAACAAATCCAATTACGTTTCCGGACTGAATCTTTGTCCATTCTTTTCCAACTTCTAAGGTATCTGCAATTCCATTTTCATAGAGCTTGCCAACAATTTCTGAATTCTCGCTGTTCTTCTCATACACATTCAAAAATGGAGCTGTTACATTTACTGCCTGCTCTGCGAATACATCTGCCTGTGTATCTTCTTCATAACCTGTTGCAACAATGTCTGAAATATTGGCTGTATAAGATGCCTGTATTAAGTTTTCTGATTCTGCTACTGTACTTTCCTGTTGCTCATAGGTAGTTTGTGCGTCGGCTACCACTGGGAGTACTGGCATAAGTGACATAACCATTCCTACACCTGCGTACATCGCCGCTTTGCTACTTCTAAGTTTCATAAAGTCTTTCCTTTCCGGTATTGTTTTCAACACCTAGCAAAATGTTACAATTCTGTTACATTTTGTTACGGATGTATTGTAGCAAAGTTACGCTTTCTTGTCAAATCGCCTTCAAAATAGCATAAATACTAGGCGGAACGCTCTTTTTTTCAAAAGTGATAAAAAATTTTTTTGTTAATAGCCCCCTGAAAATCTAAATTTTTTATTAATTTTATATCGTCATTGTGTATTATTATATTCTATGCATATATATTTCAATTTTGTTAATTTGTTACAGAATTGTTAAATATTTTGTCACATTATGTCAAATTTCTAAAATCAACGTACTTTCTGACATCCTCTTTACAATTTAAAAAATCTCCAATATATTTTCCTTCCGTACCTAATAAATACATCCGTTAAATATATCAGAGATTCTATGATAAATCGTATTATTTATGAATTCTTCTTTGACGAACAGCTTCAAATGTAAGTATCGTACATGCAATCGCTGCGTTAAACGATTCCACCTGTCCTTCCATTGGAATCTGAACAAGTGTATCTGCACATTTCGAAGCCGCATCTGTCAGTCCATTGGCTTCATTTCCAATAAGGATTGCTGTTGCTTTTGTATAATCAGCCTCTGTATATGTACAGGTTCCTTTTAAATGTGCCGCACATAATTGTACTTTGTTCTGCTGTAGCTGCGTTAATGCCCCTTGAAAATCCTCTACATACACAAATGGCACGCGATAAATTGAACCCATTGTGGAACGAATCGTCTTTGGATTATAAATATCCACCGTGTTTGAACTCATTAGTACTCCTGTAATCCCGGCGCCTTCTCCCATACGAAGAATCGTTCCTAAATTTCCCGGATCCTGAAGGTTCTCAACCGCTAGAATCAACGGATTTCCTGCCAAAAGATTCTCAACACAATATGCCGTCATCTTTATCACTGCTAATATTCCCTGTGGTGTCTTTGTATCCGACATTTGCATAAATACACTGTCGCTCACAACTTCATACTGATTCTGAAACAATGTTAAATCTGCTACATAAGATGGATTATTTTTATGAAATGTCTCTGATGCATACACCTTAACAATGCGGTCTTTTGGTGCTTCCGCTACCATCTTCATTCCTTCTACAACAAATTCTTTATTGTCTTTTCTGGTACGTGCCTTTTTCTGTAATTGTACAACATGCTTTACCTGACTGCTGCTCGTACTCGTTATCATATTCCTTATTCCTCAATTCCTAATTTGACAGTAATCTGCTGATATTGAATTCATACTCATCAATATCCTTTGTCATTGCAAGTGCTTCATCAATATCATAATCAACAAACTGACCATCCTTGTACGCAACCAATCTGTTACTCTGACCTTCACATAACAAATCAACCGCATATGAACCCATTACAGATGCATATACTCTGTCTTTACATGTAGGAGAACCGCCTCGCTGCATATAACCTAAGATGGTTGCACGCGTCTCAATACCTGTTGCAGCTTCAATTCTTCTTGCCATACCTGTTGAATGACCTATTCCTTCTGCATTGATAATCAAATGATGCTTTTTGCCCTTCTTTCTGCCTTCGATAATATGATTGATAATCTTCTGTTCATCATTATCATATCGTTCCGGAAGCAAAATATCTTCTGCACCGTTGGCTATACCACACCACAATGCAATATAACCTGCATGACGCCCCATAACTTCAATGATACTGCAGCGTTCATGTGATGTAGAGGTATCACGAATCTTGTCGATGGCTTCCATTGCAGTATTAACAGCCGTATCAAAACCAATCGTATAATCTGTACATGCAATATCTAAATCAATGGTTCCCGGAATACCAATGGTATTGACTCCTGCTTCAGCTAACTTCTGTGCACCTCTAAAGGAACCATCTCCACCAATTACAACCATTCCGTCGATACCGTGCTTCTTACAAATATCAGCACCCTTCTTCTGTCCTTCTTCTGTCATAAATTCCATACAACGGGCTGTATACAATACTGTACCACCGCGCTGTATAATATCTGCAACACTTCTTTTATCTAAATCAATAATCTCATCATTGATAAGACCATTGTATCCTTTCTGTATGCCCTTAACTTTCAGTCCCTTATTGATTGCAGTTCTTACAACAGCTCTAATTGCCGCGTTCATACCCGGTGCATCTCCACCACTCGTTAACACGCCTATTGTTTTAATTTCTTTTGCCATAAGAACAACCCCTTTCTAATTCGACTTTTCACATTCTATGTTAGCACATTTTGTCGGTTACTGTCTACGTCGTCTCGACATTTTTTTTGCCATATTCCTGACGTAATGTTTCAATTAATTCCGGCGTTACCTGCACCGTCTTGCTATTTGGAAGCACATTTCTTTGATTCTCTTTTGTACAATAAATAATAACCTGATCCTTACCGTCAGAATCTGCAAGCAACTCTAGCATATGTGCCTGCTTCTGTAAATATTCTTCCACGCTTGCAAACCGAATCCATAATTTTCTTGGAACATCCGCAAAATCTACAACTGAATCACAAATAAGCTTCGCATCTTCATCTGCATTTGCATTGACTGTTCCCGTTAAAAATACCTTTTCTGCACGGTCTAGCACACTGCGGTATCTTTGATACGTATTCGGGAATACAATAATTTCTAGTGTTCCAACAAGATCTTCAATTGTTAAAAATGCCATAAGCTGCCCATTCTTTGTCGTCTTTACCGTCTTTGCAATAATCATTCCGCCAACGGTCTGCTTACTATTTACTGCAACTTTCGGTTCTCCGGTTTCCTCATCTATTTCAAAATCTGTCGTCATTGCTGATGTATGTCGCTTCCACATCGCTGCATATTCATCCAACGGATGTCCACTGACATATACTCCCAACACTTCTTTTTCATAAGAAAGCAGCTCTTCTTTGGCATATTCTCCAATATTTGGCATCTTAATTTCAAAGTCGCTCTTTATCTCTTCATCGACAAAATCAAACAACGACATCTGTCCTGAAATAGAGTCCTTACTCTGTTTAATTGCCTGATCAATCATCTGTGGACACACAATGACCATTTGACGACGGTTATTTCCAAATGTATCAAATGCTCCTGATTTAATCAGATTTTCGACCGTTCTTCTATTTAAATGTGACCCCATTCTGGTAATAAAATCCTGCATAGACGCAAATATTCCATTCTCTCTGCGCTCCTGAAGCATTGCCTGAATTGTCGGTCTTCCCAAACTCTTTATCGCAGATAAACCAAATCGAATTGCACCATCTTCTACGGTAAATTCCATTTCTGAAGTATTCACATCCGGTGGAAGAATCGGTATATTCATCTGGCGGCATGCATAAATATAACCGGACACTTTATCTGTATTATCGACAACTGAAGTCATCAGCGCCGCCATAAACTCTACCGGATAATAGTATTTCATATACGCTGTCTGAAAAGACACCACTGCATAACATGCCGCATGCGACTTGTTAAATGCATATTTTGCAAAATCAATCATGTCATCATAAATCTTGCCTGCAACCTTTTCGTCGATGCCATTGTTCACGCATCCTTTAACACCCTCTGCTTCATTTCCATAGATGAAATTCTTACGTTCCTTTTCCATAACGGATGCCTTTTTCTTCGACATCGCACGACGAACCAAATCGCTTCGTCCCCACGAATATCCTGCCAAATCACGCACAATCTCCATAACCTGTTCCTGATAGACGATACAGCCATATGTCGGTTTTAGAATCGGCTCTAACTGTGGACAGTCATAGGTCACATCTTCCGGATGATTCTTTCCTTCAATATACTGTGGAATGAAATCCATAGGTCCCGGTCTGTATAATGAAATCCCCGCAATCAAATCTTCAATATTTCCCGGCTTTAATTCCTTCATGAACGACTTCATCCCGGCACTTTCTAACTGAAAAATACCATCGCATTTTCCTGTAGAAATAGAAGCATATACGGCAGAATCTGCATAATCAATCGAATCAATTGTGAAATTTTTATCTTTCTTTCTTGCCAATTCTATTGCATCCTGAATTACCGTCAGCGTTCGAAGCCCCAAAAAGTCCATTTTAAGCAGCCCTAACTCTTCTAGTGTTGTCATGACAAACTGCGCAACCACTGCACCGTCGGCTCCGGTTGACAACGGAACATATTCATCAACAGCTTCCTTACTAATCAAAACACCGGCTGCATGTACAGATGCGTGACGAGGCAAGCCTTCCAATCGTTTACTCTTATCTATTAAATCTTTTACCTGCTCGTCTGTTGTATACAGATTCTTCAAATCCGGATTACTCTCTAACGCCTTATCAATGGTAATTCCAAGTTCTCTCGGTACCATTTTGGCAATAGTATCCACCATCGCATACGGAAGGTCTAGTACACGGCCTACATCTTTAATAACCGCTCTGGCTGCCATCGTACCAAATGTAACAATCTGTGACACACGTTCTTTGCCGTATTTGTGAACAACATAATCTATCACTTCCTGACGGCGTTCATAACAGAAATCCACATCAATATCGGGCATGGATACTCGTTCCGGATTTAGGAATCGTTCAAAGACCAACTGATATTTAATCGGGTCTATATCCGTAATTCCAAGACAATAGGCAACAATACTGCCTGCTGCCGAACCTCGTCCCGGTCCTACCGGAATCCCATGTGTCTTGCCATAATTGATATAATCCCATACAATCAAAAAGTAATCGACATACCCCATTGAATAAATAACAGACAATTCATACGTTAATCTCTGGAAAATGTTATCTGTATCCTCTGCCTGTATAATCACCGCATCCTTACGATCTGCAACCTCTTGTGTCTTTGCCTGTTCTACCATTTGTTTGACATCGACATCAGCCGTCTGCTCTGGATAACGCTTCTTTAATCCCTCATAACAAAGAAAATTCAAGTATGTCCATGAAGTATATCCTTCTGGAACATAGAATTCCGGCAGCTTGGTAACACCGAACTCAATCTCTACATTACAACGCTTTGCAATCTTATGCGTATTTTCAATCGCCTGCGGTGCATATGGAAAGAGTGCTGCCATCTCTTCCGGTGACTTACAATAATACTGTCCGCCTGTATAACGCATACGATTTTCATCGGTAATCTTTTTTCCTGTCTGAATACAAAGCAAAACATCATGTGCATCCGCATCCTGCGCATACGTATAATGAATATCATTCGTTGCAACCAGTTCAATTCCCGTCTCATGTGACATTTTTACCAATTCCTGATTCACATACTGCTGCTCGGCAATTCCATGATCCTGTAGTTCTAAAAAGAAGTTGCCTTTTCCAAAAATTTTCTCATAACGCAGCGCAGCATCACGTCCCATTTCATACATTCCACGTGCTAAATAACGCTGTACTTCTCCTGCCAGACAGGCACTTAATGCAATAATTCCCTCATGATATTGTTCTAATACTTCTAAGTCAACACGCGGCTTATAATAGAATCCCTCCGTAAATCCTCGCGATACAATTTTCGTTAGATTCTTATACCCTTCGTTATTCTCCGCTAACAATACTAGATGATAATATCTGTTGTTATCCGCCCCTCCTGTTTCTTTATCAAAACGTGAGCCTGGAGCAACATAAACTTCACACCCAAGAATCGGTTTTATTCCAACCTCTTTTGCGGCTTTATAAAAATCTATGACACCATACATTACTCCATGATCTGTAATCGCTAAACTGTCCATTCCAAGTTCTTTGGCTCTGGCTGTAATTTCCTTGATTTTGCTGGAACCATCCAGCAGTGAATATTCCGTATGCACATGTAAATGCGTAAAATTCATAATATCTATTCCTTTTCTAATGCGTTATCATATCTTCCTATTATAAAACAATCCTTCTCATTGTTCGTTCTTGTTCCTTATTCGGTTGAAATCATTTGTATTCCAATCCCTGAACTTTTATTATACGTTGTGAGACGATTCTTTACAAGCGTATGAATCATAAGTAATTAAAAAAGATGCAGCCACCAAACGCAGCCGCACCTTCGCATCTATTTTCGTTATTTTGTTTCTGTTTCTGTTTCTGTTTCTGTTTCTGTTTCTGTTTCTGCAAGTTTATCATCCGCTGTATGATTTGTCACAGACATTTCTGCTTTTTTATCAGATTTTTGTACTGAATCTGCTGATTCTTCTGCAACTGTACTTTCCTCTTTCTGCTCTGCTTCTACAGGTTTTGATAATTTTTCTTCTTTTTTATCCCAAAAATCGTCCACCGGACCACTGATTGTCGAAGAATAACTTCCATCTTCATTAAACGTAACACTCTCAGCAACCTTTTCAGACTGTGTAAATCCTGTTGTGTCTACCGGTTCCGGAATTCCTTTTACTTTACGATAAATCTTCATAAATTCCTTGCCTGTAATTGTTTCTTCTTCATACAGATATTTTGCAATCTCGTCTAATACATCTCTATTCTCTGTTAAAAGCTGCTTTGCTTCTTCATAACTTTCTTTTAAGAGTTCCTTGACTTCTTCATCAATCTGTGCTGCAGTCTCATCAGAACAGCTCAGACTCTTATTTCCACTTAAATACTGGTTTTCTACTTTTTCTAAGCACATCAAACCAAATTTATCTGACATACCATACTGTGTAATCATCGATCTGGCAAGGTCTGTCGCCTTTTCAATATCGTTTGACGCACCGGTTGTTACCGTATCAAATACGATTTCTTCTGCTGCCCGTCCGCCTAATAATGTAACCAGACGTGCTTTTAACTCATCCTTTGTCATCAGATACTTTTCTTCCTCCGGTACCTGCATAACATAACCTAATGAGCCCATCGTTCTTGGCACAATTGTAATCTTCTGAACCGGCTCTGCATCTTTCTTTAACGCTGTAATCAATGCATGACCGACTTCATGATAAGCAACCGTACGCTTCTCTTCTCTGCTAAGAATTCTGTCCTTCTTTTCTTTACCGGCAATAACAACTTCTACCGCTTCGAATAAATCCTTCTGCGATACAACCTTTCTGCCATCCTTTACTGCTGCAATCGCCGCTTCATTAATCATATTGGCAAGGTCTGAACCCACTGCACCACTTGTTGCAAGGCCGATTGCTTCTAAATCAACCGTGTCATCCATTAATACATCCTTTGAATGTACCTTTAATGTATCAATTCTGCCCTTTAAGTCCGGCTTATCTACAATGATACGTCTGTCGAAACGTCCCGGTCTGAGTAACGCTTTATCAAGGACTTCCGGTCTATTTGTTGCTGCAAGAATAAATAATCCTTTTGACGAATCGAAGCCATCCATCTCTGCAAGCAGCTGGTTCAATGTCTGCTCACGCTCGTCATTGCCACCGCCATATCTGGAATCTCTGCTCTTACCAATCGCATCAATTTCATCAATGAAAATAATACAAGGTGCCTGTTTCTGTGCTTCTTTAAACAAATCTCTTACTCTTGATGCACCGACACCGACGAACATTTCTACAAAATCCGAACCTGCTAATGAGAAGAACGGAACATTCGCTTCCCCTGCAACCGCTTTTGCAAGAAGTGTCTTACCTGTTCCCGGAGGTCCTACAAGCAATGCACCTTTTGGTAACTTTGCACCAATTCTGGAATACTTATCCGGATTATGCAGGAAGTCAACGATTTCTGTTAAAGACTCCTTTGCTTCATCCTGACCTGCTACATTTTTAAATGTGACACCTGTCTTCTTTTCAACATAAACCTTGGCTGTATTTTTGCCAACGCCCATGCCGCCCATCATACCACCGCCTTTAGAAAGCTTTCTGTATACAAATGAAAACATTCCCAAAATCACTGCAAATGGTAAAATGTATAACACAATAAAATCAATAATGGATGAACCCTGATCCGGAATATATCCTGAAAACTGAATATCATGATCAATTAATGTCTGTGCCAGATTCGAATCTGAAACATAACCTGTATAATAGGTATATTCTACACCAGACAGATTATTTGTATCTGTTTCCTGTGCCTTTGGCTTAATCAAAATCTTATCTGACTGCAATTCAACCTGTGCCACTTCGCCATTATTCACTTTATCTAAGAATTCATCATATGTAATATGCTTATATGTTGCATTACGAATCATGCCGTTAAGCATATTCATTCCAACAAGTGTAATGACTGCAGCAATAATAACAATAATAATTGTATTTAAGCTGCCTGGTCTCTTTGAGGGGCCATTTTTGCCATTTTTGTTTCTGTTGTCTCTGTAGTTGTTGTCCATACATTCCCTCGCTTCTTCAATATATTAAATCTATTTGCTGTAATGATGCTTGCACATCTTCTATTGTCAGAAAATAAACTGTCTTCATTATAAAGATATCTTTCCCATAAATCAACAAAAAACAACGAATTTTATCCTATTTAATACTATATTTAGGAATTCAAATTATTTTCTATTTTTTCATCACACAATGGACACATTTACAGTGTTTTTCATCAAAAAAAATGATTTTGTACAAATAAATGATTTTTTCAATTATCAAAAAATCATGAATAAAATTAATTTAATATTTTTTCGTAAAAAGGGGTAGCAAAAAAATAACTTTCATTGTATAATAGCAAATAATAATGCAAAGAAATGGAACCGGTAGTGAATTACTGCCGGGAATTTGTTTTTTAATCATTTTTTAGTCGCATAATCGACAGAAGGAGGAAATAATGGCCGTAAAGTACGTATTCGTAACCGGCGGTGTCGTTTCAGGTCTTGGAAAAGGAATTACAGCAGCTTCTCTTGGTCGTCTTTTAAAGGCGCGTGGTTTTTCGGTAACTATGCAGAAGTTCGATCCTTATATTAATATTGATCCGGGTACGATGAACCCTATTCAGCATGGCGAGGTATTTGTTACAGATGACGGTGCTGAAACAGACTTAGACCTTGGACATTATGAACGTTTTATTGATGAAAGTTTGAATAAGAACTCAAATGTAACAACAGGTAAGGTATACTGGTCTGTTTTACAGAAAGAACGCCGAGGAGATTTTGGTGGAGGAACTGTACAGGTTATTCCTCATATTACAAACGAAATCAAGAGTCGTTTCTTCCGTGATTTTTCTACAGAAGAAACAAAGATTGCCATTATCGAAGTTGGTGGTACTGTCGGCGATATCGAAAGCCAGCCTTTCCTTGAAGCCATTCGTCAGTTCCAGCATGAAGTCGGCAGAGAAAATGCCATCTTAATTCACGTTACATTAATTCCTTATTTAAAGGCTTCCGGTGAAATGAAGACAAAGCCTACTCAGGCAAGTGTTAAGGAACTTCAGGGTATGGGTATTCAGCCTGATATCTTAGTATGCCGTACAGAGCATCCTCTTGAACCAGGTCTGAAAGATAAGATTGCATTGTTCTGTAATGTGCCAAAGTCACACGTTTTACAGAACTTAGACGTAGAGATTCTTTACGATGCTCCTCTTGCTATGGAAGAAGAACATCTTGCACAGGTTGCATGTGAATGTTTACAGTTAGAATGTCCAGAACCGGATCTTGCTGAATGGCGCGCAATGTGTACTGCTTGGAAGAATCCAACAAAAAAGGTGAAAGTTGCCCTCGTTGGTAAGTACATCCAGTTACATGATGCATATATCAGTGTTGTTGAAGCATTAAAGCACGGCGGTGTATACAATTCTGCTGATGTTGAAATCAAATGGGTTGATTCAGAAACTGTTACAGAAGAAAATGCTGCTGAAATTCTCTCCGATGTCAGCGGTATCTTAGTTCCTGGTGGTTTCGGTGACCGTGGTATTGAAGGCAAGATTCAGGCTATCCGTTATGCAAGAGAAAATAACATTCCATTCTTAGGCTTATGTCTTGGAATGCAGTTATCTATCGTAGAATTCGCACGTGATGTATTAGGTTATACAGATGCACACAGTGTAGAATTAAAGCCTGAAACAACACATCCTGTTATTCATTTAATGCCGGATCAGGAAGGTGTTGATGATATCGGTGGAACATTAAGACTTGGTTCTTATCCTTGTGTACTTGATAAGACAAGCAAGGCTTACGAAGTATATGGTGAAGAAACTATCCACGAAAGACATCGTCATCGTTATGAAGTGAACAACGACTACCGTAAGGTTCTTACGGAAAATGGCATGAAGCTCTCTGGTATCTCTCCAGACGGCAGAATTGTCGAAATGGTTGAATTAGAGAACCATCCTTGGTTCCTTGCAACACAGGCTCATCCTGAATTAAAATCAAGACCAAACCGTCCACATCCACTCTTTAAGGGATTTATCGGCGCAGCTCTTGAATATCAGGAAAAACACTAATTTTTTAATTTCAAACAAACCTATCCAGAAGTATTTTTACGCTGTGTTTTAAATACTTCTGGATATTTTATTTCTACCATACCATTATTTACCATTTTCATTTGTAATTCTTAACAAAACTTTCTGCTCCATAACACTCCCCTATTGTAATAATTACGTATTAATAGTAAAATATAAAAATATGAAGTTATGCTATTTCGACAATATCATACCGTATGCATATCGAATTTAGCAGCATTACACATATACAACTTAGGATAACTTATGAAACGGAGAATTTATTTACATGAATCAGTTAAATACCATGCCCGCAAGAAACGTATCACAGAGAAAATTTACCTTACAGGAACTTCCACATCTTATTCGTGAAAATGCCTGGTGTATTTTCTTTGGTACTTTTGTAATCATTCAGCTGGCAATTCTATTTACGTTTAATTTAACACATTTGCGTCACGTCGCAGGTTTTGATTCTTCTGCCGCCATGGCGCAGGCGATGGAAATCTGGAACCAGCATACGATTTTCTTAAAAGACTGGGATTATCAGGCTACGTTAGGATTAGATTCTCTCATTTTGCCTGCAAGTATTTTCTATGGAATTACCAAAAATATTTTCTTAGCATATGGACTTGCTGACTGTCTTGGCATCCTGCTCTATCTGTATATTTTTAAAGATATTTTGACAGAACTGCGTACAACACGCCTTGCACGCCTGATTGCATACGTGATTCTTCTAACTCCATATTCCTTAGAGCCACTCGGATATATGCCTATGATGTTTACCGGCGCAGCCTACTACATTATTAAAGTGCTGATTCCAATTATGCTCATTGATTTAATGATAAAAATTCGTTTAGAAAAGCCAATTTATAAATATCTTCCACTATTATGTATTTATTTGTTTGCCGTATATTTAACTGCACTTTCTTGTGGATTATATTTGTTAATTTGCGGTATTTTTCCAATCATCGCATATACCATTTATTTGCGAATTGCCAGTGGAAACCGTACAATTATTCCTATCGGTCAGCTTCTCCTGCTTGGCGGAAGTCTGATTGTATTCGCACTTGGTTATTTCACTGCAAAATTGTATGGTGCAACGCTTTTTACCAGTGATATGATTCTGACACAGGTCGCTGATTTTATGAATAATATCGGAAAATGCATCGTCGGTATCGCCGAATTATTTGGTGCACTTCCGAGTCAGAAAATCAACGTTACATCTGCATTTGGAATTCACTATCTGTCTCACATGGCTGCATTTTTAATTTGTATGATTATTATAATTGTTACGATGCGGACAGCAAAGCCATTTTCACTCATTATGAAAAATGCACTGAATGGTGATCATTCTTATTTACCAACTCCTACCAATCAGGTTATTGGAATGGTTTCCTGCATCATCGCCGTAAATCTTGCCGTTCTGATTCTGACAGATACAACTTATGGTTCAGAATCTTTTGAATATCGTTATCATCTAATTCCGATTGTTGCAGGATTTTTGATTGTCTGTATTGGTATTAGTAACCTAATTTCATGGATTTATGCAAATGGTATTGGCAACCGCACGCTTGCTCGTACAATTCTTGCCTGTATAGCCGGCATTTGGATTTTATGTAATGCTGTATTTGTTTATTATTATTCATTGCGCAATACGCTTGATTACAGTGAACAGATTCTGTCTTATGTTGAAAATAAAACAGATGAATCACTCGTATATTTTATTGGAGATTCCAGCTCTGAAACTATTGAAACCGGACGAATTGCCCGTTTGCTTGATACAAATTTAACAATCGTTGACGGAACTGCTGTCGGAGATTTCCTTGGCTGGGGGGCAAGCACTACACACTATGAACCGGTGGAAGGAATTGACCACTTAATTATTGTATGCACGCCTGACACGTATTCTGAATTAGAAGAACGTTACCAGTACAGTATGCACTTGATTCAGCACATTGGACCATATTCACTCTATCTGTTAGAGGATCCGATGACTGCCGAGGAATATGAGGAACTTATGAAGGATACGAAATAGCTTTTATTTTTTGAATTTTGGTTTGTGGATCTACTCTGCCTGATTGATGGACGGGGATATGTGGCGTACTGACGCACTGCTAAAAAATGAATTTTTTTGAAAGTTCAAAACTCGCCTACGGCTCAGACAGGTTGAACTTTCAAAATAAATTATTTTTCGCCGTGCTGGGTTTCATTCGGTCAGAGTATTCTCCGGTACGCATCTACTTTCGGCATCGCCACAAACCTGCTGGGCGTGTGGCTGTTGGGGTGTATTGGAGTGACTGTGGGGTACTGTTGACTGAGATTTGTAATTCTCTGGCATTTTGGTCTTTTCTATAAATTTCTTTTCTTAATTCATCACGTTTTACAATAGTGATATTATTATGAATCGGTTTGTGGATGTACTCTGCCTGATTGATGGACGAGAATTTCTGTGACATTCGGACGCATACAGGAAGAAGTATTATTTGGAGTGCCTGCAAAACTCGCCTACGGCTCAGACAGGTTGCAGTCATCCAAATAATATTTTCCTGCTTGCTGGGTTTCGTTGAGTCAGGGTATTCTCCGGTACGCATCTACTTTCGGCATCGCCACAAACCTGCTGGGCGTGTGGCTGTTGGGGTGTATTGGTTTTCCTGTTGTATTGCTTTTACGGATAAAATACTAAAATACTAAATTTTGATAGGAATCTCAAATTCGCCTACGGCTCAGACAGGTTGAACTTTCAAAATAAATTATTTTTCGCCGTGCTGGGTTTCGTTCAGTCAGGGTATTTCCGGTACGCATCTACTTTCGGCATCGCCACAAACCTGCTGGGCGTGTGGCTGTGGGCATGTATTGTATTTTTCTATAAAGCAAAAAAGGAAGGTTTCTTCAAACCTTCCTAACTGAGAGCGCGAGACGGGACTCGAACCCGCGACTTCCTCCTTGGCAAGGAGGAGCTCTACCAACTGAGCCACTCGCGCATATTTTGTTGTCGTGTTCTTTGTTTTGTGCTGAACACAAGAAATATAATACAACACTACCAGCACTTTGTCAACACATTTTTTAATTTTATTTTAAAATTTCACTTTGTCTTGTTATTTAGCTGACAAACCATCAAACGCCACGCAGTTTCATAAAATAGATACACCTTTCTATCAAACCTCCGAAATATTTTCTCTGCCCTTATATTCCGGAGGTTTTATTGTATATCGTATTTTACCTGCTCTTATTTGTTGCATATTCTTGTTGCATCTCTCACATCAACATAACCATAAATATAATACATTATATACACTAGTACCTTTTTTCATACCGATTCATTTATCAATCCCTAAATATACTATTGCGCATACGGAATCTGTGTAATCGTATACGCACTGTCCGGGGCGATATCTATCAAAGTAGCTCCGCGCTGCTCTGTCTGGTTTGCGATTCCTTCATAAGCAATATAATCAATGGATTTGCCATATACCAATTCGATATTATTATAAAATGCCCCATAATCATTTAAATGGTCATGTCCACAAAACATAGCCACACTGCTTCCTAATTCAGATGCCTTCTCAAACAGCGTGCTGTGATAAGAAGAACAGAATACATTTTCCCGCTTACGTCCAAATTGCACAAGTCCCGTATCCCATGCCTGCTCATATTCCTGTAATGGAATATGGAAAAATAACATCGTATGTGAAATCGCATATTTTGCCTGTAACTTACGAATCTCCTGTTCATACCAATTTACGGCATCTGCACGAATATAATCATATCCCGTTGTTCCGTCCGGATTGACCGTCTCATTTCCGGAATCCATTAATACCAGTCCCATTGCAAGGCTTCCATCCGGATTCAGCAACTGATACATTCCTGTTGTATAACCTGTGACAGACTCATTTTTGCGATATAAACTCAATGTTTTACATTGTGACAGTAATGCTGCAATCGTATCGGGTGGATACTGATCAAAAAAGCTGTGATCGTGATTTCCAAAACACCAAGTCCATGGAATTCCTAAGATGTCCATAAAATTGCTCACTACATTTACAGCACGGAGACCATCGTTGGCATCATATCCATCTCTGCCAAAGATAATATCTCCTGTAAGTACCAGAAAATCCGGCTGTGTCTGTGCCACAAGTGTCTGTACAGCTTTCAGTGCGAATAAATCCTGTTGGTAAGTTCCCTCAGTTCCCGTTATATGCATATCTGTTATCTGTAATACTTGAAAATGTGCTCCCGGCTGCGTTTTTTGCATATAGTAATACCCATCCGTTCCTAATTTCATCTCTGTATTTTCATTTTTTATCGGTGTCAGCTGCTGCAAATATGTGTATACATTTGCATAATTTCCCGTTGCAAATGCTTCATTTTGATGCAGGAATGTATGAACCTCATTTACCTGTACTGCTTCATTTTGATTATCCATATCATGCGATACTTTCCCTGATGTCACAGACGGTATCATCCTTTTATTTTGTACCTGAACAAATGCAATTGCCGTAATACTAAAAATCAACAAAGAAACCAATAGAAAAAACTTCTGCTCTCTTCCTATTTTATGATTTTTTTGCTTTCTTTGCGTACTTCTTTGCATCTTTTTTGTTTTTGGTTGTTTGTACATTTTATAGTCTGTTCGCTGCGCCATATCAATCCCCCCTTCACGCAAAAAGTTATACGCATCTGTCTCATACGGTACATAAATATTATAATAACATAAACATTTACCGTACCACATTCCAATGACAGTATGCGTATAACCAACTATTTTTATTCATTTTCCTAATATATAAGCTGCGATTAACCTAATACCTTATATAATAAATTGTACAACTGACCGGCTTCTTCTGCTGTCAAATGCACACAACCCTGCATCTGCTGCGGAATCTTTACTGCCTCTTCCTTCAATGCATCTCCCTCAGGAGTAATTGCCACATTTACCACACGTTCATCAGAAGCATCTCGTGTTCTGGTAATATAACCCTTCTGCTCTAATTTCTTCAACAACGGTGTCAGGGTTCCAGAATCAAGATAAAGAAGTTTTCCCAATTCCTTTACATTCATCTGCTGATGTTCCCACATAACCATCATTGTAATATATTGTGTATATGTCAAATCAACTTTGTCCAAAAAAGGCTTGTACTTCTTGATAATTTCTCTTGAACATGCATAGAGTGGGAAACATAATTGATTTTCTAATTTTAAACTATCATATGAATGATCCATTTGGTACTACTTCTCTCTTTCTTATTACTTACTTTGATTATTTGCAGGATTCAATCCATTCTACCAATGCCGGCTTAGGTAAGAAGCCTACCTGCTTGCCTACAACTTCACCATTCTTCACTGCTACAAGTGTTGGAATATTTGTAACCTTAAACTGCTGTGCAAGATCCGGATTCTCATCAACATCAACACCATAGAAACCTGTATCAACCTTTTCTTCTGAAACTTCTTCCAATACTGGTCCTAACATCTTACAAGGTCCGCACCATACTGCGTTAAAATCAATAATTGCTAAATCTGCTGCTAATGCTTCAGCTAAATCATTATTCTGAACTTCCTTTACCATACAAAATCTCCTTTCAAATACCGGCTTACGGACTTATTTACTTTATATTATTAATCCATCTACCTCAATTTTTTGTTGTCTTATCAATTATGCTTCACTTCTAATAAATTTATATGAACTACTGTAACACATTTTAAAAATTACAGCAAGTAAATTGTGCTTAATTTTATTTTTTTTAATTTACTTTATAAAATTTACAAATTCCTCAAACATTTTTATCATGTATACACTGCTCTATTTTATAATATTGCACAGTTATAACCTATGCCTGCTTCTTTAAGCGATTGTATTCTACTGCTGATAATGCAGCTACATTACCCTGACCTGCTGCCTTAATATACTGATATGGTCTTCCTACAATATCGCCGCATGCAAAGCACCCCGGAAGATTTGTCTCCATCTGAAGGTTTACTACAACATGTTCATTCTCAACCTTTAATCCCGGTACCAATGTTGCCGGACTGACTGCATCTCTTAAAATAAACACTCCATCTACGTCTAACTTAGACTGTTCTGTCTGTAATCCAACTGTTTTTCCATCTGCCCCTAAAATTTCCTGTGGACGTTCCTTTAATACCGTTACATTCTCAGCAGTAAATGTAACATCTCCTTTTACCATTGGAATATAGTATACATGGCTACTTGTGGTTGCAAGGAATTCCGCTTCCGCCTTTGCTTCATCATTGTAACCTAATACTGCTACCGGCTTGTCCTTATAGAAAAATGCATCACAGGTTGCACAATAGCTGACACCCTTTCCTAAATATTCCTCTTCTCCTGCAATGGACTTTCCCTGTGCCATACCTGTTGCCAGAATTACAGAAGTTGCTTCATACATATTATTCGGTGTCTGAATTGCATAATAGTTACCCATTGCATAGATATTTGTTACCTGTTCCTGTGTCAATTCAATGCCCATCACTTTTAAGTGATTCGCAAATGCATTGGCAAAATCTTCACCTGCAATATCCGGTAAACCTGGATAATTCCGAACTGCATGTGCTTTGCTTACCTTTTCACTTGCCTTTGCTGAACCAAACAAAAGAATCTCCTGATTTCTTGCCTTCGCTGTTAGCGCTGCTGACACACCGCCTGGCCCATTTCCAATAATTGCTATATCTACTCTACCCATACCCGTCACCTCTTTCTTAGGTTCTTATCGATTAGATTAATTCACCAATCTGCTTATCAATTTCTTTCATACTTGCTGTTGGCTCGAAACGTGCCACAACCTTTCCTTCTCTGTCAACTAAGAACTTTGTAAAGTTCCACTTAATCTCCGGATTGTTCTTATAATCTTTATCAATTTTCTTCAGCATTACACTCATTGCAAGTGCCTGCGGGCTCTTACCAAATCCTTCAAATCCTTTTTCTGACTTTAAGAACTTATATAAAGGAAGTGCATTTTCACCGTTGACTTCTGACTTCTTCATCTGTGGGAACTGTGTGTTGTACTTTAATGTACAGAATTCATGAATCTCTTCATCTGTTCCCGGTGTCTGTCCTGCAAACTGGTTACATGGAATATCAATAATTTCTAATCCCTGATCATGATACTTCTCATACATTGCTTCAATATCCTTATACTGTGGTGTAAATCCACAACCAGTTGCTGTATTGACAATCAACATGACTTTTCCTTTGAACTGTTCTAATGAAATCTCTTCTCCCTTTGCACTTGTTACACTGTAATCATAAACTGACATAATCTGTACCTCCATAAAATATATTATTGTTTATTGGTTGAACGTTGTTTTAAATTGCTTCGATTTAATTGCATCAAATCTTTAACTTGATTGTATTGTACACAATTTAATTTTGTATGTCAATCACTTTTTTCACTTTTTATCATTTTTATTTTCAACGGTTCAACTTTCCACCAACACACGTTAGGATATGTCTTTTTATGAATATTATACATACTTTCTTTGATTATTTTTCAAACTTCTGTAAGGCTTCTTCTACTGTAATTCCAAAATCGGTATCCGGTCTGCGTAACAGAAGCAGCTTCGTATTCGTTGCAATTGCGCTCTGAATCTTCGCATCAAGTCCGCCATTTTTACCGGAATCTTTACTTAGTGTATATGCAATATCAAACTCTCGAAGCATTGCTGTATGCAGTGCTTCTGAAAATGGTCCCTGCATACAGATTAAATGCTTCCCTGTAAATCCTAATTCTAAGGCATTTGTTACCATTTGTGGCAATGGTAATATTCTTGCATAGACTCTGTTTTGAAAATCAGGAATCTGACACATCTTATGTAATTCTTTGCTGCCAATGGTCGATAAAATATTTCCGGTTGTATGTGCAAGGAGTTTAACAGCTTCTTCTATGGAATCTACATAGATGATATGGCTGTCTGCATTTCGTTGTTCTTCCTTTGGGCGAAGAATTCGTACATATGGCGTATTCGTTTTCTTTGCCGCTCTACGAATATTTTCCGATACCTCTAATGCAAATGGATGTGTCGCATCATAAACGCAATCAAACAGATTTTCTCGCATTAATGTTGCCATTTCTGGTTCATTCTGACGCTTTGCAATGATTGTTAAGTTTTTCACATTAGGAAGCAGTACTTTTCCATATTCCGTTGCCGTACACGCTGTAACAGTACAGTTGTTCCTTTGTACTACCTGTTCGACAAAAATTCGTCCTTCTGTTGTTCCTGCAAATACCAATATATGCTTCATTACTGCTCCTCTCTATGAAATTCTGCTGCTTTTTATCATAATATATAATCATATTTCTGTCCATTTTCTATTATAGAAAAACTTCTCTTTTCATTCTATTCTTTCAATGATACTGATGTCCAACAAAAAATAATACAACCTTTTCCATTTGCGCGAGTGTGCATCCTGCGGATTTTTTTATATTAGGGTTGTAGGAACGAAGTTTCCTATAATATAAAAATCTTCATCCAAGCACTATGCTCAAATGAAGATTCTTCCCTGTTATTTGGCTGATGTCTGCATACGACGTGCGGGTTTTGAGTGTATGATATAATATCCAATCAATGCAAATAGAATCATTACCGCTGCATAATCTACTAAGAAGAAAATAACCGGTTCTGAGAAATCGAAAAAGACAAATACGCTTTTCATAAACAGGTAATCTGCAAATCCTCTTTTGACAAATGCATAGATTCCATAACCTGCAAGAACTGCCTGCAAAACATAAAGACTGCTAACGCCAGATTCACAATCAGATTCAGTGTTCTGACCGCATTATATTTCCCACGAAAAATATTTTTTATCCATTGAACATTCAATACATGGTGTACAATAAATAATACAAAAATGGCAATTCCAAACCATTCATGTAACACTTCCCCCACCAGCGTATATGCCATCAGTAGCGGCATCAGTATCGTCATTAAAATATCTACTGTGATTCATAGCTTCTTTTTCATGTGCATCTTTCCCCATTCTGTTATTCCTATTCCTAATTTATGGGATTATTCTCTATACCAAATTCTTCTTTGCCCAATCAGCTACTGTCGCCTTCGCTGCTGCAACACTTCCACCGTGTACTGCAAGGCTCTTTCCTACGGTTGCACCTTTGCAGAATTTTTTCACATCACGTTCACTGCTTCCCTGACCGCTTCCTTCGTGTGTCATCACAGCAAATACATGCTTACCTGTAAAATCTAACTGCTCAAGCTGTGTAAACATTGCCATTGGATATGTCCCCCACCAGCATGGACCTGCAATCACAATATTGTCATATTGTGAAATATCTGACAATATCTGCTTTAATTCTGGTCGTGCATCTTCTTTTAATTCCTTTTTCGCTTCTTCAATACAAGTCATATAAGATTCACTATAAGGCTTTACCGTATCTACCTGAAACAAATCTGCACCTACAGCTTCTTGAATATACTCTGCAACAACCTCTGTATTTCCTTTTGCAATTGGTCGAATGGAACCATTTACATAATTTTCACCTGTTCTTGTATAATAAATCACTAGATTTTTTGCCATTTTCATTTCCTCCAAATATCATAACAACTTTATTTTAGCCCTAATTCATATATTTTTTGACACCATTCGTTAGAAGCTCTGTCGTCAATGCGATAATCTCTTCAAGTGGCACACACTTTCCGCCCTCTATCCATTTGCGATAAATCGACAATAATGACTCTGCTAAAAATGTCCTAACAATTACCTGCGTGTCTTTTGGTAATTTCTGTAATTCCGGATAATAATCTCTGTTATTATTTACCTTGCGAATCATCTGTTCCCGAATATGGGAATAACTTCCGCCGCATGTGATTTTCTCATAAAACTCGCCTTTTGCTTCTGAGAATTCAAAAAAGGCACGAATATATTTATCCAAATCTTTTAATGTATAATCTTTAATAATCTCGCTATATTCCGATGAAATCATTATCTGCATTTCTAACAGTAAGTCATCTAATGTCTCATAATAGGTGTAAAATGTCTTTTTATTAATTCTGGCGCGCTCACAAAGTTCTTTGACAGTAATCGCTTCATAGTCTTTTTCTAATATCAAATCATGGAAATTGCTCTGAATCGCTTCCATTGTTTTCTGTACTCTTAAATCTTCTTTTCCTGTTAAAATCATTGTTTACGCACTCCTTTTTATTTAATTTGCCGGATGCCATGCTCCTAATGTCTTTTCCTGATCTTCTAACGAAACATTATAGAATCTCTTTCCGTTATCTAATCCACGAATCTGATTCATCTCCTCTTCTGTCAATGCAAAATCAAAGATGTCAAAATTATCTTTCATATGTGATGGATTGGTTGTTCTTGGGAATACAATAATTCCTTCCTGAATGTGCCATCTTAAAATAATCTGAACATTGCTCTTATTATATTTTTTACCCAACTGTGTAAATAATGGTTCTTGAATCAAATTCTTATCGCCATGTCCTAATGGATACCATGATTCAATGACCGTACCATATTTTTCAATGCGCTTCTTTAGTGCTCCCTGCTGGAAATATGGATGACATTCTACCTGAAGAACAGAAGGCTTGATTGTTGCCGCTTCACAAAGTTCTTCTAATCTGTTTGATTCAAAGTTAGAGATTCCAATGCTTCTTACTTTCCCAAGTTCAACTGCCTTCTCCATATCTTTCCAGGCACCTAAATAATCGCCGAACTGCTGATGCAGCAATAACAAATCAATATACTCTGTATCTAATCTCTCAAGCATCTGATCAATTGCTTTCATCGTCTTGCCCTCACCGTATTCATGTGGCCAGAGCTTCGTTGTAATCCAGATTTCTTCTCTTTCGATTCCAGATTCTTTCACTGCCTTTCCAACACTGCGCTCATTCTGGTATGCATGTGCTGTATCAATATGTCTGATTCCCATCTTTAATGCCTCTGCAACTGCATTTACTGTGTCAGGTCCTTCCGGTACCTGATATACGCCCAAACCAAACTGTGGAATCTGTGTGTTATCATTTAATGTAATAAATGTCTGTTCATTTCTACTCATTTTATGTTCCTCCATTATCTTAAATCATATTTTTACTTTTTGCAACTTGCGTTACTTATCTTGTAATTTAATCTTAATTATTTCCCATATGAAAAACAATGGGCAGTTTTTTAATTTTCGTGGGTTAAGTAACTCATTTTTTAAATTCGTTTCTTATCTTGTGAAATCCATCTCCTAGAACTCCCCAGAATCGAAGCCTTTGCTGGGCTTCTGCTGAATCTTATGGATTAACCGCATACCAGATGCCATCTTTTTGTTCATAATAATGATTGCCTGACATTCGATACGTTCCTCTCGCACCATATGCGTTCGCATTTAATACAGATGTATATGATACAACGGCCTGATTTCCATTGACAGTCACGGTTGGATTTTCCATACCAATGGTAAAATAATGCAGGCTTCCATTTGCTATATCTGCAAAGTATTCTTCCCGTGTCTGTACTCTTCCACTCATATGCGTAAATGTCTTATCTTCTGCAACAATTTCCCGCATCGTTGTAATATCTGCATCCATCATCGCCTGACAGTATCTTGCTGCCTGATACAACACCTGCTGCTCCGTCTTATCTAAGTCCTCTATCCGAATCCCTGTAATATTTACATTTGGAAATGCTGTAAAATCAAATTCCTGTACCATCATTTTATCCTCTTGCTTTTCTGTAATCTCTACATATTCTTGCGTTAAAAACTGTGTCGTCTGTTCTTCTGTGTGAATTGTCGCTTCTGTTTGTAATTCGCTGTTATACTCCTGCTTGTTTTTCGTATCTGTAACTTGTATCTGTCTGCCACAGCCAACGCTAAACATCATAAGTCCTAATACAAATGGAATTACTCTCATGTTGTTCATTCTCATCCATGTATCACTTCCTTACCGGCCAATTTTTGACAGCCAGGCAGATACAGCACTATCTGTCTTTGCTCTGTCATTTTGTGCTGTTTCTCCTGCAATTGCAAATCCTTCTAACATATTTGCTTCCTTACAGATTTTTGCAATGCTCTTCTCTGTTCCTGAGAATCCACTTCCTCCATGTGTACAAAATGGTATTACTGTTTTTCCGCCAAAATCATAACTTTCTAAGAAATTGTATACAATCATTGGCATATCGCCCCACCAGTTTGGAAATCCAATGTATACAACATCATACTGTGCCATGTTATTCACTGTTCCTGCGATGGCTGGTCTTACATTCTTAGACTGCTCACTTTTTGCTACATTTAATAATTCGCTGTGACTAGACGGATATGCATTAACCGGAACGATTTCAAAGATATCTGCACCTGTCTTTTGTGCAATCATTTTTGCTACAATCGCTGTATTTCCTTCTTCAATCACACCAACATTGTACTGCTCACCCGCCAGTGAAAAATATGCAACCAACACATTATTTGTTGTCTGTGTTTCTTTTGCAGCATTTGATGTGTTACCACTGTTTTGTCCACACCCAATGAGTGCAAACGCCATCATAATCCCCAAGGTCCATGTTAATAATTTTTTCATACGCTACTCCTCTTTTCTTTTTGCTTGTTATTTTTATCGCTACATAATAAAACGATACAAAATCCTTTTCTATTGTGATTCGTGTGTCAAAAGGTACATTTTGTTTTACTAAGCGTTCTTTCCTATCTTTGCTATGACATTTTTTCTAACCTGTATCATAAACATACCAGCAATCGCCGCCACAATAATTTCTGTAATAATAAATGCGAACCACACTGTATATACCGTACCAAAATGTGCCAATAATGCAGCTGTTACCAACATTAAAATACACTGGATAATTGATACAATTAACGTATCCATACTCTTTTCCAATGCCTGAAAAAATGAACCTAATATCAGCGTCAGTCCGGAAAATGGAAATACAAAACTGATAATTTTCAATGCAACCATTCCTATATCTAACACTTCTCCGCTTGCATCAAATAAGCCAAGCAACTGTGCCGGCAATACCTGAAAAAGAATCACACCTATGCAAGTAATCCATACCGTTGCAATCAGACACACCCGTATAATCTTTTCAATTCGTTCCTTGTATCCCGCGCCATAGTTATAAGAGATAATAGATACGACGGTATTTCTAAGGCCCCAAATTGGTATTAAAACAATACTTTGTAATCTTACATAAATTACATAAACTGCCGGTGCTGCTGTTGTAAATCCAAGCAGAATCTGATTCATTCCAAAAATCATCAATGGACTAATCGACTGTTGTAATGCTGCCGGAAGCCCGACAGACCAGATTTCCTTCAAAATCTTTACATCCGGCTTTAACATGGATACTCCAAATGTAATTTCTTTATTGACTTTCAAATTAAATCCAAGTGCTACTGTGGCTGCTGCAAACTGTGCTACAACTGTTGCAATTGCTGCACCTCGCATTCCTAGTGCCGGCACACCAAAAAATCCAAAAATTAAGATTGGATCTAAAATTAAATTGACGACCGTTCCTGTAAATAGTGCAAATACGGAGCCAAGCGGCTTTCCTGTTGCCATTAACATTCGTTCTAACATTGTCTGGTTTGCAAGACCAAATGCAAAAATACTTGTAATAGATGTATACTGTACTCCCAAATCCTGAATTTCTTTTACATCTGTCTGCAATGCATAGAATGTACGAACAAAAAACATTCCAAAAATAAGAAATATTCCAGCAACAATCCAGTTAATCAACAAGCCATTTCCTGCCGCCCTATTGGCTGCTTTCACATCTTTCTCACCTAATTTTTTGGATAGTACTGCATTCATGCCAACCGTAAATCCTACTGTAATACAAGCCAACAGACTTGATATTGGCGTAGCCAGTGACATCGCTGTCAATGCATGATCTCCTAATCTGGATACGAAGATACTATCAATAATATTGTATAGTGATGATACCATCATTGAAAGAATCATCGGTACAGACATCTTCATCAGAAGCGTCCCAATGGGAAGTGTTCCCATAATGTTTTCTTCCTGTTGTTCTGACATATTTATTCTCCTTTTTTCCTTATTTCAAATATGTTATTTTGGAAACTTGCGTTTCTTTTTCTTTAATTTGATTATATCTGTACAAAATAAGTAAAACAACGGGCAGATTTTCTCAAAAAGTGAGATAAGAAACCTTCTTTTAACATTCGTTTCTTATCTTCGTTAAATCATTTATCTATACATTGACTTTTTCTTCATTCCGTTTCAAAATAAGTATTATTGTGACTAGGAGGTGCATTATGTTTTTTTACTATTATTACAATCGAATTCTGATTCTGGCAGCCATTATTCCAGCTATCATTCTTCTTGTGAAAGTCTACAAAATGGATAAGTTAGAAAAAGAACCGATTCCATTATTAATCCGGCTTGTATTTTCGGGTATTATATCCACTGTCATTGCAGTTGTCCTAGAACGTGTCGGTGATGCAATTTTAAGTGCTTATGTTCCTGAAAATACTTTGTTTTATAATTTGATTATATATTTGGGAATTGTCGCATTTGCGGAAGAAGGGGCAAAATATTTTATGCTCAAGAAGACTACTTGGAAATCTAGAGAATTTAATTGTCAATTTGACGGTGTTGTCTATTCTACGGCGATTGCGCTTGGCTTTGCCTTATGGGAAAATATCGGATATGTGCTGTCTTATGGCTTTACGACTGCAATTTTACGTGCGGTGACAGCAATTCCGGGGCACGCCTGTTTTGGCATATTTATGGGTGTATTTTATGGATTTGCGAAACGATTTGACCTATGGAACCGCCCTGCGCTTTCAAAGCTGTGTCGGATATTATGCGTACTGCTTCCTGCACTGTTGCATGGATGTTATGATTTTATCGCTTCTATACCAAACCCTGACACCGAATGGATTTTCTTTGTATTTGTTATCCTTCTTTTTATCGTGTCATTTCGTCTGGTCAAAAAAATGTCTGCCAATGACCGGTATATTTCTTAAAATTGTTTTGTCCTGTTATACAATTCAACTTTATTCTATGACTCTGTAAAAATTGTAGCATCTGCTGTACAAAATAAAAAAGGACATTTGTTCCCGCATTTGCGCGTTCAAATGTCCTTTTTATTGTGAACTGTTTATTTCACAGCTCCTTCTTTATGCTATCTGCTTGTATGCTCTATTGAATAGATACATTTTATTTATAGCTGTTATTCTTTACAACATTGTTTCCACTTGAGAAATCAACATTTACGAATGACTTTACATTCTTTGCTGTATTATAGCATGCAACATTTCCTACAACAACACCCTGTTCTGAATCATCAGCGATATATACTGCATGATCATGTCCTGTAATTGTATTACCTACAATATAGTTATAATCACTGCCTGTACCATCTAAATGATCAAAATCTGTTGGATCCGGCTTCAGGTTCTGAAGATTGATTGCTGCACTTGATAAAATCTTACCAGACTTACCATCTCTTGTGTTTGTATCATTGTTATAAACTCTATTATTTACAATAACATTTGCAACACCTGTACGTACAAGCTTAATACCATCACAACTATTGTTGTATACTTCGTTGTTATCTACAATATTATATGCACCATTATCAATTGATACACCAGGGAAACCACCAACCGTACCATTGTTATGTACTTTGTTTCCAATAAATGCATTACCTACACATCCATTATCAAAGCATACACCTTCCAATGCATTATCATAGATATTATTGCCTACTACATAAACCTTGTATGTTCCAAGACAGTAGATACCTTCACCAGATACACTTCTGTCGCCATAACATTTACTTACATCATTATTTTTAACAATGACATCATGTGGTCCCTTTGCAATGCTGTCAACTCTTCCGAGAACACCGTCTGCAAAACAACTTACCATGATACCGGCACGACCGTAAACTTCAGATACCTTATTATTCTGAATAATAATATCATACTGATCACCATATACGGCAATACCGTCACTTCCACTGTTTCTTGTTGTATTTCCTTCAACCTTAACATTATGTGATATATCACCTTCGTGAGACATAATTGCGATTGGATTCAATACTGCATTGCTTAATTCATTATTTGCAATATAAATATTGTCTGCACCAAATGTACAAATCTGTGTATTTGCTGCATATGCAATCTTCACATTGCTAATACCGGCATTATTTGAAATATGCTGAACACCTGCTTCATCAAAGTAGAAGAATGCTACTGCTACATTCGGAACCTTACCGCCCTGTTCAATGACAAATGAATGTCCATCACCGTCAAGATGTACATTCGATGGAATCATAATCGTACCCTGATTACCGGTTCCCTTATTATTCACTTTGATATCCTTTGTCAACTTGATTGTCTTACCTGTATGATTCTTCATGAACTTATTCAAATCATCTTCATCATCGCCTTTGTAAAGAACAACATCCCCAGCCGGCTTGATTGCACTATTTACTCTCTTTTCTACTTCTGCCATACTGTCTGCAGGATTCATATACTGCTTCCAGTCAATACCTAAATTAACTGCTCTTCGAATAATCTGTACATCTTCCCCTAAAGAATCTGCCATAAAACCAAGATCATACTTCTTTGTATAATCATTCATCTTAGCTTCTGTTAATTTTATTGTCTGTTTCTTACTAGAAATAGAACCATTCTGTGCAAGATAACGAGTACTTGCAGCTGACTTAATTACATAGCCTTTCTTTGCTGAACCTTCTACAGTCCATCTTCTTGCTAATGTATCATCATTATTTACTAACTGTAAATCATTGCCGCTTACTGCTAAATATTTCTTAGCATCTACATCCATAAGGCTGTATACACCACGACCAATATACTGGAAACGAACATTTCTCTTTCCAATCACATAAGTACCTGTAAGTACATCTGCCGCTACTTCTTCCTTACGTTCTACAAGTTTAAATCTCTGAGATGCACTGTCTGTTCCTGTTGACTGAACAAATGCTGCGCCTTCCTTATTCGCTGAAACTGTCAAATACTGATAGCTGTGTGCACTTACAAATGTTACTGTACCATCATTATTCTTCTGCACATACCAATACTGTGAAGGATAACCATTTGGAACATTCTGGAATACTTTTGTACCTGATGTCCATGTACCATCCATCTCTAATACTCTCTGTGAATTAACATTCTTAATAAGGTATAATCCTTTGTTTGCATCTGCACATTCTAATTTATAAATCTGCTCAGAACCTGCATTATACTTTGCAGCTCTTACTAATGCAGAATCTTTTATGGATGCATTTTCAGATGCCATAACAAGATTATTATCACTTGAAAGCTGGATTGTAAATTCCCCTTCATCCATTGTTTTTGTGTATGGATTTCTAAGATAGAATTTCTGTGTATTGTCGCCTGTATATTTTGCAGTTCCTACATTTGCACCGTTGCCTGTACCTTCTGCGTTTAATGCAGGCTTGAAATCATCTGTTCTAGGTACGATAAATTCATATGTACCACTGCCCACTTCATTAATATACCAGTTCTTACAACCTGATATACTATTTGGTGTTGCACTAACATTATCAACAGCTGAATCATTCCAACCAAAATGAAGTGCATTTAACAGATAACCATTACCATCTTCATCTTTATACATCTGATTTAATAAAATATAGCTTCCATCTGCCTGCTTATAAATCAAGAACTTCTGTGCATTGCTTCCATCAATCGGTGCCATAACAACATTATATCCGGCTTCTGATGAACCCTTTACAGCAGTAAGTGCCATATTTTCATTTGCAGCACTTTGGATAACATAAAGACCACCATCTGTGATAGCTCCTGTCTGCTTTGTTCCTAATGCAAATGTCTTATCTGAAGTATCCGTCTTTGTCGGATTCGATGGTTTTGTTGGATTTGTAGGCTGTTCAGGCTTCGTTGAAACAGGAGTTGCCTGTCCATTGCTTACAGTATACTTCTTTCCATTGTATGTTGCCTGTCCGTTATATCCAAAATTAATGGAACCATTTTCAACATACCAAATACCAACAACGGCATCATTCCAAAGACCTGTATAACCAAAGTCAACGCCGCCATTTTTTACGCACCACCATTCACCGTACTGTACCAGTCCGCTGTGGTTGAAATTAACCATACCATTTTCGATATACCACCAGCCTACTGTCGGATCACTCCACAGTCCTGTATAATCAAAAATAACACTTCCGCCGGCTACGCACCACCAGCCACCGTTAAATGGAATAATACCATCATATCCAAAATTAACTGTACCATTTTCAATATACCACCAGCCTACTGTCGGATCACTCCACAGTCCTGTATAGTCAAAGACAACACGGCCACCGGCTACACACCACCAGCTGCCTTCATAATTAATGATTCCGTCGTATGCGAAATTAATCGTACCATTTTCAACATACCACCAGCCTACTGTCGGATCACTCCACAGTCCTGTATAGTCAAAGACAACACGACCACCGGCTACACACCACCATGTACCGCCAAATTCAACAAGTCCGTTGTAATCAAAATTAATGGTACCATTTTCAACATACCACCAACCAACATTCTCATCAAATGCAAGGCCTACATAATCATGGTCTTCAACATTATTTACGGAATAATGCCAAACACCATTCGCATCAGGTGTCAACTTCGTATCTGCTGCATCTACTTCTTTACTGCCAAACACAAATACCAAAGCAAACACACACATAATCGTTGCAAGTGCCAATCCTATCGCTGCACTTGTTTTTGTACGTTTATGCGCCATAAAAATATACCTCCTCTTACGTTTTTTTACTTGTTTGACATCCCTCTGAAATAAATTTCTTTGGTTTTTACCATATCATACAAGCAAATTCATTCTATCATATGCTTTTTTTATTTTCAATCACAAAATGTTCACAATTTAACTTCAAGTAACCCTAACGCAATTGTCATTCCGTCCCGTGCAATTTTCTTACAAAGCCTCGTATCTTTTCCACAATATCGCACAACACTCCGCTCACAGACATTGTCTGTTCCTGTTACCTTTTTCACAAACTCTGAACTGATAAATGTTCCTTCCACTTCCTGTAACACTTCTGCCGGATACGTCTCATAGTCACATCCAAAATACTTTGCCACATGACAAATCGCCTGTTCTTCTTTCTTCAAATCAATACTGACAACTGCCGCTATCGACTGTTCTGACAGTTGATAGTCTGCTAAAATTTCCCGGACAAATACTAATAATTTATCTGCATCTGTTCCTCGCTTACAGCCGATTCCGATTACCACCTGCTTCGGTATGAGATATAGTATCCTTGCAAATGATTTTGCCTGATGAGTAAACTTTTTTGTCGTATACGGTGTAATCATACAGACAAGTTCTGAATTTTCTTGTGTCTGCCCGTACTGTTGATACGTCTGAACCTGCAGTTCTTGTTTATGATGCAATTCCTGCGGCAGCTGTATCTGCTCTGTATACACAATAGGAAGTATTTCTCCTTCTAACAGTCTTGCAGAATATTCTTTTGCCAGTGTTCTATCCGCAATCGTAAGACCGTTTTGCCTTGCAAATGTATCAACGGCAAATAAATTATTCAAATCTGTCGCAGTCGAAATAACCGGCGTTGCTCCTATCATCTGCGCTATATTTTTCGCATATACATTTGCATTTCCAACATGACCGGACAATAAGGAAATCACAAACTGCTCCTGCTCATCTACAACCAACACCGCCGGATCTGTTAATTTATCTTTGATAAATGGTGCAATACTTCGTACTGCAATGCCGCACGCTCCAATAAAGATAAGTACATTTTCCTGACGAAAATATTGCGCAACCGTTTTTTGCAGCCCCTCCCTCATTGCAAACAACTGGGATTCGTTTGCAAGTCTTTCGATTGTAAATGAATCAATTGCAGCCGCCGGATACTGTTGTTGCAACGCTTCCTGTAAATGCAATGCAGTCTGATTTGCCTGTCTGGTAAAGGAAAAGATAATGTATGCATTGGGTTGGTCTGTTGTATACATGATAGGCTCCTTTCGTATGGTTTTATTTGTGAATATGATTCCCGTCTTTTATGCACAAATTCACTTCATACCCCTGCCCGTTTGCACATTGATAATCAAAATAATCGCCGCCTAATAATTGCGACAGTATCGCCATAATCGTTCCACCATGTACAACACAGGCTACGGATACCTCTGAATATCCATAATAATTTCGGGTAATGTCTGCAATCATTTGATGAAATCCATTCATACAGCGTTTCATAAAATCCCCCCTGCTCTCTCCATTGGGAAATGCAAGTGTTCCGTTGCTTTCTATCCAGCGGATATAGTTTGCATCATCCTGTAATTCCTGATAATTTTTCATTTCAAATTTTCCAAAATCTATTTCCCTGAAATCCTCTATGATAACCGGTTCTTTATCTGGAAAAATATAAGCACTCGTCTGTACACAGCGCTTCATTGGGCTTGTATACACAACATCTGCGACACAATCTTTCCAATCCCCAAAAGACCGTTCTTCTCCTTTTAATAATGGTTCGTCCGTTCTTCCAATATATCGTTTTTCAAGATTTGCCTGTGTTCTGCCGTGGCGAATGAATTTACAGTGTACGATTGTTTGTTGTGTATTCATATCATCCTTCTCCATATATCTGTCTCATTTTTATATTGCTTACAGTTTGCACGAACGTGATTGTCTATTTCTTTAACATCTACTGTGATTGTTGCTCACCGCCCACTATATCAAAAAACAATCGTGTCTTTCGTTACCAAACACTATGATTCAATCTTAGAACCGCAATATTTACAATGTTCATCCAATCCCAGACGTATGACATTTGCTGCACCGCATACTTTGCAATGTGTTGCACGAAAACGTTCTTTTATTTTCAGGCTTCCATTATCAAGAATAATATACGTCGGATCTTCCGGATAAATACTGCAGCGCCGCAGTTGTGCTTTGCCAACAGCATCTATAAATATCCGCAGAAAATGACGCTGCTCCATTCCCAACTGCTGTGCAATGTCAGCAATCGGAATCAGACCATCTTCATCCTGTTCTAACATATGATTGATTCTCTGTACGATATGTGCCCGTTTTACCTGTCTGATACTGCGAATGTATATAATCACCGTTACAAACAGAAATGCCAAAACTGCATTGAGCGCCTCCCCTTCATTGTGCGTCAGCAATACATAAAGCAATAGAATTCCAAGGATGGCAACAAATGGTGTTAATAACGCAATAATGATACTGCATAGAATTTTCTTTGATCGAATCTTCGCTACTTCATAATACATAACAACACTCCCTTATTTGTCTAAACTGCCATGACAGTATTCACATGTTGTTACAAATCCATCAATCACATGATTCTTTGCTCCACATTTCGGACAACGTTTGATTCTGTATGAATCGATTGGACCGTTCAAGCGGATGGTCGTATATTTTACATGATCAGTAACAATATGAACTTTCTTCAACAGATGGTGTTTCTGACATCGTTTGATTTCTTTTAATAGCTCTTCTTCACAAGCCCCAATTGCGGTACTCAAAACTCTTAATTGAATAAATCCTTCTCTGCAGTTTCCAAAAAAATCGCTGAAAAATTTTGCCTTCTTGGCTACCCATAATAAATATAAATGTACACTCCACATACTAATGAGAATAAACATTGCAAAAAAATAATCAAAATGCCACAATTCTTTTGAAAAAATACCAAATGAAAAAAACAGCAGAATTGCTGCCCACAGATAGATTCCTATAATTCCAAAAAATCTATATATCTTATAACCCCATGTTAAATACATACCGTTCCTCTTTTTCTTTCTCTACATCCGCAGGTTATTTTCCTGTTAAACCTTTTGCCCAATCATTACATCTCTTTATTTTTCTGAATCAAATAGGACTTCATAACCCCTTTCGGATCTTTTATCAGTACATATACCAACCAGATTACCAGTGCCAATGCAACAACACATAACCCCAGAAATGCATCATTTAACATATCTTGTGGTGCAGGGGTAAAATAAGCTGCACCAAGTTCCAGATATTCAAAGACTGCATCTACAAGCCACATCAGGGAAGCTCCCCAGAACAACCAGCATAACATACCAACCTTCATAACACTTTTCGGCGCATGCGTATACCAGACAATTGTACTGATAATGGCTGCAAATATCGTAATTAATAACGTCATCTTACTTCTCCTGTTTTACGAATCGTTCTTCTTTGATTGCTGCCTGTTCCATTGCATTTGACACAAGCACCATCACCGCCCAGACACCAGTAACCGCCACTGCCATCGTCACACCGACAGTACTCATTTCATGAAGCATCTGTGCTGTCTCCTCAGGACTTGCAGCCGCTGTCAGAAATGGAAAAAATGGTACGACTTCTCCATGCCATACATGTTCAAAACATAACAGTACAGAACCTCCCCACAATAAATGATTCAGCCATTTTAATTTCTGTACAAAGGGAAGTCGCGTTGCCTGTGTTGCCTCATTCGATGAACATTCCTGATGCTCTGCCGCACAATCCGTCTTGTGCTTACGCTCCATTACCTTTGTTGCTACTGTTGTTACTACTGCTTCTGTCGCCGGTACAATAAAACATCCCATAAATTTTTCTCCTCACCTTTTTCTTTGCATAAACATCTTATAAGAATTTTGAATCACGTATTCAACTTCCTCTAATGATTGTTTCTTACAGTCTATTATAACCTTTCCTGCTTCGGTTGCCAATTGCCGTAACTGCTTCTGTGCAGCATTAAATGTTCCTATCGGACATCCCGAATCGATGACAATCTGTGCCTGTGTAAGCTGCATGACTGCCTGCTGACAGACCATCTCATCAATCGGCTCAAACGGCGATGCCGTAATCATTTGTGCTGCTAATGCCAGTGCAACCGGATAGTCTATATCATTTTCATAAAGAATCCCTGTTGCAAATGGAAGCTGCATCCGCTGCAACATTCGATATACTGCAACGCCATAGCCGCAACCGCCCAATACAAATATCTGCGGTGTTCCTTCCACCTTTGCAAGTTCTACACTTCCTGATGTTACATCATAGGTTCCCTGTGACAATTCATACAAATCCCGTATATTTGTCTGGGTATATATCTGTTGTGGCGTTCCAAATTGCAGCTGATGTTTTCCATTGACCGTTAAAATATAATCCGATATTTTATACGCAAGATCAATTTCATGCAGTGACATAATAACTGTTACCTGCTGTCGCACTGCCATCTTTCGCAAAATATCTAATAATTCAATCTTATGTCTGATATCCAAAAATGAAGTCGGCTCATCTAAAACAATCACCTGTGGCTGCTGACAGATTGCCCGTGCTAACATCACTCGTTGCTTCTGCCCGTCACTCAAATCATTAAAATCCTGCTCTGCAATATCCATTGCATGTACCATTTCAAGAGATTGCAAGACTATTTCTTTATCTTCCTTTGTTAATTTCCCGAAATAATTCGTATACGGATATCGTCCCATTGCAACCACATCAAAACAGGTCATCATCTCTGTTTGGATGCGCTCCGTCAAAACAACCGCTACTTCTTTTGCAAAATTCGTTCCAGAATAGGAATACACATCTTTACCATCAAGCACAACTGCCCCTGATAATGGGCGCAGTTCCCGAATCAAATTCTTTAAAATTGTAGATTTTCCAGAGCCATTTGGACCAATTAGTGTCAGAATCTTCCCCTTATGAATTCCTATATTTATATCGGATATGAGGGATTTGCCATGGTATCCAACCGATAAATCCTTTGTATATATAAATGGTTTCAACACATTTCCTCCCATCTTTTAATGCTTTTTCTGTCTGCTTACCATCAGCCAAATGACAATCGGCGCACCAAAGACCGCTGTAACCGTTCCAATAGCAAGTTCTGACGGTGAAAAAATGGTTCTTGCAATCAAATCACAAAACATACTAAATACCATCCCCGTTAAAAATATTGCCGGGATTGATATCAGTGGCTTTGATGTACGCAAAAGCAGTCTTGTAATATGCGGCACTGCAATTCCAACGAAAGAAATCGGTCCTGCAAGTGCCGTTACACAGGCAGAAAGCAGACTCGACAACACAATAATAATGACACGAAACACTTTGATATTAATTCCCATACTCTTTGCATATCCTTCTCCCAGCTGATATGCACCGATTGGCTTTGAACACAGATATGTAATCAATGCTGTCGGCAGCACAACTGCTGCTGCAATCTGCACGGTTGTCCACGAACTTCCCGAAAAACTTCCCATCGCCCAATGCGTCAGATTGGCAATCTGCGAATCATTTGCAAATGTAATACACACATCTGTAACCGCTGAACAGATGTAACTAATCATAATGCCAATAACTAACAGCATTGCCATACTATGCACCCGGTTTGCAAAGACTAACACATACAACATCGCCATCAACGAGCCGACAAACGCCGTAAATACCTGTGCCCAGACTGGCATAGATGGAATATAATTTAATAAAAAAACCATCGTTACCGCAAGAAACATCTTCGCTCCGGAAGAGATTCCTAATACAAACGGTCCTGCTATCGGATTTCTAAAAAATGTCTGTAACAGATACCCTGATAATGCAAGCGCCCCTCCTAAAATCGAAGCGGTCAACAACCGCGGCAGACGAATCTTCCATATAATATTAAATTCCGCACTTCCAGCTCCCTGCTTCAAAAATATAATCCGAAAGATGCGAAGCGGTGAAATATGAATATTTCCTGTATTGATATTCAGTACAACTGCACAAATACTTAATACAATCAATATTATGTAGACAATTTCTATTCGAATTCTACGCTTCATTGGTATCTATATCCTTTCTAAAAATGCGCAGAAGTGAACGTTTCCCCTATTCCTGTTTCACTCCTGCGCACATATTTTCGAGTATAAACTCCTTTTATTTTACTGTAATTTCTTTAAGTAAGTCAACTCCGTTGTATTCGCATCTGCTGTCAACATCAAATGAATATCATTTACCATACTGCCGATTGTATCTGCAATCTGGAAGAAATCCGGTGTTGTGCACCATACGTTTCCTTCTTTCACAGCTTTAATATCAGAAAGAATTGGATTGATTGCTGTAAAATCACGCATCGTTGCCGGCTTACCACCAAGACTCCATACATAGATGATATAATCTGCATCCTTTACCCCCGTGTAGAATGCTTCTGATTCCATCGTCTGTGTTCCTGTCTTATCCTTATTTAAATCAGATAATACATATTCACCACCTGCAAGTTCGACCATCTTTGCAAGATAATCTCCTGCATTTCTTACATAGATTTTCCCCTTTGATGTAATGTAGAATACTGCGACTTTCTTTCCTGTTGCCTGCACCTTTGAAATCTCATCAACATATGCTGCCTGTGCTTCAAACATCTGTGTTGCAGCATCTTCTTTGTCACACATTGCTGCATAAAACTTTGCCCATTCCACTCTGCCTAATGGATCATCTTCATACGTAGACTGATCTAAAATTACCGGAACTTTTAATTCTTTTAACTTATCTGCTACTTCCGGAACACTTGTAAGCATTGTTGAAAATACTGCTACCGTAGGTGCCTGTGCAACGATTGCTTCATAATCCGGCTCTTTATACGTTCCGATATAACTTAATTTCTTCGCATCAAATGCATCCTTTACCTCATCGATATACCAAGAATCCTTATCATATGTTACCTGTGTAATGCTGTCTAGACATCCACTCGCATTCATCAGAGAAGTTACTGGTGTAGACGATACCAACATATTCACTGCCGGTGCCTGTAATACGATAGTGTCTGCACTTACCTCTGCCGGTGTTGACATTCCCTGTGGGACCATAAGAATCTTTGTCTCTTTCCCTGTAATGGCTGTATCTTCCTCTCTGTTTGTAACGGTAAGCATCTTATAACCGCCCTTATAGTAATCTACAGAGAATAACTTCGCATAACGCAGCTGCATGCTGTGATCCAGTTCTAACTTTCCATCATATGCAGAGGCCGCTGTCTCTGTTTTCTGATTTGCCGAACCGCATGCTGTCAATGACACACTTGCAGCGCCTGTTAATAACAATGCACATGCAAGTCCAAATGCGCGCAAACGCTTCACTACGCCTAACTGTTTCATCAAATGTTTCTTTTTCATTTTCCCTTTTATCCTTTCCTGTTTGTATCATGCTTTCCCACTATAACACAAATTGTCCCTTTAATAAAGGGACAATTTAAAATTTGTATGAAGTTTTTTTCACAGCCGTATTCTCAAAGCTCATATTTTAGTCCTGCAACACCGCAACCATCGCCTCAATCGTAGCTTCCTTTGCTATACGGCACTGTATTCCATAGCTGCCTGCTGCATTGGCGGTCTGTTCGCCGATGCACACTGCATGCACCGTAGAATAATCAAGTTCCGGGAAGTTTTTCACAAATCCTTCTACCGTTGATGCACTTGTAAACATAACCTCGTCGATTTCTCCACAAGCAAATGCCTGTGCAATCTTATCTGTAACCGGTGATGTTTTTGGATTTTTTGTGAAATATGTAACAATGTCACGATATGGAAGCTGTGCCTGTTCTAAGATTTCATCAATTTCCTTAGAACCATTCTGCGCACGGAACATATACACGCTGGTATCCTTTAATTCCTTTGCCAGTAATCTTCCCAATGCGCCAACCGAATACGTACGCGGCATATAATCTGCAAATACATTGTACTGCTCTAAGGCTTTCGCTGTGCCACTTCCTAATACTGCAAATGACAACTCCTTTTTTGCAAACAATGTCCGCATATCCATGTGCATCTCTTTTAACTGTTCAAAGAAATGTTCCACTCCTCTTGGACTTGTAAATGCAACACATACCTTTTCTGGCGTATGAAGCATCTCATCTACTGCACTTGAAAATGCTTCTGTATATTCTGCACGTTTTTTTACATCCGTAAGTGCGGTTACGCCGACCGTTTCTATCATTGGAAGTTCAATAACCTGTGCGCCTAACTGACGCAATCGCTTCGCTACCTTCGATGCAGATGCCTTCGGTCTGGTTACAAGAATCTGCTTTCCAAATAATGGCAATTTCTCAAACCATGCAAAATCCTGTTCTAATACACAGACCTTCCCCACTACAATGACCGCAGGACTTGTAATCCCAGCCGCATCCGCTTCTTTCTTTAAGGTAGATACTGTCGCTACCACTCTTCTCTGCCTGCACGTTGTACCTTTTTCTAAGATTGCCGCAGGTGTATCTGGATTCATTCCAGCTTTAATCAACCGGTTGCAAATCGTCTCTAATGCCGATACCCCCATTAAAAAAATAAGTGTTGCATCCAATTTCACAAGCGATGCATAGTCAATATCTTTACCATTTTTCTTTTGATGACCTGTAATCACATGAAACGAAGATGTATAATCCCTGTGTGTTACGGGAATTCCATTATATGCTGCTACTGCAATGGATGATGTAATGCCCGGAACAACCTCAAATGGAATCTGATGACGAACAAGCAATTCTAACTCTTCGCCGCCTCTTCCAAATACAAATGGATCTCCACCCTTGAGACGAACCACGCGTTTGCCTTCTAATGCCTTGTCTAATAATAACTGATTCATCTCTTCCTGTGGAATCGTGTGATTACTCGCACGCTTTCCTGCATCAATCAGCTCTGCATCTGTCGGTAACAGTGCCAACAATTCCAGACTTAACAGTGCATCATATACAATAACCTCTGCCTGCTTAATACAGTCCATCGCCTTGCGTGTCAACAATCCAATATCTCCTGTGCCGGCTCCTACCAGCCATACTTTTCCCTTATTTGCCATACCCGCTCCTTGTGTTTATGTTATATAATACTGCATTACAGATTGCAGCCGCAACATTGCTTCCGCCCTTACGACCTCTTGCCACAATATATGGAACATCTGCTTTCATAATCAACTCTTTTGCCGCAACCACATTGACAAAACCAACCGGAACGCCAATAATCGCTTTGGGGTGAATCTGTCCGCTCTCAATCAATTCATAGAGTGCTACAAGTGCAGTCGGTGCATTTCCAATGGCAAAAATAATATCTTTATCAAGCGCAGCTGCCTTTCGCATACTCACCGCTGCACGTGTAATCTGCTCTTTTTTTGCCTGTTCTGCCACATCTTCATCACTCATAAAGCAATACACTTCTCCACCATATTTCGCAAGCGTTTTTTTGTTAATGCCAGCTTTTGCCATCTGCGTATCTGTCACAATACATGCACCATGCTTTAATGCATCTTTGATAATCGGCACAACATTTTCTGAAAAACACAGATTATCTGCATAGTCAAAATCTGCTGCCGTATGAATGACACGCTTTACAATCGGCTCAATATCTGCTGGAAATGTCCGATTTCCCAATTCCTGCGTAATTATTTCAAAACTTCTTCTCTCTATTTCACTTGGAAGTACTTCCTCTAACTCAATCTCTCCAAACTTCTTACTCATGACCTTTCATTCCCTTTTCGTATCTATTCAGCATCTTCATAAATGCTCCGACCTGTTCTGAGTAGTTATCCCCTGTTCAATAATCTCATAAATCTGCTTCATATCTACTGAAGCACGAATCGCATCTGCGAGCTTGTCATACTGCTGCTCTTTATATGATTGCACATCAATCGTACCAATCTGCTCTGCATTGATTCCTTTTTTTTGCAAAATTGCCGTAATCACCGTCTTTGCAACTTCCGGTGCATCAAAGATTCCATGTAAATAACTTCCATACACATTCCCAGACTGTGCACCATCTGATTTCGTGACACATTTCTGTAAATTACCATTATCTGTGTCGTTTGTTATTTTTTGCTCATTTTCGTGACACTGAGAAATTTCTGGATTTTTGATGGCTATTTCTTTGGAATCTTTGGTGCATTGTACCATGTGTGTGTTTTTACATATATCATTTGCATTATTTAGATACAAACGAACAAACTCTTTTGTTTCTGCAGAATCCTCTGATACTCCCTTTGAAGTTCCCATATGAATCTCATACCCTTCAACCGTCATGCCGGATAATGCCGACAATGCACCGTCAACCTGCGCAAATGTTCCATTGACTCTTGTTCTTGTCTTTTCCTGCATAAATATCGTTTCTATTGGAAGCAGTTCCATTCCTGTCACGCTTCCTAGATGTTCTACCCCCGTATCATCCATGATACGTTTTCCCAACATCTGATATCCACCGCAGATTCCAAATACGATGGTCTCTTTTTCTGCAAGCTGTTTAATTCTGGCTTCCAAACCATTCTGACGCATCCATAACAAATCCTCTATCGTATTTTTAGACCCCGGCAGAATAATCATATCCGGATTGCCAAGTTCTGACGGATTACTTACATAACGCACTGTAACCCCTTCATAATAAGAAAATACATTGACATCCGTAAAATTCGAGATACGTGGAAATCGAATCACTGCAATATCGACAAGTCCACCTGCTTCTTTCCGGTCAAATCGTTCTGTTAAGCTATCTTCATCATCAATATCCACATACAGATACGGAACGACACCTAACACCGTCTTGTGACATTTCTCCTCTAACATATCAAGCCCCGGTTCTAGTATCTTAACATCCCCACGAAACTTATTGATAATCATTCCCTTTACATATGCTTGTTCTTCTGGTTCTAAGAGTATCATTGTACCAACTAGCTGTGCAAATACACCTCCCCGGTCAATATCTCCAACCAACAGAACCGGTGCATTTGCCATCTTTGCCATTCCCATATTGACAATATCATTTTCTTTTAGATTAATCTCTGCCGGACTTCCTGCACCTTCAATCACAATGATGTCATATTGTTCTTCTAGTCTGTGATAGGATTCTAAAATCGCCGGAATATAGTCCTTCTTATGCTTGTAATAATCCATTGCCCGCATATTTCCCTGAACAACACCCTGCAAAATAACCTGCGAGCCGGTATCATTGGTCGGTTTTAACAGAATCGGATTCATATTTACATCCGGCGCAATTCCTGCCGCCTCTGCCTGCATAACCTGCGCACGTCCCATCTCATATCCATCTGCTGTTATATAGGAATTCAATGCCATATTTTGGGATTTAAACGGTGCTACTTTATACCCGTCCTGTGCCAATACTCTGCACAATCCTGCTGCAAACAGGCTCTTTCCTGCATTTGACATTGTTCCTTGTATCATAATTGATTTTGCCATCTTATATCCGTCTTTCTGTGTATCTTTTCGTTATATGAATTCCTATGTCAAAATTTGCATATATATTGATGCGGTGTCAATTTACACAAATTTCATTCCCATCTTTCCTTACCTGATGCCGAATAAATCTCCTGCAACGCCTGTATCAGACAGACATTCTCTGCTCTCGTTCGCACTGCAATCCGATAATACCGCAGTGGTTCATTCGATGCAGTATCCGGCAAATTGTGATAATTCCTACAATCTCGAAGCAAAATGTGCTTCTGTAACAGCCGTTCTCCCAGATTCGTTTCTGCCTGAAAAAAGATATAATTTGCTGCACCTTTCCAGTAATGAATTCCTAATCTGTCAAAATGCGTATATAAATATTGTTTCTCATTTGCAAGAAACGCTCTTGTTTGCGCAAGATACCCCTTTTCCTGCAATGCAGCGATTCCTGCCGCCTGTGCCAATACTGATACATTCCAGGATGCCCCACATATATACATTTTCTCAATCAATTCCTGATTCGCTGTCATGCCATACCCTAATCGCACGCCTGCCATCGCATAACTTTTTGTAAATGCACGAATAATCAATAGATTTGGGTATTGTGAAATCTTTGACAATAAACTTCTGTCTGCACCATCTTCCAAGAATTCAATAAAACATTCATCCACACAAAGCGCAATTTGAAGTTCGAAACATTTCTGAACAATCCTTGTAAGCACCGCTTCGTTGATACACATTCCTGTCGGATTATTCGGATTGCACAAAAACACCACATCTAAGTCTGCACGGAGCATATCTAGAAAATCTTCCTGTATCTGAAAATCTGTGTGATTTAACGCATAATAATCAATCTGTTTCGTTCCTGATGCGTGCAATGCCTGTTCATACTCTACAAAACAGGGTGCAGTAAGCAACGCCTTATTCGCACGAAGTGCATATGCATATCTGTAAATGATGTCGGCAGCACCATTTCCACAGATAATCTGCTCCGGCTGCACCTGTAAATGTTTGGCTAATGCACTTCGTAACCGGTCGGAATAGATTTGCGGATATACATCTGCCGATTCTGCCGCCTGACGGATTGCTGTCTTTACAGACTCCGGTGTGCCAAGTGGATTGATATTTGCTGAAAAATCTATTATCTGTTCATACTTATAAATATCTCCACCATGTATATTTTGCATCACGAACTCCTTATTTCCAATTTGAATTTCTTTCATCATAACACGAAAGCGAAAACAGACGCAAGATTCCATCTAAAACTAAAAGGCTGTTAGAATATTTTTCTAACAACCTTTTATCTTCTATATTTCACAAACAATATTTATAAGCCTAAAGTTCACTCGCAAATTGATATTTATTTAACACTTGGTCATTTCGATTCTTATCTACGAATATCATAACATCATAGCGGAACTTGTTTATTTCATTGTCGATTTCTCCAATTTTGTCAGTAACCACACAATTAACAATTCCATCTGTCAATTTGGAAGCATCCTCCCAAAAATCTCGTGGTATAAATAACTCATGTGAAAAATTCTTTTTATAAATTACACCCGGATGCCTCTGTGCATAATCATAGACAGAGGCTCTATAATCCTCTTTTCTTCCTAAATCAAAAACATCTGCAAAGAAGATAATTCCCTTTTCTTTTACACAATCCACACAATTTTTTATTACATCCAAAAGATAATTATACCCACTAAAATACTCTGTAACAGAACTCATAAAAATAATATCATACTGCTTCCCTATTTTTTGAATTTCATCTCCACCATAATTATATAAGGAAACATTCTCTACTTCATTTTCTTCTAAGTATTTCGTAAATTTTTCCAATACATTTTTAGAGATGTCTGCACCATCGTATGTTTTGCACATATTAAGCAATCTGCGTGCAATCATTCCTGAGCCTACACCCACTTCTAAAACATCCTTATCTTTTCCCAAATATGGAAGAAGTTTTAGTCTGCTATCTTCAATATACTCTTCTATTTCTTTATCTGAAAACTTCTGATTATTATAACTATTTGTCCAACCCGACATTAGTGCCACATCTTCTTCTGCCTTTTCTGCCTGAACATCCCATAATAATTTATCTGTTTTCGTTACTGTTTTCTCAATTTCATATGCATCTTTTGAGTCTGTCACCTGTGTTGCAATAAGATTTGGACATTCCCACAACAGACGATTTGCAATTGCAATATATTTTCTGTCCGCTAAGAGCAACACATTTCCTACCATCTGTTTAATTGAACTTTTGATTCGATTAAACTCTTCATCACCATATTTTATATGATTACTAATTTTTAACTTTGCTACATCTGTAATTTCTTCTTTATCCGTAAGATATAGTAAATTATCTATTTCGATTTCCGCATTTCCGGTATTTAACCTTATTTCCATATATACCTCCCATTGCTACACCCAATCTTTAAATATATTTTAAGTTTATTTTTATAATTTTACAAATGCTTATATTTAATAATTAGTTATACAAATTCCGTATATATATTTTTTAAAAATAAAGTTTCATACCTTTTTATTTATTGTTGAATACCCTTTTCTTTTAATATTATTTACTCTGTTCTCAACACCTGCATCTCCACAATATCTTCTGCGCGAATCTGCCAAATGGTCGCCTGAATATATCTGCCCCATTGAAGTTTCTCCGTATCAATCTTTGTCGTATCAAAAACCAGTTCCCAACTCTGCTCAATTGCCTGCTGCAATGCCTCTCCCTCTAATGATACAAGATAATCTTCCTGTGCCTCTAACTTATTTTCATCTGTTTCATTCGTCAAATAAGCACCGCTCATTACAAGCTGCCATGCATCAAAATCTGTTAATACAACCGACTCATCCGGAATCTCTAATGTCAATAACACCTTATCTTCTGTACGCTCTAAAAATGCTGCACTATCTGCATCCGGGCATCTTCTCTCAAAGTCCCATGTATGCCATGCCCACACCGGATACTCAACCCCTTGTGGTCTGTTTCCAATCCGTTGTTCCATCTTATTAATTAACCACTGATATTGCTTTTTTAAAGAATTTTTCTTACTCAGATTATAAGATAATTCCTCTCTGCAACGATATACACCCGTTTCATTGATTTCCTCTAAAATGGATAAAGGTTGTACCGTCCATAACTTCATATACATCACTCCTCATCTGATGATGGATTTTCATTTCCTTTCACTGCCTTCGTAAGCTGTTCAAACTGCTCTTTCATATTCACATCTGATAATGCTTCTTTCACACCATTTTTCACTGCCCACTTCACAATAAAATATAATACAATCAATCCGATTACAAATGTTCCACCACTAACACCTAATTCCGCTAACAGCTGATTTCCATACTCGCTAATCATTCATTTCTCCTTTGTAATAACGTTAAGTTAAGTGAAGTATAGCATAAATTAGCTTATGCTTTCTGTAGCTCTCCGTAGCTCTTTATAAGTATTACTATTATTACCTTTTTAATGGTATTACTTTCCTTATTTCGTACTAACTCTCCATAGCACTCCGTAACTTTAGTATTATTATAGTATAAAGCAAAAGCCTTAACAAGTGTTTTCATTTGCTAAGGCTTCGTTTCATTTACTGTATTTCTATAATCTCTCCATTATCCATGTTCACATGATATTCTTTAAGCAACATACCACCAAATAACCTCTTTGCGTCATGTTCTTCTTTGTCTACATATTCGTAAACAGTCACACCAAGCAGATTACCCATTACAGAGATTTTTGTTGTTGTCTTATAATTGAAATTGATTATGGCATGGATTTCATCATCACTCTTGAAATACTTTTTGTAGTAATCAAGTGCATAGTCTTCCATTTTAATATTCTTTGCAATCAATGCTTTTCTCCAATTTCCTGTTACATCATTTCTTACATCAGAAACAGTAAAATCAATGCTATCAATCGCTGATTCTGTGTTCTTGGTTTCTTCTGTACTTTGAGTCAATTCTGTTTGCTGCGATTCTTTTGATGTGTCCTTATTATCCGTAGTAGAATCAGAGCCACTTATAGCAGAGAGAACAACTATAACAATAATAACCCAAAACCACCATTTCTTATAGAATGGTTTCTTGATAGAACTTTTCTCTTTCTTTGATTTCATAATGTCATACCTCCAATTTTAGTAGATGTTAGCATTATAGCAAACTGTAACATAAAAGTACAGTAAATATTCAACTCACTATTGTGTCATAGTTTTGTGTGCTATATCAATACTATAATGTAATTAAAAATAATAGCGAGGTTTGCATTATGGAAAAATTTATCGTCACTCCAAAAGAGGATAAAACCGTTACTATGACGATTCGCATAGACAGAGCATTGCAAGAAGAATATAATGACTTAGCTTCTAAAACTAACCGTTCTCGTAATGAACTTATTAGTATGGCTTTAAGATACGCTCTTGACCACATGGAATTGAAAGACAAATAGTAAAAGGGAGCCATTGGATTTTTGTCCTTTGGCTCTCTTTGCTTATGCGTTCATTGCAATAAACTCATTTATCGTATTTGTAGCTTTATGTTTCTGCTCATCAAAACTGTGAGCATATACATTCATTGTAACCGTACAATTCTTATGACCTAACATCTTAGATATATCAACTATGTTGACCTCTCTTGAATTTAGCAGCGTTGCAAATGAATGTCTTAATCCATGAAGCGGTATGAACGGTAATTCTTCAAATCCTAATTCCTTTGCTCTTGTCGGATTCCTACTAATCCATTCGTTGTATCTTTCAATATGTCTTTTCAGATACCAATATGCAACACCTGCCACTCAATCTCTTTCCGTCTAGTCCAACGAATAGGTTTCCACCAAGAGTAGATTCGCCTTGCCATGCTGTTCCAAGTTTCCAACGCATTTTCACATATTCTGCACGATATTGTTTTATTATCGGTATTAAGAAGTCTAGTATATCAACAGTTCTGATTGATGATTTTGTTTTTGGCTTTTTATATATGTAGCCTGATTCATCAACACCAACAGCCTTGCTTGCACCATTATCAACAGTAATAATTGCCATATTATCCTTTTGGGATGCCTTATTTCCATTACTCGTATCCTTATTACTGTTGTTACTATTATTATTGCCAGTATTGCTGTTGTCTGCCTGCGTTGACTTGTTATCAACCGCTGCACTTACAGGTGTATTTTCACCATTATTATTTTTTACAACTGCAAATGCTGTAATCCCACCTACAAGCACAATGACTGCTGCAATAATCACTCGCTTATAAAGCCACCTCCCTGTTCGTTCATACATGTACGAGAGTTTGATGAAACTCATGCGTGCTCTCGCACTATCAAAAAAGGAGTACAAATATTCTTGTGAGAGCTTCGCTCTCGTCGAATATTTGTACTCCTTTTTTGGCACTGCTCGTTTAATTCATCTCTTCGAGTCTGCCGTGTTTTTCGTAGGTTGTGATACGGGATACTTTGTTATTGTCATCGACAAATACCACCTGTGGTTTGTTTGTCTTTACTTCTTCCGGCGTCATTTGGGCGTATGCCATAATAATAACTTTATCTCCTACACTTGCACATCTTGCTGCTGCTCCATTTAAGCAAATCATTCCGGAACCCGGTTCTCCGGCTATCGTATATGTCTCAAAACGACTTCCGTTATTCACATCCACAATATGCACCTTTTCATATTCATAAATTCCGGCTGCATCTAATAGCTCCTTATCTACGGTAATAGAACCGACATAATCTAATTCTGCCTGTACAACGGTCGCTCTGTGAATCTTTCCTTTTAACATATCTACTAACATATTTCTCTCCTAATTATTCGTACAAAAATGCTCTATACATCTGTATATCGTTTTTGAAATATACCTTTATTGCGTTTTTTATTTTTCATTGAATGACTGCATAACAATCGCTTATTCAAAAATCGTATTATCAATCAGTCTTGTCTTGCCAATGTATACTGCAATTGCAAAAAGTGTTGGTGTCTGAACATCATGAACTGTCGCCATTGTTACACCATCTACAGCTGATACATAATCAATCTTTGCAAGCGGTTCTGTTTCGATTTTCTTTGTCATTGCTTCTACAATCTTATCTGCATCGCGTTCTCCGTCTGCTAAGAGCTGTTCTGCAAGTTTGATACTTTGTGATAAAATTAACGCAGCCTTTCTCTCTTCTTCACTTAAATACGTATTTCTTGATGACTTTGCAAGACCATCTGCTTCTCTGACGATCGGACATCCTACAATTTCAATGCCATAAGCCATATCTCTTACCATACGTCTGATAATTGCAAGCTGCTGTGCATCCTTCTGACCAAAAAATGCCTTATCCGGTGTGACGATATTAAATAACTTAGAAACAACTGTGCACACACCTCTGAAATGAATCGGTCTTGTCTTACCGCATAACTGCTTCGGCATATCGGAAAGAATCTCTACAAAGGTGGCAGCATCCTCATAATACATTTCTGAAACCTCCGGGTGAAATACCATATCACAGCCATGTTCTGTAAGTAACGCACAGTCTCTTTTGAAATCTCTTGGATATGTCTCTAAATCTTCTCCCGGACCAAACTGTGTCGGATTGACAAATACAGAGGCAACGACTTTATCACACATAGATACTGCCTTGTCAATTAAACTTGCGTGTCCTTCATGCAAATATCCCATTGTTGGTACTAACCCTACTGTCAATCCCTGTCTTTTCCATTCTGCTACCTGTGCTCTTACTTCTGCGATTGTTGTTGCGATAATCATTATTTATACTCCTCCATTAACTCATCTAAAAATTCTTTTGAACAGTCACTCTTGACAAATGTATGCTCTGCTGTTGGAAATGCCTGACTCTTTACTTCTTTGTCATATTCGTTAAATGCCTGTGTCATCATCTCTCCAATGTTTGCAAATGTTTTCACAAACTTTGGTGTTCTTGGGCTCATTCCCAACATATCCTGATACACAAGAACCTGCGCATCACATTCCTTACTTGCTCCGATTCCAATCGTAATAATATCTAATTTCTTGGTAATTGCTTCTGATAAAAGCGGTGGCACACACTCTAATGTTACTGCAAATGCGCCTGCTTCCTGTACAGCAAGTGCATCTTCAAACACTCTTCTGGCATTTGCCTCGCCTTTTCCCTGTACCTTAAAGCCTCCCATCGCATGTACAGACTGTGGTGTCATGCCAATATGCGCTACAACAGGGATTCCTGCTGCTGTAATCGCACGAATCTGCGGACATACTTCCTTACCGCCCTCTAACTTCACGGCACTTGCTCCTGTCTCCTTCATAATTCTGCCGGCACTCATTAACGCCTGCTCCGGGGATGCCTGATAACTCATAAATGGCATATCAACCACGACAAATGTATCTTCACAGGCTCTCTGTACACTTCTTCCATAAATAATCATCTCATCTAATGTAACTGGAAGTGTATCTTTGTACCCCTGCATCGTCATTCCAAGGCTGTCTCCTACCAGAATCATATTAATATCAGAAGCCTCTACAAGTCTTGCTGTTGTATAATCATAACAGGTAATCTGTGAAATCTTCTCTCCATTTCGTTTCATTTCTAGTAACGTATTTACTGTATTCTTCATAACTCCTCCTGATTGCCACTGTCCTGCGCTCTCTTTAATAACATGCGCATATCGTCATAATCTGTGTCAGGATGTTTTGCCATTGCCATATCAATCAAATGATTTGATACTGCTCTGTACATATCTTTCTGTGTATAGGAATCAAGACAGCGTAAATGCTTTCGCACCGTTTCTGTATCACCGCGCTCCACAGCTCCTGTCAGCGCATCGACGGCACCGACTTTAAATATCCGGTCAATATTGTGCATAACCAACGGTCTTACCGCCTGTCCTGCTTCCGACTCATCAAATCCACAATCCTGTAATAACTCAAAACTCGTATCCATCAGCGCACACACCAGATTACTTGCAATCGCACATGCTGCATGATACTTCACTTTACAATCTGCAGAAATGATTTTCACCGGATTTCCTAATTGATGAAATATATCCTTCCACATTTGCATATGTACTTCATCGCCTTCCAGGCAAAAAAAAGCATCCGATAGTTCCTGATAAGTATCAAATCTGCTACTTATTGGAAATAACGGATGTATTGAATATCCAAAGGCCCCTGACTGCTCTCTTCCTGCAAATGCTTCGTTCGCAGTCATTGCGCCACTGCAATGACATATTATTTTTTGATGAATTCCCATATCCTGAATCTGATGATAGACTGACTGTATCGCCCCATCGGAGACTGTCAGAAAGATTACGTCACTATCATAAACGAACTGACTTAAATCTTCATACGCCTGTGTTCCTGTAAATTTCGCTGCTTCTATGGCAGTTTCTCGGTGTCTGCTATAATAGCCAATCACCGGAAGGTTTCCATCTACAAAATATTTTCCCAGAGAAGTTCCAACTTTCCCTGCTCCTATAAATCCTATCTTCATCTTATCACCTTACTTTCCGGTGACGCAATCATTTCACTGTAGTTGTATGCTGTATACAGTCATCACTACCGTGCTCTCATGATTCAAATTCAAATAAAACTATGGTTAATTCTCATATGCCGGTACAGTTTCCTATTTGGAATACCATCCGTAACGAAAGTTATGTTAGCACTTCTTAGTGGATTTGTAAAGTGGAAGAAAGGCACATCTCCACACCGACATACAACAATGCCAAACAAATCATTCCAACGATTGCTGTCGCATACAACAATCGGTTGACTTCTATAATCTGCTCTTTCTGAATCGGACGAAGTGCATCTCCGATTGTTTCTTTGTGATGCAATTTGCCAAAATAATAAGCATCCCCTAATAACTGAATGTGCATTGCTCCGGCACAGACTGATTCTGTCTGCGCTGCATTGGGGCTGGAACTTTTCTTTCTGTCACGCAGATAGATGCGTCTTGCCTGCGTTCCATCAAATACCGGTAATATGTAAGCCGCTGTCAACATACAGATTGCACTGAACCGTGCCGGTATAAAATTCACCACATCATCGAGCCTTGCCGCACATCGTCCAAAATACAAATACTTAGCATTTTTATAACCAATCATAGAATCCATCGTATTGACTGCTTTGTAGAACAATCCAAGCGGCGCACCACCCAGCATCATATAGCACATCGGTGCGATAATACCGTCACTCGTATTTTCTGCTACGGTTTCGATTGCCGCCTTTACTACGCCTTCTTCGTCCAGTCTGTCTACATCTCTTCCGACAATCATCGATACTGCCGTCCGTCCTGCTTCTAAGCCGTCTTGTTGCAACGCCGTATAGACTTTCATACTCTCTGTTTTTAAAGACTTTGTTGCAAAGAGAAAATAACACAAGATTCCTTCTACAACAATTTCAGCATACCGGTTGATCTGTGCAAGTGCATACAGAAGTACAATTGGAATTCCTGTTGAAATGACTAGTACAACGATTACCAACACACCGCCCTTTAAGAGTTCTTTGACAGGACTTTCTCGATTTGCCAACGTATCTTTATTCCCTTGAAGACATTCATCACTGCGCTGCTTCTCATTTTTATTTGTGTGTAAGAATTTATCCAAAGCTGCAATCAGATTTCCAATCAATCGAATCGGGTGGAAGGAAAATCCTTGTGGGTCCCCTAAAATGAAATCAATGATAAATCCGATACAGCATACTAGCAAATTGTGAAACATTTCACGATTCTCCCTTAATCAATGTTGGAATTCCTGCGTACATTCGATATACTTTGTCCGCCTTTGACGCAAGTTTTGTCAGCATCCTTCCTGTTTCTTCCCGCCACATTCGATCCGACTGTTCCATTGGAACAATTCCGGAGCCAATTTCATTTGCAAGGATAATCCACGCCGGATATTCTAACATCTGCTCCACAATCTGCACATAATCTTTGCCTTCTGCCAGCCATTGTTTCATACACAGATGAAAATCGTCCAGCAAAAATGCCTGTGATGCGCCGTCTTTCAAACAACCTTCCTGTAACATACTGATACATTCTTGTGGTGACACCACTTGATATTCCGGAAATTTTTCCACTGCAAATGCCGTCTTTCCCTGTGCATATCCACCAATTACTACTATTTTTCCCATCTTATTTACTACACTCCAATTCTTTTTCTAAATCAACAGCACCAATCCATCCTTCTTGTTTTGCGCTCTCTTCTGCCTTTTTGAACTTAGAAAATATTATATATATTGCACACCCAAAATCACTGCTGCCATTACAAGTTCATAGACCTGCAAAAAGAAGCCTGCCAAATCGCCTGTAATTCCGCCGAACATCTTCATACACATCTGATGATGAATTGCAAATACAATCACACTTGCTGCACAGATAATCCCTGCAATCTGCCAGCCACACCACACAAGAATTGCTGCCTCAAGAAGCACATAGATTCCTAATATAATACTTACCCTCTTTCGGTCTGACTGTTCCTGAAAAGTCGCTGCCAATCCCGTCTTTTTCGCTTTCGGAAACAGCTCAACACTTAATCCGCTGAGTGTTCTTGAGATGCAATATACCAATGCAAGCCGCGGCATCTGTGCCCAGGTAAGTTCACTCCAGATTCCAAGCGATAATGCAAGATAGACCAATCCATAAATAATCGCAAATGCACCTGAATTAGAATCTTTTAGAATCTCCAATCGTTTCTGCTGATCTCCATACGAATGAATCGCATCTATCGTATCAAGATACCCATCCATATGAATTCCACCGGTAATCAGAATCGGAATGAAGAATGCAACACTTCCACGCAGCAGATTTCCCACCTGAAAATAATCTGCACACCACATCCATCCAGCCTGAAGCAGTGCAATCACGCCTCCAATCCATGGAAAGAAGCACAGTGCATATTTCATATTTTTCTCATTCCAGTCCACACGCGGCATTGGAATCTTTGAATACATCGCAAATGCGATTACCAATGATTGCATAGTTCCTCCTTTTGTAAAACCATTCTTGCAAAATCTGCATAATAATATTTCTGTTGTCTTCGCTGCATTTCCTACTTCATTAAAAAACAGCTTGGTATTTCTCCCAATTTCAGGTTTTTTTGAATACATAAATCACATCATACACTCTTATGCACAAGCAAAATCCCACAAACACATTCCACAACCGTATCTGCCATCTGTGCGAGCCGCTGGTTCACAACGCCTAATGTCTGTATATATTCTGTCGTTTCTGCATCATATAAATATCCATCTGCAAAGACATCATTCGATACAATGACAACATTTTCACAATGTCGTAACAGATGTCCTACTCCTGAAATAACCTGCTCTATGGTATCTTCTCCTGCTCCCTGCTCATCAAAGAATTCATTTGCAACCAGATTCGACATACAATCAAGCAGCACAGTACTTCCGTCAGGAATCTGCACTTCTTTTAAACCAAGAAAACATTCCATCGTCTGAAAATCTTTCCCTTCTCTTTGCTGACGATGTCTCTCAATTCGCTTCTTAGATTCCTCATCAAATGCCTTCATTGTCGCAATATAGATTAAATCCGCATGTGTGTGCAGCTGTACTGCCTGATTCTCCGCATACTCTGACTTGCCGCTTCCACTGCCGCCTATTACTAACGTAAACATGATTCCCGTTCTTCCTTTACTTTTCTACAATCATCCAAAAATTTCCCAATCATTTCCACATTTGCATAATAGTATAAATGTGGATAACCAAGGATTTGTCCTCTCTGCGTGTGGATACAATCCCAGCTTCGCTTCCCAGACGGCTTCACTGCATGATACGTATTCCCATTATTCGTGCTGTCCCAATAATGAAATTCATGCGCCTTGATACTGCCAGGGTACAGATACGCATCCTGTTTATTTGCAGTAAGTTCCTGATATCCAAAACATACCAAATGTCCTGTATTTGCGCTACTTCCTTTCAAATATCCTACCATTGGATAAATCGTTTCTTTATCATCTGCCATCTGCTCCAACAGATACATAAATCCACCACATTCCGCAAGACAACAACCACCTTGTGTAAGATAATTGCGTATGGATTCTCTCATTTGTGCATTTTCTGATAATTGTTTTGCATACAGTTCCGGATAACCACCGCCAAGCAACAAAAGATCTGTATTCTCTAGTAATTTCTCATCCGTCAGCGGAGAGAAATATTGCAGCGTACAGCCACACTGTTCCAATAATTGCAGATTTTCTTTATAATAAAATGAAAATGCTACATCTCTTGCCACAGTAACCTGTAAGGATTTCTTTCCTGCCTGTGCCACCAATGTCTGCTTCCATCGAATCGGCTGCTCTGCTTCATAATCAGACGCACCTTTCGCCAATTCACACAGCCCATTCATATCCACATATTCTAGAAATAATTTGCCAAGCGTCTGCATATCCTGTTTGATTTCTTCTATCTCCTGTGGCGTTACAAGCCCCAAATGTCTGCTTGCAAATTGAATCTTGTCTAACTTTGGAATACAGCCATACACACGAATTCCGAAGCGTTCTTCTATCAGCTTCGATAATTTCTGTCCCGTCATCGCCGACACACCATTTAAAATCACACCACAAATGGTATGATCTGGCTGAAATGTTAAAAAGCCTTGCAGCAACGCAAGTACTGACTGCGCCATTCCCTTTGCAGAAACCACTAGAACGGTAGGTGTATGCGTCTCTTTTGCGACTTCATAAGAACTTGCCTGCGTTGATTCAAAACGATTCCCGTCATAATACCCCATCACACCTTCAATCACTGCAATATCTGCCGATTGCACATGCTCTGCCAAAAGATACCGCATTTCTTCCGGCGAACTAAAATACAGATCCAGATTCTGTGTATCGACACCAAGTATCTGCCTGTGAAACATCGGATCAATATAATCCGGACCACATTTGCAAGATACTATCTGCTTCTTCATCTGCTGCAGGGCTGAGAGAATCCCACATACCACGGTGGTTTTGCCACATCCGCTGTTCGTTCCTGCTATCATCATTCTTGGTGTCTGACACTTCATCGCTTCTCCCCTTTATTCCACTCTTTATTCCATATCCTGTTCTTCTAACTGCTGATTAATCACTGTATCCTTTCATGTCCAATAAATGCCCCGATAAGCACACCACAGCAAATTCCTATTGATGTTCCCATGGCTACTTCAAAACAAAGATTTTCTTATTGAACATCTCTTATGTTAGGCTTAGAATTCTACATCCGTTTGCGATACACGGTCACGATATAGACCGGATTTTCGCCTTTCATCAAATGGAAATGCCCCAACTGCTGTGCCTGTGCTGCCTGCACCTGCATAAAATCTGCTTCGTAATCCGGATATTGTTCTACCACTCGCATCAGCTCTATCAGGGATTCTAACGTCACTACATTTACCACAATCCGGCAACTTACATTCTTCTTGTAAATGCTTGCAAAGATTTCCGCCATATTTCCGGCACTTCCGCCGATAAATGCATGTGTCGGCGCTGGCAATTCGTTTAGGCACGCCGGTGCCATTCCTTGTATACAGCATACATTATCCACACAGAATTTCTCACAATTGCTTTCAATCAACTGACATCCTTCTTCATTGCGCTCCACCGCATAAACTGTGATATCCGGCGACTGCAATGCCATTTGTACCGAAACCGATCCTGTTCCTGCACCAATGTCATACACCACCGAATCTGCCTGCAGCTGCATCTGTGCAACCGTCACTGCACGAACCGCTTGCTTCGTCATCGGTACCTTTCCACGCACAAATTCCGAATCTGCAATATGAACGGCAACGTCATTTTTTGCCTGTGGATTTTCAAAAAAGGCAACCAGTAAATGATCTGTTCTGCAATTTAGAAAATCTTGTGCATAACCACTTTGAATCCGCTCATCCGCATAAGACAATCGTTCTGCAATCGTAATCTTTACCTGTGTCAGATGGAATTTGATTAATTTTTCACAAATACAATGCAAATCTTTATCACCACTGAGTAGAACCGCAACTTTCTTCTTTCTGCAAATATATCCTATCAAATTTCTGCTCCTGCCATGCAGGCTAAGAAATGTTACATCATCCCAAGCCGTCTGTATCCGGCTGCAAAAATACACCAACGAGGATATTCCCGGTACATATTCCATCTGAAAATCTTTCAATTCCTCTGATAACTTTTTCGCACCGCTGTAGAATCCAACATCCCCAGACAAAAGAATTGCCGCCGTCTGAAACGTATGCGTTCTAAGATACGCTCCAATCTGTTCTGCACGATATTCATAGATACATTGCTTCTTTGCATATTCTTCATGTTGCTCTAACACAGAATCCACCATACGCTTTGCACCAATCAGCACATCTGCCTGTGCAATAATTTCCTTTGCCTGTACTGTCTGCGTCTGCGCAGTTCCCATTCCGATTCCGACTAAATATACCTTCTGCATATTTTTCTCCTACTATGCCTGAAGATGATACCCTCTCGGCGTTATCATCTTATCGTTCCATTGCTTCGTCTGCGCAGTTCCAATAAATACTGTCGTAAACATATCCACCGGTATCTCTCGTAATTCCAGCAAGGACACGATGCGATGTTCCTGTCCCTGCCGTCCAATATTTCTTACAATCCCACACACCGTATCTGCCGCCTTATATTCCAGAAGAATATCACACGCCTTCTGCAAATAATCTGCACGACTCTTGCTCGATGGATTATAAATTGCAATCGCAAAATCGCCTTCCGCTGCGCAGCGAAGCCGTTTTTCAATCGTTTCCCAAGTGGTCAAACGGTCACTTAAACTAATCACCACAAAATCATGTGTCAGTGGTGCGCCAAGAACTGCTCCACCACTCAATGCCGCAGTCAGTCCAGCAATCACTTCTAATTCTACTTCCGGATATTGTGCGTTAAGTTCATAAAGCAACCCTGCCATTCCATATACACCGGCATCTCCACTACATACCATTGCAACCTTTTTTCCTGCATCTGCCTGTTCAAATGCCATTCGGCAGCGAACCTCCTCTTTCGTCATCGGCGTTGTCAGATATTCTTTGTCTGGCAAAAACTTCTTTACCAACTCAATGTATACCGTATACCCAACAATCACTTCTGCCTCCATTAACGCACGCTCCGCCCGAATTGTCAGGCTCTCATAATCCCCCGGACCGATTCCGATAATGTATAACTTCTTTTGCATAAATCCCCCTACTTTATTTCTCTTCCGCCTTCTCCTGCTTAATTTCCCAATGAATCAGCACTGTCAGTGCTGCTCGTACGGCAATAATTGCAGCAACAAACAATACTTCTTTAAATTCTCGCAAAATAACAGTACGCAGAATCTCACTTCCTAATTTAAATTCCAACCCCAGTGCCATACCTTCTGCTAACTGTAACCGTAATTTGGGATTTTTTCGAATCCAATGATAAAAGCCTCGACACCCGGTCCAGAGAATAATAACCACACCTGCAAGCTCAAATAAATGAATTCCAATATTGACAACCTGATTTAATATTTCCTGCAAAATTTCCATAACATTCCTCCCTTATCTTATCCGTTCTCTATTTTTATATACTGCATCAAGAACTTTCTACTCTGATTTCGATGTATTCCGACGTATGTTCAACCGATTGATGGCAAATATCAAAAATCTTGTGTTCCTTTTCTAAATTCCGTAGTAAATTCCGGATGATATAATTTAGAACGTTCATACGTTGCATCTAACACATTTCCAACAACAATCAACGCTGTTTTTGTAATATGATTTTCTTCGGCTGTCTCTGCAAGTGTACTGACAGTACATCGAAATACCTGCTCATCCGGCCAGGTTGCTTTGTATACAATCGCTGCCGGTGTATGTTTTGCATACCCTCCTGCCTGTAATCGTTCCTCTAATTGTGGTAATAATCCCGTACTTAGGAAAATAACCATTGTAGACTGATGCGCTGCCCACGCTTCGATTCGTTCCAACTCCGGTACTGCAGTTCTTCCTTCCATTCTCGTAATCACAACCGATTGTGAAACATTTGGCAATGTATATTCTGTATGCAGTGCCGCTGCTGCTCCGCAAAAAGAGCTCACTCCCGGACACCAATCATATGCAATTCCTGCTTCTTCTAATATATCAATCTGTTCTTGAATTGCACCGTAAAGACTCGGATCTCCTGTATGCAATCTGACTGTCTGCTTTCCTTGCTGCTCTGCCTGTTTCATAACGGCAATCACTTCTTCTAACGTCATCATTGCACTGTTATAGATTTCACAATCCGTTCTGCAATACGACAACAATTCTTTATTTACCAATGAACCCGCATAAATAACAACGTCTGCTGCTTCTAATAATTTCATTCCACGCACTGTAATCAAATCTACTGCACCACTTCCTGCCCCCACGAAATGTACCATTACCACGCCTCCTCTTTTCTTGCCTGTGTAATTAATGCATCTGCATTTTCAGTTTTTCCAAACAATCCCCACTGATTGGAAAACAACACCGCACCAATTGCAATGTCTTTGCACCGCTGCTCTAAATGATATGCCACTTTCTTTAAAATACTGTCACACATTTGTTCATAATACGGTTGCTCACAAAGAATCCGTATCGCTTCTTCGGTCGTAATACACGCCATAACCTGTGATAATGTCTCAACATTTGCTCCCTGTAACGCACTATGTGCCACAAGAATCTCCATTCTCGCATCTGCTACATGCGAATGTGTATTCATAATTCCTGCTGCCAGCTTAATCAGTTTTCCAACATGTCCTACCAACAAAATGCTGTGAAATCCCATTTCAACCGCATAATCAATGGTTTCTCCGATATAATTACTGCATTTGACCGCGCGTGTTAATTCCAACCCTAACTTGTCACGCACATAGTCCTCGCCATAATTTCCCGGGGTTAAAATCAGATGTCTTACCCCACTTGCATACACAACCTTCATTTCTACCTGAATTGATTCTAATAATGCACGCTCACTCATCGGCTCAACAATTCCAGTTGTCCCAAGAATTGAGATTCCACCAACAATTCCAAGTCTCGGATTAAATGTCTTTTTGGCAATTTCAGCTCCTTGCGGAACGGTTATAACAATCTGAATTCCACCTGAATAATCCGTTTCTTCTATCACTTCTTGAACCGCTTGAATAATCTGTTTCTTCGGTACAGGGTTAATCGCAGCTTCTCCTATTTGCTGAGATAGTCCATTTTTTGTCACACGCCCGACACCTTCGCCACCATCAACGCATACCTCAGTTTCTGCAATCCGTGTTGCCTGTGCATAAATGAGAATCCCATCCGTCACATCCGGATCATCTCCTGCATCTTTTCGAACTGCACACATGACTGCGTCAGTCTTTTTGGTACAATCTACAATATCCACCGTAACAATCTTCCCTTTGGGTGTCTGTATTGATTCCTTGGTAACATCCATATGCTGCAAAAGCATTTTGGCCGCTGCTTTGGCCGCAAGTGCCGCACACGTTCCCGTTGTATACCCTTCTCTTAGCTTCTTTGTTGCTGCCATCTGCAATCCTTTCTTCTGAACAAAATAATATTTTATAATGTATCAAACAGTTCATATTGTTTTACAGATGCTCTCGTAAAATCTGCCACCTCATGATATGCTGCAAGTGCATAATCAAATAACTGCGCACCTAATACTGCTCCTGTTCCCTCTCCAAGACACATTCCTGCATGCACAATTGCCTGCTTTCCAATCGCATCTAATGCCATCTGCCCTGCCGGCTCTGCCGATACATGCGATGCAAATAGATACCCTGCACAGTCTGGTGCAAGTCGAATGGCGCAATTTGCTGCAACTGCGGAAATAAAACCATCAATCATAACCGGAATATGATATATTGCACCGCCCAAATATGCACCGACCATTCCACAAATGTCAAAACCGCCCACTTTGGTCAGTACATCTGTTACATCGTCTTTGTCTGGTTGATTCTGTGCGATTGCCTGCTTGATAACCTGTATCTTTTTTGCAATGCCTTCTTTGTCCAAACCTGCGCCTTTGCCAGTAACTGCTTCCACCGGAATTTCCTCTAATACAGATAACACCGCACTCGATGTTGATGTATTACCAATTCCCATTTCTCCTGTAAGAATCATCTGGTATCCTTGTTTCTTTAAAGTTCCTACAAGTTCTATTCCGGTAAGAATCGCCTTGATGCATTGTTCTTTTGTCATTGCCGGTTCTTTTGCCATATTTTTCGTCCCCCAGGCAATTTTGCGGTCTACCACACCTTCTACCTCTGACATATCTGCGTTAATGCCAATATCAACTGGAATCACACGCGCTGGCAATACACTTGCAAATGCATTGATGGTCGCAAGTCCTTTGGTAAAATTCCTGGTTACAACAGCCGTTACTTCCTGCCCCGTCTGCGTTACCCCTTCTTCAACCACACCATTATCCGCACAGAAAATAAGAATTGCTTTCTTATGTAATTGTGGATTTAATTCCCCTGTAATCCCTGCAAGGTCAATGACCATATCTTCTAACACACCCAGACTACGAAGTGGCTTTGCAATGGCATCCCATTTTTCTCTCGCCTGTCTGCGCACCTCTTCATTCAGTGGAACAATCTGTTCCATCTTCTTCTGCAATATATCCATACCTTCTCCAATCCAAGAAATTCCCTTTTATTTAAATTCATTCTATAAACGTCATATCGTATGAATTGTATTTTGTAATTTATATTATCTATATCTATATCTATATCTATATCTATAAAATGATAGCACAGTTCTTAGCTGTTTGTGAAACTTCTCATAATTTGATACATTTTCTCAAATGCCTGTCCTAGCTTTTTGCCCTCTTGTGCCTGTATAAGAAAAATATTTTCTCCTGTCTCTTTATGAAAATACCAATAATCTTTCGCACATTCCAGCTGTATTCCTGCCTGCTGCCATCGTGTATACACATCTTGTGCGACCTCTGATTGTACCAGCGAAATTGCAATTCCATTTGTAAGGTACGAATACTGCTCTACCACACGTACTTCATTCGATAACTCTTTTTGCAACGCCCGTATCAACACTTCCCGAATGGCTTGCTTTTTTTCGTTCCAATCACATATACACTTCTGAAACACCTGCTGATTCCACAAATGTGCCAATGCCATTTGATAACTTACAGGTCCCAGCGACTCTTTTCGCTGCAAATGCAGAAATTTATTTGCCAAAGGTTCCGGAAGCACCAGATAGGAAAATGCCACTTCTTCCGGTAAACATTCTTTAAAGGTTCCAAGCATCAAAACATGCTCCCTGATGTCTGCCATCGCTTCCTGCACATCCAACCTCGCAGTTGTAAATCTGTCAAACACCAATACATAACTTCCTGTCTGTGCGATCCAGTCAGCAAGCCAGCCCTGATAAACATTCGTTTCTGCCTGTTCCATAAGAAACTGCTCCAAATAGCAAAACAAAATTCGAAACGTATGCTCTGGATATGTATTTCCTTTTGCCATTCTGTCGAATTGTTTTAACTGAAATGAATCTTCCTGAAATAAATCACGATATTTCGGATGACAGGGTTCTAAAAATGCAATTTCACTTGCAATATCGTGAAATAATTCACGAATATAACGAACCGCATCTTCAATGCCATTGCATAACACCAGCTGTTCTGGTTGAACCTGTATGTTTCTTGTCTGCAAAATGTGTGCTGCAACACTTTTCTTTAGCTGTCGGATTCCTTGTGCTTTCATCGCAGTACATGATGTACTACCTGCAACTTCATCAATTGCATGTGTTACACTATTTTTCCATATATCCCATGGAAAATCGACTTGCATTTCCTTTGTAAAATCACACCATACCTGCTGCGGCGGAGCTTCTCCACCGTTATCTGCCAACTCTTGTTGTGCATGTCCAACAAAATATCCTGAGCCTTGTACTGCATATGCGTAACCCTGTGTTACGAGTTTATTATAAGCCGCATGAACTGTGTTTTTCGACACTTCGCATGTGGCTGCATACTCTCTGATTGGCTGCAGCTGCTCGCCTTCCTGCAGCTTTCCCGTTAATATCTGCTCTTTCAAACTTTCATAAATCTGCGTACTCAGATTTCTTTTTCGTAAATCCTTTTTCGTTTCCACGAATCCCCCTAAAATTCAATCTTTTTCCGTGCTGCAATCCCCTTGTCGTACGGATGTCTTACCTTTTTTATCTCCGAAATATAATCTGCCATTTCCAATAACTGCTCCGATGGATTTCGTCCGGTCATAACCACTTCAAGCCCTTTGGGTCTATTTGTCAGCAATTTCACAATCTGTTCCTCATCTACCAAGCCTGATGAAATCGCGCCAAATGTTTCATCTAACACCAACATATCATAATCATTTTCTTGTATACATAATGCAATTTGTTCAATCTTCTCACGATAAAATCCTGCTGCCTGCTGCTTTTCTTCCTGCGTCATTTGAAATGTAAACTTCATTTTGTCATATCCTGAAAGCATTGTAACATGTTTCAACTGTGCAAGTCCACTGCGTTCCCCAGAGATATCCCTTTTTAGGAATTGAAACCACAAAACATTTCCGTCTCCACCTGCACACCGAACTGCCAAACCTGTTGCAGCTGTTGTCTTTCCTTTTCCATCTCCACAGTAAATATGTACTAACCCCTGTTGCATATCATCTCCTCCGAAAAACTGACCAATTCACAATTTCCCAACTTCTGACTCCAAAATTGTGTGATTGGAATTCCCTTAATCTGACACAAAATACACGCATTCATCGCTCCATGCCCCACCACTAGAACATTGTCTTTACGCTTCATATGTGGAATAAGCACCTCTTCTAAAAAATCTCTCGTTCTGTCAAACAAATCCGAAAAACTTTCTCCACCCTCTACAATATTTACATATTCTTCCGGCTGATGAAATAACGAATAGATGTCCCATTCCGGATGCACAAAAACATCCTGTGCGCCTTCATACACCCCAAATGACATTTCTTTTAAACGATCATCACACACAATTGGAATATCTCTTTCCTTTAGAAATAACTGTGCTGTCTCTTTTGCACGAATCAGTGGGGAACAATAGCAAATATCAAAATCACACGCTCTGTAACGTTCTCCTGCTGCCAACGCCATTTCTTTTCCTTTTTCATTTAACGGAATATCTGTCTGTCCTTGTAATTTATGAGCAACATTCCAATCTGTCTGCCCATGTCGAAGTATATAAAACATTTTCTTCTCCTATGATTTTGCCTTTTTTCAAAAATTCATCTTTTCAATTCTTCATTCGCCTAATTCTCGAAGTCTGCTATATTTCGCAATCCGCTTCTTGCCCAATCCAAATCCGTTCCAATACACGCCTACATTTCGTATCTCCTTTAATCTGTCAGATGCTGATACCCCAATCAATGAAAAATTCGACAGAATTTCCACTGATACCTATATATGATTCTTTCCATCGTCATATATCATTTCAGTGCTACAATCCTTCCCTGCTGGAATGTTGAATATATTATATATTTAACATTTCGTCACTGCTTGTTCCCTCGGAAATCTTCTTCCACCACTTGAATAGTATCGGTAATTCCACTGCTAACATACATACCCATCCGATAAACTGTGCCCATGGTACTGCCTGAATTCCCATTTTGAATACAAAAATAAGTGGAACAGCACCGATACAACGCGTTGCAATATTTACAGTACTAGACAACAAGGTAACCTTCATCTGTCCCATTCCTCTAAAGAATCCCTGTACGCCATTCGTAATTGCCGGCATGATATACATAACCGAGATTAACTTTAAATAGCTTGTTCCCTGTACAATAACATCTTCATGGTCGGTAAACATTCGCATAATTGGTGTTGCTGCAAGATAACATACTGCCATAATCATCACACCGTAGACAAGTTCTATTACCATACCTTCTTTGAACCCTTTTTTCACACGATCCATACGGCCTGCGCCGTGGTTCTGTGCCATAAATGCAGTCGTTGCATGTCCAATATTTTGCTGTGGCGTGTATGCGAAATCATCGATTCGATTGACTGCCGCAATCGCAGCAATCACACTTGTTCCCATTGTGTTTACCATTGATTGCATCACAATCTTTCCTAGTGGTACAATTGCCTGCTGAACGGCTGTTGCCCAACCATAATGAATCGTCTTTCGAAGCAGTGATCTGTCAAATACCAACCACTCTTTTCCAAGACATAATAGTGGTACTTTCTTCTTAATATATAATCCGCATAACAGACAACATATCGCTTCACTCAATACCGTACTAATTGCACAACCTGCCAAATCCCAGTGCAGAATTACAACAAAGAACAGATCTCCGATAATATTTAACACACTGCTCAAAATCAGAAAATAGAGTGGATTTTTACTATCTCCCATTGCTCGCAATGTTGATGAGTAGAAATTATAAATAAATGTAAAAATCATTCCAATAAATATAATACGAAGATACATTGTTCCTAACGGTTTAATCTCATCCGGTGTCTGAATCATATGAAAAATAAATGGTGCTCCCACAATACACAATAATGAAAATGCTACAGCAAATATAAGTCCTGCAATCATCGTTGTGCTAATTTCCCGGCGCAGCTTTTTGTAATCCTTCGCTCCATACTGGTTTCCCATCAGTACGGAAGCACCCATACACAAACCATTGATAAACAAAATCGTCATTGTAATAATGGGATTGCTTGTTCCAACCGCTGCCAGTGCCTTTGCACCAACAAACTTTCCAACAATTACAGAATCCGCCGCATTATACGTCAACTGAAAAATATTTCCCAATACCAATGGTATTGTAAATCGTAATAACTGTGGGGTAATCTTCCCCTCTGTCATGTCCTTTGCCATTTCTTATCCTCTCATGTCCTTCTTATATTATCATCCAATTTCTATGATTTGTTATAACTTTAACAAATATAACTATCCTTTTCTCACATGCCTTCAACCAAATTCCAAAATCAATTTTTACTTTTTTCACAGAAAGCCTTCACATCTTCTTGTGTAATCTTGCGAATCACACGACACGGATTGCCAACAGCCACACAGTCATTTGGAATATCTTTCGTGACAATGCTTCCTGCGCCAATCACAACATTACTGCCTATTGTAACACCTGGCATTACATGAACACCTGCTCCAATCCATACATTATCCCCAACGCTAATTGGATATGCATATTCCAATCCCTGATTTCTTCTTTCATAATCAATCGGATGTCCTGCTGTATAAAATCCGCAATTTGGTGCCACAAATACATTATCTCCAAACGTAACTTTCGCGCCATCAAGAATTACCAAATTATGATTCGAATAGAAATTCTCTCCAAATTCGATATTATATCCATAATCACAATAAAATGGTGCTGTTACTGTATACACGCCATGTGTCTTACCAATTAGCTTATCTAAAATCTTTTTCTGTCCCTCCTCATCCGAAGGTCTTGTATTGTTAAAATCATAACAAAGGTCTTTGGCAACCTCTCGTTCTTTAATCAATTCTTTATCATAATTTGCATCGTAAAGCATTTGTTTCATCATTTTCTCTTTTTCTGTCATATAAAACTCCTTTATTAAATTTCGGTTTGTGGAGGAACTCTGCCTGATAGATAACGGAAATTTTGTGGCGTACGTACGCCTATCGAAAAAGATATATTTATTTTGAAAACGCAAACTCGCCTACGGCTCAAACAGTGCGCTTTTCAAAATAAATTATTTTTCCAATATGCTGTGTTTCATTCAATCAAGGTATTCTCCGATACGTATCTACTTTCGGCATCGCCACAAACCTTTGGGCGTGGTGGCTGTTGGACTGTATTGGTTATTCCTAGTGCATTGCTTTAACGGTCGAAGATATGGAAAGATGAATTTTGGTTGAAACGCAAAACTCGCCTACGGCTCAAACAGTGCGCTTTTCAAAATAAATTATTTTTCCGATATGCTGTGTTTCATTCAATCAAGATATTCTCCGATACGCATCTACTTTCGGCATCGCCACAAATCTTTGGGGGTGGTGGCTGTTGGACTGTATTGGTTATTCCTAGTGCATTGCTTTAATGGACGAAGATATGGAAAGATGAATTTTGGTTGAAACGCAAAACTCGCCTACGGCTCAAACAGTGCGCTTTTCAAAATAAATTATTGTTCCGATATTCCGTGTTTCATTCAATCAAGGTATTCTTCGATACATATCTACTTACGGCATCGCCACAAATCTTTGGGGGTGGGTGGCTGTTGGACTGTATTGGTTATTCCTAGTGCATTGCTTTAACGGTCGAAGATATAGAAAGATGAATTTTGGTAGAAACGCAAAACCCGCCTACTGCTCAAACAGTGCGCTTTTCAAAATAAATTATTTTTCTGATATGCTGTGTTTCGTTCAATCAAGGTATTCTTCGATACGTATCTACTTTCGGCATCGCCACAAACCTTTGGGCGTGGTGGCTGACGGGAGGGTGTTGGGATTCCGGATGGGTATTTTAACGAATGTAATGAATTGCGATTCGAACGGATATGAACTTTTCTTTTCAATTGTTCGTTTGCTGATTGTCATTTCATTCGTATATTTTTTAGTATACGTCTGTGCTCGGAAAGGCTACATCTCTTAGTAAGGTAGCTTTGTTGTTTGATAACTTGTTGAATTTTCAACGCATTGCTTGCCACCCGTAAAGTAAATAATTCGGACAGTATTTGTTTTTAATCGAATGTACAATGGTGAAAGATTTAACGATTTAAATTGCAGCTATAATTTATTAGGATTATCGTGATAATAATTCCAATGGACATTGATCGTTACGGCTGTTTATAGCCCGATATTTACGGGTTTCATTTGTAAATCTTAAGATATACAGGGAAAGCGTCATTCATTGTTGACAAACAGTTGTGAGGCTTCCGTTGCGAGCTTTCGAGTCTCGTTGCCACAAAGCGAACTGTTTGAGTGGTTTGCCCCAAGGCCCAGCGACCGGCAACAATAATCGCAAGAATCGAGCAGAAAATGAAGCATGTTTGTCAATAATGATATGGCTCTTGACCGTCCGTTAGGTCAAAGTTTCCGTGTTGCATCCCAATTGATTTTTCCGTTTTTTCATCTCATACTGATAATATAAGAACATAATCAAGCTACACACAATCCAACCCGCAGGGTATGCAAATGCAACCGGATAAATTCCACCAACCGTATGTGAAGTAATCCACAAATAACATTGTCTAAATAATACAAATGAAGTTAGCATAATAACCATTGGTCCATTTGCATCACCAGCTCCTCGTAAGGCACCTGCATGTATCTGATTAAAACAAGCAAACACATAAAATGGAGACATAAAGTGAAGAAAAATTCTTCCAAAATACAACACATCTTCTTCCGCTGTAAACATTCGAATGAGTGGAGTTGCTGCTACATTTAGCAATATGGATAATAGTATCGTTACCCCTAATGCAAGAATTAATGCTATTTTCATTCCCTGATTAGCCCTCTTTTCATTTTTTGCACCCAAATTCTGACCTACGAAAGTTGTTGCCGATAATGCCAAACTCTGCATTGGTAAAATAACAAACTGATCCACCTTCGAATAAGATGTCCAACCAGCCATACATGCTGAACCGAAACGATTGATATAAGATTGCACAAATACATTTGAAAACGATGTTACAGCAATCTGTAAACCAGCCGGAAATCCAATTTTACAAATTCGAATCAAAATATCCTTCGAGATTCTCAAATCCTTCCAACGCATCCGGTAAACATCTCTCGTGGTTGTAAGTACCCATAAAACCATTACTGATGATATGATTTCTGCAAGAATTGTGGCATATGCAGCACCTGCAATTCCCATATGAAAACCTACAACAAATACAATATCTAAAATAATATTTACGACAGACGTTACACATAAAAAATACAGTGGTCTTTTTGAATCCCCCACTGCTCGCAAAATACCTGACCCCATGTTATATATCATCAGTCCTGCAATTCCAAGAAAATATATTCTTAAATATGTTGTAGATTCTGCAATAACATCTTCTGGCGTTTTCATAAAGCGTACCATAAATGGAACCATCAATACCCCTATAATCGTAAATGCAATTCCCAACAAAAAAGTAAGCAACATTGTGGTATGTACCGATTTATGTAAATTTTTTTGATCCTGTGCTCCAAAATAGTGAGAAATAACTACACCTGCTCCTGTAGACATTCCCATAAAAAAACCTACTAATGTATTAATAACCGGAGCCGTTGAACCAACTGCCGCTAATGCCTGTTTACTGACATAATGTCCTACAATGACACTATCAACCGTATTGTATAATTGCTGAAAAAAATTACCTATCAAAAGAGGAACCGAAAACAATATAATGTGTTTCCAAATGTTTCCCTGTGTCATGTCTCTTGTCTTACTTTTTCTCATTATTTATGCACAGCTTTCATCTTTTTTAAATATTCATCACGCATATGAACTTGTTCTTCTAATTGCTTGATTTCCTTCTCTAAATGCAAAATATAATCTCTATTTAATTTAATTCCACAACGTACTGCAATATCTGAATGTTGTTCCATTTCATCCAACCATTGCATCAACGATTTTCTGCGAATTTCATTATATGTGTTATCTTCTTTTATCCACATGTTTTTACTTCCTTTTCTTAATTTTCCTATGTTATTCTAACACCAATCTTTCTATAAACTCAAGATTTCTCATGGATAAACTGCATAAAACATAGAAGTTTTATATATTTTTTATAAATAACTTCATTCTCAAATTTTCCTTATTTTCCTTATACAACAAATAATTATCTTTAAATTATTTATACTGAATCAGTCTATTATTTCTTCTAGCATCAATAAAATATTACTTATTCCAATTTTTGCAATCAATATAACTGTAATAGACTTCTATTTCTAAATTTTATCAGCAAATCACAAACCATAAATTTCTTAGAAAATATTAAGATATTGCATATAATTCTTCCTTTTCAAAAGAACAATCACGAAGGTAACATTGTATTTATATTGACATTATTTACATATAACAACTAGTAAAGTATAACAAAAAAAGCCTAGAGAACACTAATTCCCTAGACCTTTCATTATCACTTATTCCTTCAAAACTGCACATTAACTTTCCTAAAACCATCGTTTACACATCTTCTCACTGACTCTTGCCTGTGATAACTTCTCGTTTCTGTTCTTTTCGTTCTATCCTGAACTTGCGTTTCTTACAAAACCTAACCTTCTCGGTTAAGCCCTCGACCTATTAGT
>DGTC01000029.1 GCA_002394205.1 Lachnospira sp. UBA4346 | reverse complement strand
CTGTTGTGAAGAAATCATATAATACTTTATTTTCATTAGAGGCACAAATTAACTTGTTGATTGGAAGTCCCATATTCTTTGCATAGAATGCTGCTAAAATATTACCAAAATTACCTGTCGGAACAACTGCATTAATCTTCTCACCTGCCTGAATCTCACCCTTTGCAAGAAGTCTTGCATATGCATAAACATAATATACAATCTGTGGAACAAGACGACCAATATTGATTGAGTTTGCTGATGAGAACTGATATCCGGCCTCATTCATTACTTTTTCAAGTTCCTTATCCCCGAAAATCTTCTTAACACCTGTCTGTGCATCGTCGAAATTACCGTTGATTCCGATTACATATGTGTTATCACCCTTCTGTGTAACCATCTGCTTTTCCTGAATTGGACTTACGCCATTCTTTGGATAGAATACAATAATCTTTGTTCCTTTAACATCTGCAAAACCTGCAAGTGCAGCTTTACCAGTATCACCTGATGTCGCTGTAAGAATAACAATTTCATTCTTTACATTATTTTTCTTTGCTGATGTAATTAATAAATGTGGCAAAATTGATAATGCCATATCTTTAAATGCGATTGTTGAGCCATGGAATAACTCTAAGAAATAAGCACCATCTGCCTGAACCAATGGAGCGATTTCTTTTGTATCAAACTTATCATCATAAGCCTTTGCAATACAATCTTTTAACTCTTCTTCCGTAAAATCATCTAACATAAGTTTCATAACTTCATATGCAACTTCTGCGTATGACATTTTTGATAATTCTTCTAAACTCTTGTCCAATGCTGGAATACTTTCAGGAACAAATAAGCCCCCATCTGATGCAAGTCCCTTCAAAATTGCCTGTGATGCAGTAACCTTTACACTATCGTCTCTGGTACTTCTGTAATACAAACCCATTATTCTTCCACCTTTACAATATACTTAAACTTAATTTTCCCTATGTTTTCACATAGTAAACCAAACTACGACTGACATTATACAACAACTTTTCCTACAAACACAATAGATATTTCTATTTTTCTCAAAAAAGCATAAAAAATACATTTAAATTTTTTATAAAATATGTGAATTCCCACTGATTTTTTACTCAATTCATGCTATATTGGTTATATCTTTCAAATATTATTTTTATAGATGCATTTTGTACAAAGGAGAATTCAATTTATGGCAGCCGGTGTATACCCTTCAACCAAAAAAGACGGAACAGCATACTATCGTGTATCCCTTACCTTTCAGAACAAGCATATCAGCCTCGGTAGTTTTTCTAATGAAGCCGATGCTGCTTTGGTGTATCAGGAAGCACGAGAACTATTAACTGATTTCAAACATTTTATTGATTTAGATACTGCCTCAACCTCCTTTTCCCGTTGTAAATCGCTCCTTTCCTTTGATAAATTTATCACATTGTTAAATTTTCGGGATAACCATATTTACATTAAAACACCAATTTATTTGTGTAATAAATATTTTTTGTACTTTTTAAAACCCAATACTGTTTTGTATTTTAATGTTGATGATTTATTCTATTATTCTAATCACCGAATTCTGACAAAAGGAAATCATTTATATGTCAATGACTATGGCATGCAGGTCAGTATTCTATCCCGGTATGGTATCAAACCATACGCAATCGCCGGAAAAGATTATATTTTTCGCAACCAGAATTATCATGACTTTCGCTATGAGAATATTCAGGTTATTAACCGTTATTATGGTGTATCCCGCATCGAACGACGCGGAAAAATCCTATATCAGTCCAAAATTCATATTAACGGAGATTATGTTATCGGAAACTATTCTACGGAAACAGCCGCTGCTATTGCATACAATAAAGCAGTTGACTTACTTTCTGCAATCAGTACAACTGCCTATAATCAAAATTATATTGAAGATATCAGTCCTATTGAATATGCAGCCTCTTACAATCGTATCCGTATCTCAAAAAAACTTCTGCATTATATTGATTTACATTCTTAACACTTGACAATTACAAAAAATCGCAGTATCATATATATTGTTTTCAAAACGAAGCGTGGCTCAGTTTGGTAGAGCGCACCGTTCGGGACGGTGAGGTCGCGTGTTCGAATCACGTCGCTTCGATTATAATTTTCATTTGGATGTTCTAAGTTTCTTAGAACATCTTTTTTACTTTATAAGAATCTTTTCCTATAAAAAACCAGATGGCAAAAAGTACATTTTATTATGTTTTCACCCCAAATCCTAAAAAGCCCTTATTGAAATATCTTTATGAGAACTTCGAAAAATGTTTTATTTTTTCATGAATCATTGTATCTCTCTCATCAAACTATTTCTATAAGGACTTTTCTCTTATTCATTATATTTTATTTACTCAGAATGTACGATAACATCTCTGCTGCCTAGATCGTTATCGCAGTTCTTATTCATCTCCCCAAATAATTCCGTCTGCAAGTTTCCTGCTGTCATCCCAGTCTTTTGCCGAATATGAATCATATACAGCAACCACCTTACACCCTGCCTGTTTTGCTGATGTAATTCCGTGTAACACATCTTCATATACAGCGGTTGTATTTGGTTCAAAGTTCATCTGTCTACACACTTCTGTATAAATCCTGCTATCTTTTTTTGACATCTTTAATCCGTCACTGGTAAATATTTTTTCGAAACATTGTAACAATCCACACCGCTGCATCGCTACCTTTGCACACTCTTCTTCTGAACTTGTCAGAATACACATTCTCGTTCCTGCTTCATTCAATCTTAGAATATGTCTGACAGTAGCTGCCTTTGTCGGTATCTGTGTTGCATATTGATTCTTAATCACTGCCAACAAATCTTTTGTAATCTGCTCAATAGATTCTGACAGTCCATATGTATCTTTGATAAACTGTATGGCTTCATTCACTGTCATTTTTTCAACAGCATGTGCCTGCTCATCTGTTATTATATATCCTCGTGAAACAACATAATTTTCTATCAAATGTTCCCAATATGTCATAGAATCCATAATCGTTCCATCCATATCAAAAATTGCTGCCGGAAGTGCAAACGCATCTGAATAAAAACATTTCTTCGTCTCCAATACAAAATCTTTCGTCGCTTTTTCTACATTTTCATTTGCGAAAATCGCCGATATTACAGCAACCCCATCAATGCCCGTCCCCTGCAATTTATGTAAGTTATCCTGTGTGATACCACCAATTGCAACAATCGGAATTTCTACAGAATCTGTAATTGCAAGCAGCGTCTCTCTATCCATATCCTTTGCATCTTTTTTGGTTGTTGTATGAAATACTGAACCCACTCCAATATAGTCAGCACCTAACTGCTCTGCCTTCTTAGCCAATTCAGGCGTAGCCGCTGTCATTCCAATAATCTTATCTTTACCGAGAATTCTTCTCGCTTCTTCGTAATCCATATCGCTCTGTCCGATATGAACACCATCCGCGTCAATCTCTTTCGCCGCATAAATATCATCATTAATAACAAATGGAACCTGATATTTATCTGCAATCTGCTTGATTCGTTTTCCCTCTGCTACCAGTTCTTCATGTGTCAGATTCTTCTCTCTTAATTGCAAAAAAGTCGCACCTGCACGAAGTACTTTTTCTACCTCTTCTTCAAGGGTATGTCCATTGAGCCATTGCCTGTCTGTAATTGCATACACCTGCATATTACGTCTGTTCCATTCTTTATTTGTACCAATTATGCGTTTCATTTTCTTATCTCTTTTCAATTCTTTTTCCTAAGAACTGGTGTGCGTGATATGATTGGTAACAACATAATTCCACTGCTGCACATTTACTGTAGGTTCTTTTGTATACCCTAATTTTCTAAGGACATTCCAAAACTTTGCCGGCTCAATCGGCTTTTCACAATAAACAGTGCATCCTAATTCAAATGCCGCACGAACGTCCTTCTCTTCTTTAAGTGCAGTTGTCATTACAATCTTTGTCTTTTCTTCTTTTGAAATACCTTCTTTTTCTTCTGATTCCCGGATGGTTTTTAAAACTTCAAATCCATCCATAACCGGCATTATTACATCCAGACAAATCAATTCATATGGCTCTCCGGAAGCTTTCGCCTTATAATACATATCGACTGCTTCTTCTCCATTTGTTGCCATATCACACGTTCCATATCCTTTTAATAACTGTTGCAAAAAAACTCTGCCAAATAATTCATCTTCTACAATTAATACTCGCATAACACCCTCCATTTCGTGCTACCCCATTGTAAAATACACTTCCGGCTCCATTTTTTCACTAAATATATCTATTCTGATTATATCACATTTCTATTATTATGCAAGTTTAAGACCAATTAAATTTTTTGAAGAGGTTTTAAACAATTAAAAAAATGCAGGAAATAAAAATTGAGTGGTTGGAATCATTCATGCGTTTGTCGTGCAAGAAGTTTGCCATTCATTGCAAATTATTTAAATTTATGGTATGCTAAAGGTTATATGAACGCGAATCTGTATTAGGTATAAAAAACAGATTCACAGATTGGAGCATTTTATGAAAATAGCAATTGCAGGTGCCGGTTATGTTGGTTTATCCAATGCCATTTTGCTTGCACAGCACAATGATGTCTACCTTGTAGATGTTATTCAAGAAAAAATAGATTTGATTAATCATCGACAGTCACCAATCGTTGATGCTGAGATTCAGGATTACCTGAAAAATAAATCACTTTCACTAACAGCGACGACCGATACTGTCACCGCTTATAAGGATGCGGACTATGTCATCGTTTCCACTCCGACAAACTATGATTCTAAGAAAAATTATTTTGATACAAGTTCTGTTGAAAATGTCATTGAAACCGTAACAAAGATTAATCCAAATGCTTTTATTATCATTAAATCAACAGTCCCTGTCGGTTATACAGAAGGTATCCGAAAAACAATGCACAATGAAAATATTCTCTTCTCTCCAGAGTTTTTAAGAGAAGGAAAAGCATTGTATGACAATCTGTATCCCAGTCGAATTATTGTTGGAACCGTCTTAGATAATGAAACACTGACTAATGCTGCAAAGCAGTTTGCCGGTTTGTTATCACAGGGAGCCTTAAAAGCCGATATTCCAACATTATTTACGAATCTAACCGAAGCAGAATCTATTAAATTATTTGCAAATACTTATTTGGCACTGCGCGTATCTTTCTTTAATGAATTAGATACATTTGCAGACGTACGCGGACTGAATACCAGACAAATCATTGAGGGAGTCGGGCTTGATCCAAGAATTGGTTCTCATTATAATAACCCTTCCTTTGGATATGGCGGATATTGTCTGCCAAAAGATACCAAACAGCTGCTTGCAAACTACACCAACATTCCAAATAACTTAATGTCAGCGATTGTTGCTGCAAACAGCACGCGAAAAGATTTCATTGCCGAACGAATTCTAGAAACAGAACCACAAGTCGTTGGTCTGTTCCGTCTCGCCATGAAATCAAACTCAGATAATTATCGTCAAAGTTCTATTTTAGGAATTATGGAGCGTATTAAAGCGCAGGGAATCGAAGTCATTATTTACGAACCATCTTTAAAGGAAGATAAATTCTGTAATTCTGCTGTCATTCATGATCTTGATACTTTTAAACAGCGTTCCGATATTATTGTTGCCAACCGCTACGATAAATTACTCGATGATGTTGCTGATAAAGTGTACACCCGTGACATATATTATCGGGATTAAACAAGAAAGAATGTGTCAGATAGAAACGAAGGTTCCTATAATATAAAAATAAATGCCGAAATATCATCTTTTATGACATTCCGGCATTTTTCTATTTGTATTTAACTCTTATTCAATCTTCATACACATCTATAATTCTTAGCCTTCTTTGACATTTTTAGAACGCTCCACAGCTCATCTTAGATTCGCTGCATATCCACTGTCAGTTCCTGTCCTTTGCAGGCAACATTTGCATAACTTCCACAAATTAACGGCATCGCTGGCGGAATATGCCCCAAATCAGCATCCATAATAACCGGAACCTGTAACTTTTTCGTAATTTCAAGCACTGCCTGATACTGATCCAATCCCATGATTTCCTGTCCGTGTACAAGCGGTCTTCCGATTAAGAAGCCTTTCGTATATGCAAACCAACCGGCATGTTCCAGCTGCCACATTGCACGGCGGATTGAAAATACATTTAAATCACAGCTTTCTAAGAACCATACAATTCCATCTTCTTTATACTGCTCTGCAAATTCGCTCGTCTTATCAAACTTTGTTCCCGCAAGATTAACAAGCGTATCTAGACAACCACCTATCAGTCTGCCTGAAATTTCGACTGTATTGGTTAAACTTCCCGTTGCATCAAAACATTTTAGCACACGTGGTTCTGTAAGATGAAGCGTCGCAAGCGGATTTTCCTCGGACTTTAAGCTCTCCTTCTCCCACATCGGATATCCTGTCTGTACCAGCTTCTCTCCCCGCAGCACTGCCAATGCATCCTTAACATTGTCTGCCCACGGTTCCATTCCAAATGCACCAACACATGGTCCATATATAGAAGCCGTATCACACAATATTGTCTCTAAAAACGTAAAGTTCGTATTGTCTGAATATCCCATATACCATTTCGGAGTTGCTGTACGAATGGTATTAAAATCAACATCGTCAAGAATTTCACACATTAATTCTCCACCACCACAGGATATAATCACATCCACATCCTGCATACAATACATTTCATTTAACTCCTGCGCACACAGCTTGGGTCTGTTGCTGATTCCAATTCCATCTGCCTTATAACAATTCGGACCTAATTTCAGTTGGTATCCTAATTCTTTAAAGACCTTCTGTGCATTCTCAAATGTAGCAGTATATGGCTGTGTAGCACACCCAAACGACGGTGCGACAAATCCAATTGTACCATGATCTTGTAAACTTTTCGGATAACGCATTGCTTTTCCTCCTACCTGCTGTATCTTTGCAATTATAAATTTTATTTACAAATATTTCTTTACCGTATTAATCGCATTCTTTTTAATATAGGCATCATAATGCTCACGAATGTATGAAATACGTTCTTTTTTTGATGAATCAAATGTTGCAAATTCCATTAATTCATTCCAAAATAGCTTATATCGTTCCACAGAACTTCTTCCACGTTCCATAATAAACAGAATCTGCGCTGTCTTGTGTTCTTTATAAATTGCATTCTGTATTCCCCATGTTTTTGGACACTGTGTACAGAATTCTTCAAACTCATCCATATTTCCGAAACGAAATACTGCCTGATTCGCCTTTATAAAATTATCCTGTACTTCTTCTTTTTTCTGTGCAGAACCACTTGTTGTTCCCTTTGTATTCTGCTGGTCAGCCGCTTTGTGAATTGTTCGTGCCAATGCATCCAAATCTTCCTGTTTGATAACATTTTTATCAAGTGTATCTGCAAATTCTTTTGCATGCTCTCCTGCACGTTTAAGCATTGTTCCTAAAGACTCGTCACTTGATGAAACTGTCAATAAGATTGTTTTGTTTGGCTGTGGTGCAAGCTGTAATGACATCATTCCAGACTTTAACGTAACACCAATATCCTTTTGTGCTTCCTCTATGATAACATCTAATAATTTATGTATCTTCTGTGTATTATTGCGAAAGAAATCATCCAGCGTAATATCATTTTCCTCTAAGTCCTGTTCATATAACAAACATTGAAACTGTGAATCATCTATTTTTTTGAATTTCATAATATATCTCCATTCTGAACTGTTTTGTTCTTTCTGTGTGAATCCAAATTCAGATATATTTTACAATCCATTGTAAGACGCATCCGAATTTATACACTTACACATTCAAATATATTAGCACATTTTGTTCGACAAAAAAATACCTTATTCTCTTATTTTATTATATTTTCATGGATTTTCTGTCTAATATTCTTTACGCCCAACCAAAAATATGCTATTTTTGATACGTTCATGTATACCTGCTATCAGGTATCACTATCTTAATGAAAAAGGACGGAGATTTTAAATGAAACATTTTACAACAACCAGAATCATTCCGGCATTGTTATTGTGTCTGTTATTCTGCCTGCTTCCCGTTTCCGTGCATGCTTATGCTCAGGAAACTCCTGTAACTACAACAAATCAGGAAGCAACTGTACGAACAACAACAATAACTGCTGCTTCCGGTAAAAATTTATCAAATTTAACGGATAACTCTTATAATACAGCCGTGTCATTTTCTGCTGATGATACCATAACTATCACTTCAACAGAAATGATGTATGGAATCTATGTTATATGGAACGCTCCTACTGATGAATGGACGCTGACATATAATTCTAAGTCCATCCCATGCGGACAAAACGGATTCCTGCATGAATACGTTGCAATTGATGAAGGAACAACCAGCTGTACGATTCATTTTACAAAAGCTGAATCTATCTGTGATATTACTGCTTATAGTGCTGGGGTGCTTCCCTCAAATGTAGAAGTTTGGGAACCTTCCTGCGACCGTGCTGATTTTCTTGTTTTTTCAACCCATGCAGATGATGAAATCCTATTCTTAGGCGGTGTCTTGGCAACCTATGGCGGTGAACACAATCACCGTGTACAGGTTGTCTACATGACAAATTACTGGAATGGTCTAAAAATTCGTGAGCATGAAAAGCTAGACGGACTATGGGCAAGCGGTATCCGCTATTATCCTGTAAACGGTTCTTTTGATGATTTATATGCAACAAGTCTTGCCGGTGCAAAATCTGTCTATAACCCTGACGAAATCACAGGATTTGTAACAGAACAGATTCGCCGCTTCAAACCGCTTGTCTGTGTAACACAGGATATCAACGGTGAGTATGGTCACGGTGGGCATATGCTTCTTGCAGAAAGTATTCAAAATGCTGTAAATAATTCTGCTGATGTCAGCTTTTATCCGGAATCTGCCACGACTTACGGAACATGGGATGTTCCTAAAACATACCTGCATCTGTATCCTGAAAATGCGATAACAATGAATCTTCGTGTTCCACTCAGTCACTTTGGCGGACAAACTGCCTTAGAAGTCGCTGCAGCTGCTTACAAACAACATGTTTCCCAGCAATGGTGCTGGTTCTATGTTTCTGATGAGTATGAATACAGCTGTGCAAACTTCGGTCTGTTCCGTACAACTGTCGGAGCTGATACAAACAATGATATGTTAGAACACATCACGCCATATGCCGTACAGGAACAGCAGGAGCGTGAACGACTTGAAGCTGAATCCCAGGCAGCTTCCATTGCCCAATCGGAAGCTGAAATCAGTTCTATCGCTGCTGAGGTTGCAGCAGAACAGTCTGTCAAACGTAAGAGTATGTTAAAAACAGCTGCTATTATCATCGGTGTTATTCTAATTGTTGTTTTGTGTGGCGGCTTTATTCTTTCAAAAAAGAAAGCATCTGCTACTCGCACGAGAAAACAGCACCGCAGATAATATTCCAATGTGATTTATTACATTTCAATGAATCATTTTAATTTTTATAAAATTTCATCTGTAATTCTTATATTGCACTTCAATACGGTTAATGATTGACAATATTGTATGCAATTGATACAATAACATAATAATGTTAATGGAGGTATATAGAAGTATGAATAGAGCAGTTTTTTCTATCCTTGTTGAAAATTCAGCCGGTGTACTTAGCCGTGTATCTGGATTATTCAGCAGAAGAGGTTATAATATTGACAGTCTTACTGTTGGTGAGACACAGAACCCACAGTTCTCAAGAATGACAATTACCGTATCAGGTGATGAAGATGTTCTTGAACAGATTGAGAAACAGTTAAGTAAATTGGTTGACGTATGTGAAATCACAAAGCTGCCAGCCGATGCATCTGTATGTCGTGAACTGATTTTGATTAAGGTTTTATGTGATGCTTCTCAGCGCCAGAATATCACAGCCATCACTAATATCTTCAGAGCAAATATCGTCGATGTATCAAAAGACTCTGTTATTATCGCTTTAACCGGCGATCAGAGTAAATTGAATGCATTTATTGAATTATTAGACGGATTTGAAATTGCAGAACTTGCCAGAACAGGAATCACAGGTCTTGCACGTGGTGCAAAAACACTTCCACTTGCATAAAATAATACGTCGTTATTAACGACATTTACTCTATAAAAAAGCCTCTCTTGTCAGATTAATTTGAACCGATTCTGATTCAAATAATCCGATAAAGAGAGGTCTTTTTATGTTTTATTATATACTTTTCCAAAGATATTACCACATATCCATTATACATTCCTGCGCACCAAATGCTTCTATATCCTTACGATCATGTGTTACAACAATCATCGTACGATTATTTCTTTCACGCAGAATATATTCAATAACCTGTTGTTTTGTCGCTGCATCAAGCCCCGTAAACGGTTCATCTAACAATACAGCATCAGAATCCGCCAGCATCGCACGTATAATTGCCACTCTTCGCTTCATGCCGCCACTGAGTTCACTGACACGTTTATGTATATTTTCTTTTCCTAACAATGCTGTTATATCCTGTTTTATACGGTCATTCTGTTTCTTTTCAGTCTGAACAAATGCAATATTTTCAGCAACAGATAAATACTCCAACAGGCGATTTTCCTGAAACACGGCGGAATATCGAATTCCAGTTGATACGCTGCCACTCTCTGCCGTTTCCAGTCCCATAAGAATCCGCAATAACGTCGTCTTACCAATACCGGAGCTTCCCGTGATACAGGTAATACTTCCATGCTTAAAACAATATGAAAACTGAGAAAGCACCTGTTTATCGCCATAACTCTTTGATAAATTATCCACACAGATTTCACACATATGCTATTTCCTCTCCAATATATGTATCAATAACAAAACAGTTTTCTCACACAAATAACTGCATACTACGACAGCAATACTCCACGCAAATAAATCAGATATCATCAGATATACTTTTGCATAATACATCTGTTCTCCAATTGTATTTTTTGTCAAGCCTATAACTTCTGCTGATACACCTGCTTTCCAGCACATTCCAATAGATACCTGTAAACTATTTTTCAAAAATGGCATAATATGTGGAATTTCAATAAACCGAAACTTCTTCCATGCCGACACACAAAAGACCTGTGCCATTTCCAACAGCTCGTCTGATGTATGTTCTATCCCACTCACAACAGCAGTCTCAATCATCGGAAATGTTACAATCGCTGCGATAATCAATGATACCCTCTGTGAACCTGCCAAAATCAGGACAAGGATAATAAATGCCGTAACCGGAACTGTCTTCATCAATTGAATCACCGGTTCAAAAAAATCTTTTAGTAGTAAAATATGACCACATAACATTCCAATGATACATCCGGCAAGCAAAGCAATTATAAATCCTAAAAATATATTTGTGAAACTTCTGACAATTGTTTCATAAAACAAAGCCTTTTTCATAAGCTGAAAAAGAGTTTCTAAAACCTGAACAGGACCCGGGAAGAACATCCCAAGTCCTGTATAATCACGAAATCCTTGCCACAATACCATCCATATCAGCAGAATAACACTGCGCTTTAGCACCTGCTGCCAATGGATTGCTGTCATTTTTTCCTTAAATCGCATCTGCTAATGCCCTCATCAATCCATAGATTAACGCAATATCCTCGTCATTCCATTTTCTTCTGACGCTGCCGAATATATCAATTTCAATCATCAATGACGTTCCATCTTTCTTCTCAAACAACATCTGTAACAGTGAACAAATTCTATTTTCCTGCAATTCTTTATACACCTGTGGAAAATCAAATGCTAAAGACATTATATTATTGGTCTTATTCACGCCATTTTCATCAAAATATGTCTTATACGTTTCATCTAATAAATACGTCGCTGCCGCCGGCTTACGCAGGTATGAACCAAATGTACGAATACACGCATATTCTCTTCCGACAAAAATACTGATACCATTCACGTCCATCTTTTCTATAATATCTGTGGCAATTTCGTCTATCTGAGATTGTGTTGCATGCTGCAGCTGTTCTAGTACCTTCATAAAAAATCTGGTACGTTCAATTGGGCGAAGTCTCTTAACACAATAATTTCCTTTGAACTGATTCATCGTCATATTGATAATATCACCGTGCCGTTCCTTATCATAAATAATATAACGGTCTTTTCCTTTTTCTTTGGCAATATAAAGACAGCCATCCGCAATACGGAATAAGGAATTATAATTCAACCCATCCTGAGGATATTGTGCAATTCCAATGGAAGTCGAAAATGTATATCCCGGCTGCTGCTGCGCAAGTTCCAGTTTTAATTTCTTACGCATGGTTTTTAGAAATATTTTCACTTCTTCAATACTGCTGACATCATCTAATAAAATAGCAAATTCATCACCGCCGATTCGTCCTGCAATTCCTCTTCCGTCTACCATTGAACCGATCACTTTTGCAAAATGAAGAATCACTTTATCTCCAAACATATGCCCGTACGTATCATTGACCTGCTTAAAATCATCAATATCTAAAACCGCCAAATACATCGGCTTCGTACTATTCGCATTTCGTGCCTTATCAATAATATCCGTCATCTGCGTTGTCGATGTTTTCTTATTAAGAAGCCCTGTTGCTCCATCTTTTCCAATTTCTGTGACATCATACATATCATTGACAAGCGACTGCATTCTGCTGTTGTGTTCCTTAATTATTCCTACTGTCAGAACTCTTTCCGCACCGTTGTAAATCGTTTCTCCACGAAATGTCAGAAAATCTTTTCGTTCACCTTTCGACATAAAAGAACTCTTAAAACTAACCTGAAACTTTTCCGTTCCATTTATCATATTTTCACATAAACGTTCAAAAGATTCTCTTTGGTCGTTTTCCATATAAGGGCCTGATAAAATATGATTCTTCCACTCCTGCATGTCAACCTTTTCGATAATTTCTGAACGATTATTTACATAATGATAAATCGTTACCAGATTGGTCTGCTCATCGTACTCAAAAATCTTATCATCAATAATATCCAAAATCGCACGATATTTCGTTACACGCTGCAGATACATATCAAATTTCATGCCAATAATCAGAATATCCTGTAATTCTAAATCCAAAAGATTCTTCCCATCAACGGCCTGTTTCATCGCTCTTTTATGTAGCGCAATCCAGTGATACTGACCGTCCTGACACATACAGCGTAAAACCACATTATTCTCCGTCTCAATGTGATCCATAAAATATATAAACCTTACCAAATCTTCAGGCAATACCAGCTTATCAAACGTATACAATGTATTATCACCCATCAGACGATAAAAGTGTTCATCTCCAATGATGACACGATACGTTTCACGAACCATCGTAAAATTCGCTTCTACAACTGTATCATTTGATAATACACTCTTCTGTAAATTCATAAGCTTCACTCCCCTCATCATTGTATTTTATCTGGCATTACTTTTCTAACGCGTACCTGACGAATCATACGGTCTTCAACTTTTACAATTTGAAAAACATATCCGCCACATTCTGTTTCAAACTGCTCATTCTCTTCCGGAATCTTTCCTAATTTATATAAAAGATATCCATTAATTGTATCGATATCTTCACATTCAAACTTGATTTCCAACATATCCTCTATGTCTTCAAGACTCGTCTGTCCGTCAATCAGATATGTCCCATCTGCTTCCCGTATGATAAACTGTTCTTCTTCATCATACTCATCTAATATATTTCCAACGATCTCTTCTAAGATATCCTCCATCGTCACAATTCCTGCCGTCTGGCCATATTCGTCTACAACAATTGCCATATGTACTTTTTCTTCCTGCATTTCCTTAAACAAAATACTGATATTTCTCGTCTCCGGAATACAATAGGAATCAAAAAGAACATCGTCTTGTATTTCCTGCAGTGTCTTGTTTCTCATGTTCTCATCAACATAAACTTTTAACAAGTCACGAATATGAATCACACCGATAATATTGTCAATATCTTCACAATATACCGGATATCTTGAAAAACTTTCATTTAATATAAAATCAAATGCTTCCTGTACAGTCGCATTACAATCAATCGCAACAATATTTTTACGATGCGTCATAACATCATGTGCCTGCTTTTCGCCGAATTCAAAGATATTTCCAATCATCTCTGCTTCGTTCTCTTTTAAGACACCTTTTTCATGGCCTTCATTGACCATATCCATAATTTCTTCTTCTGTAACATGTTCTGCTTTCCGCCCTGTAAATAACTTCTTTACCTGCGAAAAAAATCCTTCGTTCCCATCCGCGGGATGGCCTTCTTTCATTTTGCAATATCCTTTCTAGCATATTTATTAATCAAGTTGTATACCGTATGTTTCTCGTATAAATATATCATAAATCTGTAAGAATCGTCAACGAATCTTATAGTATATTCTATAATTTATATACATATTTACAGTTTATTTCACAATTTTTCAAACATTTATTCTTTCTCGGAATCCTGCATCTCTAAACTGACTAACAATGCCCGATTCACTTCATGAATAATTTTATTATCAAGATGACATACTTTGTCTTTCAATCGTTTTTTGTCAATTGTTCGAAGCTGTTCTAATAAAATTACCGAATCTTTTACAATATCATAATGCATAGAATCAATTTCTACATGTGTAGGCAGCTTTGCCTTATTCATCTTTGATGTGATTGCTGCACAGATTACTGTTGGACTGTGCTTATTTCCTGTATCATTCTGTATAATTAAAACCGGTCTGATTCCTCCCTGTTCTGAACCTACGACCGGTCTTAAATCTGCATAAAAAATATCTCCTCTTTTTATAACCACGCAAATCACACTCCTAATAACACATTTCTATCGTTCTATATGTAGTATTCCCTGTCTTTGCGTGTGTATTCACTGATATTATAATTTATTTGATAGCATCTGATATGGAAGCACACAACTATTCCATTTATTCAGATAATGCTGATAAATTCCATTTTTCATGAAAATAATCATGACTGCCAATATACTGATTCTTATAATAGTAATTTCTTGGAATTCTCTTTCCGAGATCACATACAAATTCATAATTAAATGTACCTGCAAGTTCTGCAATCTCCTCAACTGTAATACATTCCGTACCATCTGTTCCAACCAGTGTTACAACATCTCCCCGCTGTGCTTCTGCAATCTGTGTAACATCTACCATCATCTGATCCATACATACACGACCAATAATCGCTGCACGTTTTCCATGAATCAACACATATCCCTTTGATGACAATGCTCTTGGATACCCATCTCCATATCCCACTGATACAGTCGCTACGACCGTCTTCTGTGTTGTCGTATACGTACCGCCATATCCGATTCGTTCTCCTGCCTGCAATGTCTTTACCATTGTAATATGACTCTTTAATTCAATTGCCGGATGTAATACAACTTTCTTCTGATTAACTTCATCTGACGGATACATTCCATACATGGCAATTCCTAATCGTACCATATCCATCTGTACCTTAGGCATATCAATAATTGCCGCACTATTGGCACAATGACAGATTTCAAATGTAACGCCCTGTGCTTTTAAATCGTCTACAAATGTTCGAAACAGTGTAAATTGTCTGTTTGCATGTACTTTATCTGTCTCATCTGCCGTCGCAAAATGCGTAAAAATTCCTCTCGCATCAACATGTTCAAGCTGCTTAATCTTTTTCACAATGTCGATTCCGGCTGCATCCGGTGTCAATCCAATACGGTGCATGCCTGTATCCACTTTAATATTGCACAATGCCTTTTTTCCGACTTTCTTTGCGACTTCATCCAACTCTTTCGCTGTTTCATAGTCAAATACAGTCGCATCTATTTCATTTTGTACCAATGCTTCATATTCATCCGGATTCACATAACCCAATATAAGAATCGGCTTATCAATTCCATTCTCCCTCAAATTGACGGCTTCATCTAAGGTTGCAACAGCATACCCATATACCTGATTATATACTGCTTTTGATACCGCAACGTCTCCATGACCATATCCATCTGCCTTTACTACAGCCAATCCTTTTGTTCCCTGATTGGTCAATGCCATCAGTGCACTTACATTATGTACAATGGCATCTAAATTAATATCTGCATATACCCGATAATATTTACTCATTTTTCCACTCTTTCGAAATTTTATTTGGCAATTATTTGTCATTATAACTTAACATTCCCATTATACCCCATGTTCTAAAAAAGTCTAGTTCCTCTTTGTATAATTTTCATCCTATCACCAATTTTTGTGTATTTCTTATATTTCACAACCTCTTTGAAATGCCTTTGGCAGCATCTGAGCAATATTCATTGCCGTCATTCCATATTCTGTATACATTTCCTTTGCAAAATCTCCTGCTCTTCCATGTAAATAAACACCATATGCAGCATACTTGAGAAGCTGTGTATCTTTAGCGGCATCTCCTGCTAACACCATTCCGGCGATAACGCCTGTTAGAACATCTCCGGAGCCGCCCGTTGCCATTCCTGCATTTCCTGACATATTTAAAAATGTCTGCTCTCCGTCTGTCACAATCGTTCTCGCATCTTTCAATACACAAATCACACCGTATTCCTTTGCAAATTGTCTTGCAACAGCAATTGGATTCTTTTTGATTCCGGCAATCTCTTTTTTGCAAAGTCGTGACATTTCTCCCATATGCGGAGTCATGATAATCTTTTGTATACCTGTTTTACAATCCTGCTGCATTTTATATGTTTTCAACATCGTTTGAAGCATCTCATTCTTCGCAATGACATTTAGTGCATCTGCATCAAATATCACACAGTTATCTTTTTCATCCTGTATGATTTCTTCCATAACATGTTTCACTATAAGTTCTGCACGTATATCCTGTGACAATCCAGGTCCTACAATAATGCAGTCTGCCCAGCGAAATATGTCCTGAATTCGATTCTTATAATATGCATCCTGGCGTTCAAATTCTGCATCAGACTGTCTGTCAAAATGTTCAACCGCATCTGTCTGCTGTATCTTCATACGATTTTCTGCCTCACATGGACATTCTAACTTTTCAAAAATAGCTTCCGGAACTTTTGACAAAACAAGCTGTTTATTTTCGCCAACTGTTAAAACTTTCACAAGTCCGCTTCCACTGCGATATGCCGCAAGAGAAGACATACATGCTGCCCCACCCATATCATCAGAACCTGCAATAACGGCGACTTTACCAAATGTTCCTTTATTTCCATCCGCCCTTCTTTTCGGAATCGCACATAAATCCGCATCTGTATACGTAAAAACATAGTTTTTTTGAGGTTCTGATTCTAATGGAGCAAATCCGACCTGTGCCACCTCTATATTTCCTGAATAATCTGCCCCCGGATAGAAACACATTCCTAATTTTTGATAGCCAAATGTCACTGTGTCATCTGCACACACCGCAGCACCCATAATGCTTCCATCCGTCGCATTGACTCCGGAAGCGATGTCTACTGCGATTACACGACATCCATTCGCATCCCTCGCTTCATTTATTTTGCGAATCCGGTCTGCATAGCTTCCTTGTACATCTCTTGATAATCCAATTCCAAAAATAGCATCTACAATAACAGTATATTCAGAATATTCCGGATTGTTGCATATAACAATTCCAAGCCGTTTGCAAATTAGCAGCTGCTGCTCAAACTCTTGTGTTCCTGCTTTTTCCATATTTCCCGTAATACAAATCTCACTACAAATCCCCCGTTCCTGCAGCTGTCTTGCAACCGCAAGTCCATCTGCACCATTATTTCCTTTTCCACATACACACAACACTTTTGGAATTTTTCTGCAATTTTGTGACAGCAGCACTTCTGCCACTTTATTTGTTACAGCATATGCTGCACGCTCCATCAATACCATAGAGGGAATTCCAATGTCTTGAATGGAATGTGTATCAATTGCTTTCATTTGCATCGCATCCAATAAATATTTCATAAAACCTCCTAAAAAAGCTATCAAAGACGGAACTTCTCCATCTATGATAGCTTCATCTCATTTATTCTTCTTCTGATGTAGAACTATCATAATAATCATCATTAATACGATCCATTCTACCCATTAATTCTGTTCCAAAAATTGCATGCATACCGGAATATAAATTCTCATTCATATCCTCTTTATCCTGACGAATCAGCAGATTCTTTTTCAGAAGAACTCTTGTCTTCTCAATCCACTCATCCAATGCATTTAAGTCTGCATCATTTTCATTAATTGTTCGATAACATGCTTTTACTGTCTCTAACATCAATCTCTGGTTTGCACGCTTTAACTGTGTCGGAACACTTTCAGCCTTATCTCTTAACTGTTCTATCTTATCTTTCGCCTCAAAAATCAGTCTCTGGCTCTGCTGCATTCTTTTTCGATGTTTCTTTTCATCCTGTTCTTCCATATTCTGAACAATTCCGTCCATCAACTTACTCTTCAACGCTTCTACATCTTTTAAGTCGCCACGCACCTGTCCCTGCTTCTTCAGCAACTCATTGACGCGCTTCTCCCAATAACGTACTTCGTCTGTTTTACGAAACTCCGGCATCAGCTGATACCAACGTTGATCAAGTGTTAATATCGGGAGATTCTGAAATGATTTTAGATGTTTCAAATCCCGAAATGTTATCTCTGCCATGAAAACTGCTCCTTGCCTTCTTCCTTACTTTCCTTCTGCGCGATTTGCAATTGTATAAGAAAGCTGCATTAAACTCTCTGATAAATGTACATTCTCAACAATAATATCTTCTGGGAGGTTCAAATCTGTATGTGCAAAATTCCAAATAGCCTTCACACCTGCATCTACTACAACTGCTCCAACTTCTCTGGCTACCTTCTTTGGAATTGTAAGTGCTGCAATTTCAATCTGGTTCTCCTTAATAAAATCAGCAACCTGATCCATCATCTGAACCTTAAATCCACGTACTTCCTTACCTTCCAACGCCGGATTGTTATCGAATACGCCCTTAATTACAAAACCTCTCTTTGCAAAATCTGCGTAATTAACGATTGCCTGTCCTAAATTACCAGCACCAATGATAATCATGCTGTGTTCTCTGTCAATACCAAGAATCTTACCGATTTCATCATAGAGATACTTTACATTGTATCCGTATCCCTGCTGACCAAATCCGCCAAAATTATTTAAATCCTGACGAATCTGTGATGCTGTTACTTTCATCTTTGCACTCAATTCTTTTGATGAAATTCTCTGCACGTCACTCTCAATCAATTCACCTAAATATCTGTAGTATCTTGGTAATCTTCTGATTACCGCCGCTGATATCTTCTTTCTTTCTTCCATAATTATACACTCCATTCCACTGATGTCTCTCCGGTTCTGTCTATAAATATATCACCCGGCTCTGTATATTCTCAATCAATTTCTTCCGATAATTTACAGTATATATCATTGATAAAAAAATGTCAAAATTTTATTGATAAAATTTATTTTTCTGCTTACCCAAGGACTCTTTTTGCTATATCAACGGATTCTTTGGCATCTTTTGCGTAGAAATCGGCATGAATTTCTTTTGCATATTCCGGTGTTAATACTGCGCCACCGACCATAATCTTACAATCTAATTGCTTCTCATGAATCAGTTCAATTGTTTCTTTCATGGATACAAGTGTTGTTGTCATAAGTGCTGACAGACCGACTAACTTCGCATCATTTTCAATAATTGCATCTACAACTGCCTGATATTCTACATCTTTTCCTAAGTCAATGACATCGTATCCGTAGTTTTGCAACAGGACTTTTACGATATTCTTACCAATATCATGAACATCGCCCTTTACGGTTGCTATAACAATTTTGCCTTTGCTCTCCTGCTTCGTATTGTTCAATACCATTGCCTTACGAATCTCTTCAAATGCCGCCTGTGCTACCCCGGCTGACATAATCAGCTGCGGCAGGAATATCGTTCCCTTCTCAAAATCCGCGCCAATCTGATCTAATGCAGGAATTAAGATTTCATTGACAATTTCCATAGAGTCCGTCGTCTCAAGCATCTGCTTTGTAAGCTCTGCACCTTCATTCTTCATACCGTTAATAACAGCCTGATAAAGCGGGTTTGAATTCGTCTCCCCCTGTTCCGGTGCTGTCGGTATCACTGCTTCCGCAACCGGTGCTGCCGGTGCAATCTTTGCTACCTTTGGCATATTTGCATATGCCTTAATAAAGTCAACAGAATTCTTATCAATATTGGCAAGCAGCTTATATGCACGTACTGCACCTGTCATTTCCTCAATATTCGGATTGATAATTGGTAAATCCAAGCCGTTTGTCAATGCCATCGTAAGGAAAATGTGATTTACCAGTCTTCTGTTTGGAAGTCCAAATGAAATATTTGAAACCCCCAGTACTGTCTTTAAACCCAACTCATGCTTGACTGTATACACCGCCTTTAATGTCTCCATAACACCTTCCTGTTCTGCAGAAGCTGTCAGTGTCAGACAGTCAATATAAATATCCTCTTTTGGAATACCAAGTGCCATTGCACGATTCATAATCTTTTTGGCAATTTCAACACGATCCTCTGCTTTCGGCGGAATTCCGTCTTTATCTAATGCAAGGCCAACGACTGCCGCACCATATTTCTTTACCAGCGGCAATACATTATTTAAGGATTCTTCTTCTCCGTTACATGAATTCACGATTGGCTTACCATTGTATACACGAAGTGCAGCCTCTAATACTTCCGGAATCGTAGAATCAATCTGCAACGGAACATCAACAATTGCCTGCAGTGCCTGAATGGTATCAACCATCATCGCACGTTCGTCCACTCCCGGAAGACCTACATTTACATCCAAAATATCTGCTCCTGCATGAATCTGTTCTAATGCCTGATTTAAGATGTAATCCATATCTTTATTTAATAATGCTTCTTTAAAGAGCTTCTTTCCGGTCGGATTAATACGCTCTCCAATAATTCTAGGCTCCGTAATCGTAACGGTATTCGTTGCTGAACATACTGCAGAAGGAATCTCTTTTTCCTTATGGAAACCTGCATTACCCTCTGCATGAAGCATATCCGACAATTCCTTTATGAATTCCGGTGTTGTACCACAACAACCACCAAAACATTTTATGTCATACTGACGCAATTCCTTCATAAGTGCAGCAAATTCCGGTGCTGTGACATTATATGTATTGGTCTTCGGATCAGGAAGTCCTGCATTTGGCTTTACAACGATTGGAAGTCTTGTCCATTTACTCAGTTCTGCTATAACAGGCTCTAATTCCTTAGGTCCGAGTGAACAGTTTACACCAAGCGCATCCACACCAAGACCGCTGAGTGTCAGTGCCATAGAAGGAATCGAACAACCTGTAAAGGTTCTCTGGTTCATTTCAAAGGTCATGGTGCAGACAACCGGTAAATCAGAATTTTCTTTGGCTGCAAGAACGGCTGCCTTGACTTCTAACAAATCTGTCATCGTCTCAAATACAATGACATCTGCCTCACTGCCTGCAACGATAATCTCTTTAAAAATATCATATGCTTCATCAAATGAAAGTACACCTGTCGGTGCAAGTAACTGTCCAATAGAACCAATATCAAGTGCAACCAGTCCATCCGGATTGACATTTTCACATGCCTGCTTCGCATTGCAAATGGCTGCCTTGACAAGTTCTGTTACTGTATAGCCTGAGCCTTCTAATTTATAGCGGTTTGCACCAAATGTATTGGCATATACAACATCGGCACCTGCCTGTAAATACTGCTCATGAATGGATACAAGCAATTCCGGACGTGTAATACTAAGCACCTCCGGAATCTCTCCCATCTTCATTCCTGCGGCCTGAAGCATCGTGCCCATTGCACCATCCAGAATAACATAATCCTCTTGTAACCGTGTTCTAAAATCCTTTGCCATCAACAATGTCCTCCTGATTTTCTAAATTGGCATCTTCCCTGCATATTACAAGTCTGGCAGCCCTTTGCCTGTCCTGTAATCGGTGTCTTTGACAATCCTATAACCGCCGTTACTGACTTTGTCGGAATCAGCATACAACTCTTACTTACTCCCAATCCGATTGTCTTTGATGCATTTAATACATTTAAGAAATCTGCCTGCAAATGAATCGGCAAATCCCCATATCCTATTCCAAAACGAAATGTCTGGTAGTAATCCGGATATTCTGAACGTATAACCTGCTCTGCTCTGTCACACGCCTGTTCCACTGCTGCACTTGACATACTGTCAATTACAACTGCTTCTGCCATATCACGGATTCTTGCAATACGAATCAACTTATCAATTCCTTCTGATATTGTTACCGCCATCAGAACAACTTTCTCACAACCCCGAAGATGTCTGCATATTGAATTCCCCGTGAGTTCAAGATTCGTTCCCAATATCCGAACAAGTCGTGCCTTATCATCTATTTCAAAATCAAAGACTTTATAAGTATAACGTGCTCTTGCACAGTCTAATACCTGCTTCTCACATTCTTCAAATAACTCCTGCACCCTTTCATCCGGAATATTCTGACCATATCCTAAATAACGTGCTACTTCTTCTTTATTTATTGTCGAAAGTGTCAATTCTGTATTCATTCTACCACACCTTTCCGTATGTTACATCATTGATATATATTTAACAATTTCGTATCTGTTATTATTTTCTTCTTCTCTTTTTCTTCTTTGAACCCGAAGCCTTTTCGATGTTAATTGTTCTGCCCTTAATCTTCGCATGTTCCATCGCATGAAGTACCTTGTCTGCATGCTTTGCAGGAACTTCTACAAATGTATAACTGTCTAACATATCAATTGCTCCGACAAGTTTTCCCGGCATACCGGATTCTCCAGCAATAGCACCTAAAATGTTTGCCGGCTTAATCTTATCCTTTTTACCAACATTTATAAACAATCTTACCATACCATGATTGTCATTATCCACATCATAATGGTATTCTTCCACTTCATCTTTTCTATTTAAAGAATCTCCGATTGTCATCTTCAACAATGCAGCTGCCATATCCATTGCCGTATAATCTTCTTCATTGACATGATTTTCAACCATTTCTATCATATCAGACAAACCGCCTTCTTCAATGACTTCTTTAATCTGCTCAAAAATTGAATCAATCTTTGTATTCTTTACATCATCTAATGACGGAACCGGCTTTGCCTTAATCTTCGTCTTACAATAATGCTCAATATCCTTTAACTTATATACTTCTTTTCCGGAAATAAATGACAATGCAAGACCTTCCTTACCTGCACGGCCTGTTCTTCCGATTCGGTGTACATAATATTCTTCATCCTGTGGCAAATCATAATTAAATACCACATCCACGTTGCTGACATCTATTCCTCTGGCTGCAACATCTGTCGCAATCAGAATCTCTGTTTTGCCTTCTCTGAAATCACTCATCACACGGTCACGCTGTGCCTGCTTCATATCCCCGTGAATTCCATCTGCAAAATATCCACGTCCCTTTAATTCTGAAATCAATTCATCCACTTTTCTCTTTGTATTACAGAATACAACAGATAATCTTGGATTATAAATGTCAATCAGACGACAGAGTACTTCATTCTTATTCTTTGGTCGTACCTCGTAATAATACTGTTCAATATTTTCAACTGTTAATTCCTTACGAACCACCTTGATAATTTCTGCATTATTCTGAAATTTCTTTGCAATATCCATAATTGCTTTTGGCATGGTTGCAGAAAATAACACCGTCTGACGTTCCTCCGGTGTATCCGTCAGAATCGTCTCCATATCTTCACGGAATCCCATATCTAACATTTCATCGGCTTCATCAAGAATTACCATAGATACATTGTCAAACTTCACGGTCTTTCTGCGCATATGATCCATAACTCTTCCCGGTGTACCGACTACAATCTGAACACCAGTCTTTAATGCCTTAATCTGTCTGACAATCTCCTGTCCGCCATATACCGGAAGCACCTTAATGTCACTCATATATTTTGCCAGTTTACGAATCTCTTCCGCTACCTGAACTGCAAGTTCTCTTGTCGGACACAATACAATTGCCTGTACTTTCTTTAGATTCGGATCAATCTTTTGTAACATCGGAATCGAATATGCAGCAGTCTTTCCCGTTCCTGTCTGTGCCTGACCTACAATATCTCTTCCTTGTAATACGACCGGAATTGCCTGTGCCTGAATTGGGGAAGCCTCTTCAAACCCCATATCTTCAATCGCACGAAGCATTCTCTCATCTATCTGTAACTCTTCAAATTTCATATAATTCTTTTACCTTTCCTACTTATGTGTAACTAATTTAGTATACGGGATTTGTATTCTCTTGTCAAAATATTTTTCTACACCAGCTTCTATCTTCATATCCGTTCCTACGTCTAAGCACTTTAAACGCTGTATCCCCTTGAATTTCTTTCACCGACAATGATTCTTCTTTCTTTCAAATGGATATGAAAAAGAAATGCTCAGACAGTTGCAATGATTTTTAGAAGTCTATATAATAGAAATGATGCGGATTTTTGCTCATCATCAGAATTCGTCTCAAAAAGGTAGGAAACAACTACCAAAATTATATGTAAAGGAAGGAATTTATCCATGATTTTATCATGCAACAATATTTCCAAGTCTTTTGGGATTGATACAATCATCAAAGACTGTTCATTCAATATAGAAGAACATGAAAAAACAGCCATTGTCGGTCCAAATGGTGCCGGCAAGTCTACACTGCTTAAAATTATCGTAGGCGAACTGCGTGCTGATTCCGGTCTGGTGACACTCGCAAAAGATACCACTCTCGGCTATCTTGCCCAACATCAGAATTTATCATCTGACAGCACCATTTATGACGAACTGCTGCTTGTAAAACAGGATATCATTGATATGGAACAGCGCATCCGTGATATGGAACAGGAAATGCAGCATCTAAGCGGTGATGCACTCGAATCCCTGTTAAATCAGTACACACGTCTGAATCATGAATTTGAATTACAAAATGGCTATGCCTACAAAAGTGAAATTACCGGCGTTCTCAAAGGATTAGGCTTTACAGAAGATGATTTTTCATTACAGGTCAACACATTATCCGGCGGACAAAAGACACGTGTTGCCCTCGGCAAACTGCTCTTGTCAAATCCTGATATTATTCTGCTTGATGAGCCTACCAACCATTTAGATATGGAATCCATTCGCTGGCTGGAAAATTACCTGCTCGGTTATAAAGGCAGTGTTATCATCGTTGCCCATGACCGTTATTTTCTTGATAAAATTGTAACAAAGGTCGTTGAAATTGATAATGGAACAACAACTGTATTTTCCGGCAATTACACCGCTTACGCAGAAAAGAAAAAGATTCTTCGCAATATGCAGTTAAAAGAATATTTAAACCAGCAGCGTGATATCAAACATCAGGAAGAAGTCATTACAAAATTAAAGCAGTTTAACCGTGAAAAATCTATCAAGCGTGCGGAAAGCCGTGAAAAAATGCTTGACCGAATCGACCGTGTAGAAAAACCTGCAGAACTCAATGATAAAATGCATATTACCTTAAATCCTCAGGTTGTCAGTGGAAATGACGTACTTCATGTTGAACATTTGTCAAAACAATTCGACGGAAATGTCTTATTTAACGATATTTCTTTTGATATTCAGCGTGGAGAACGTGTTGCCATCATCGGCAATAACGGAACCGGTAAGACAACCATGTTAAAGATTATCAACGGACTGATTCCAAGCGACTCCGGCAGTATTCGTCTCGGTGCAAAGGTTACCATCGGTTACTACGATCAGGAACAGCAGGTACTTGATCCGGATAAGACATTATTTGAAGAAATTCAGGATGCATACCCGGACTTAAATAACACACAGATTCGAAATACGCTTGCAGCATTTTTATTTACAAATGACGATGTATTCAAATATATCCGGGATTTGAGCGGTGGCGAACGTGGACGTGTTTCACTGGCTAAGCTCATGTTATCAAATGCAAATTTCTTAATCTTAGATGAACCTACCAACCATTTGGATATGGTTTCTAAAGAAATCCTAGAAAATGCATTAAATAACTATACCGGAACGGTGTTATACGTTTCTCATGATCGTTATTTTATTAACACAACCGCAACCCGTATTATCGAACTGACGAATCAGTTAACTGTCAATTACATCGGCAACTACGACTACTATTTAGACAAAAAAGACGCACTTACTGCCGCTGCATTAAAAGATGCCACACCAATTGTACAAAAAGCGTCTGCTTCTTCTCAGCCGGCTGCTGCATCTAACACAAAAGCTGATTGGAAATTATCCCGTGAGCAGCAAAACCTTCGCAGAAAGCAGGAAAATGAACTGAAAAAAACAGAACAGCGCATCTCTGAAATTGAAGAACGCATTGAATCACTTGATAATGAATCTGCACTTCCGGAAGTATGCAATGATTCTGCAAAATTACTTCAATTACATAAAGAACGCACAACGCTTTCAGAAGAACTCGAAACACTTTATGAACGTTGGGAAGAATTATCTGAAGCATTGGAATAACTTCACAACTTCATCCAACCACTAATTTTATAACAAAGATTCGTGCCGGAGCGTCACCAATCAGAAAATATCAATATAACGCTTCAGAATGGAGAACTTTTTATTATGGAAATCGAACGAAAATATCTCGTAAAGAATATTCCGGAAAACTTAAACGAATATCCCTGCCGTCTCATTGAACAGGGATATTTGTCAACCAGACCTGTCGTCCGTGTCAGACAGGATAATGATTCTTATTATCTGACATATAAGGGAAAGGGACTTCTTGCAAGAGAGGAATACAATCTTCCACTCACAGAAGAATCGTACAACCATTTACTTGCCAAAGCTGATGGAAATGTCATTCGAAAAAAACGTTATGAAATTCCGGATGAAACCGGTTTAACAATTGAACTAGACATTTTTGAAGGCGTATTTGCAGGAACCATTCTTGCAGAAGTGGAATTTTCCTCATTAGATGAAGCCAATTCCTACAATCCGCCGGCATGGTTTGACAAAGATGTAACAAATGATTCTTCTTACCAAAACAGCTCTATGAGCCAGCGCATTTTTTCAGACACAGAGAAACAGGAGGCATCATGTTAAAACAATATTTTGCATCAGAACGCTTCCAAATGCACATGGAACGTTTTCGACTAGGTATTATATCACTGTTTAAATGGATTATCTGTTCTATTATCATCGGAATTCTGCTAGGTATTATCGGTTCTTATTTCTACAAACTGTTAGCCTGCGTTACCAATTACAGAATTGAGCATCCGTATCTTTTATTTCTTCTTCCAATTGCCGGTATTGTTATCGTATTCTTCTACCGACTTCTGCATGAAGAAACAAATAAAGGAACCAATCTTGTCATTGAAGCTATCCAATCTGGCGAGGAAGTGCCTGTCCGTGTAGCTCCGTTGATTATTATATCAACCTTATTAACCCATTTATTTGGCGGTTCTGCCGGTCGTGAAGGAGCAGCCTTACAAATTGGTGGTTCTATCGGCAATTTCATTGCCAAACTGTTCCACTTTGACGAGAAAGACACCAGAATTCTGATTATGTCCGGTATGAGTGCATGCTTTGCAGCACTTTTCGGCACCCCTATTACAGCTGCCGTATTTTCTATGGAAGTTATCAGTGTGGGTGTTATGTACTATGCAGCACTCGTTCCCTGCGTATTATCCGCAGTTATAGCTTCTTATGTCGCACATTTGCTGGCTGTTCCACCGACTGCCTTTGTCGTTGGTGAAATCCCGGAAATGAACTTTATCAACGGCTCAAAAATACTTGGTATGGCACTGATTTTTGCCGTTGCAAGCGTTCTGTTCTGTGTTGTGTTACATAAATCCGCACAGATATATGGTCATTTTTTTAAAAATACATATGTAAGAATCCTGATTGCCGGTCTGCTCGTCATCGTTCTTCGCTTTGTATTTCAAACAACGGATTATTTAGGTGCCGGTGCTAATATTATCGCAGCAAGTTTCATGAAACAATGCGCCTGGTATGTATTTCTTCTGAAAATGCTATTTACCGGCGTGACACTCGGCGGTGGATACAAAGGCGGTGAAATCGTACCAACATTATTTGTCGGGGCGACTTTAGGAAGTTTCCTATCTTCTGTCTTCTCACTTCCTGTCGGTCTGTGTGCCGCATGCGGAACAGTTAGTGTATTTTGTGGCGTAACCAATTGTCCAATCACTTCTCTTTTGTTAGCCATTGAGTTGTTCGGAAGTGGTTCCATGAAATATTGTTTCATTGCAATTGCACTCAGTTATCTTTTGTCAGGTTATTACAGCTTATATAAGAGTCAGAAAATCGTATACTCAAAATATAAGACAACCTATATCAACCGTCAATCATTGTAAACTAAAAAAACTGTACGATTATTTATTGCTAATCGTACAGTTTTTTATTTAATGATTCTAAAATATTCTTAGTAATTTCCCAACAACTTAATTGCTTTTGACTCTTCTTCAATACCACGCAATGCATTCATAACACTTGGGTCATCAATATTTCCCTCGAAATCAATAAAGAAACGGAACTCCCAGTTTCTTCCCTCAATCGGTCTTGATTCGATTTTGTTCATATTCAATCCGTTGTAAATAATATGACTGAGCAGATTGTACAAGGTACCTGTCTCATTTGTTGTCTCAAATACAATACTCATCTTCTGCGCATTCTTTACAAACTTTCTTGTCTTGGTTACTACTACAAATCTTGTTGTATTGTTGTTATTTCTGTTAATTCCTGATTTTAAAACTTCCAGACCATATTCCTTTGCAGCTTCTTCACTTGCGATTGCAACATGTGTCATATCTTTTTCTAACAAGACCTTCTTTGCACTTAATGCGGTATTCTGCTGACTAATCTGCTGCCAGTCTTTGTGTTCTTCTAAAAATTCTGAACACTGCATCAATCCCTGCGGATGCGAATATACCACCTGGACTTTTGATAAATCTGTTCCCGGAAGACCTAATAAGGCATGCTGTACCTTTACATATGTCTCTGCAATAATATAATTATTATACTCCTGCAGCAAATCATATACCCCTGCTACAATTCCCGCCGTAGAATTCTCAATTGGCAGTACAGCATAATCTGCACTTCCATTCTGAACAGCTTCCATGGCATCACGCCATGTCGGAACACAGGAAATATCTTCTTCTTTTTCAAAAAACTGCTTCGCAGCAATATGTGCATATGCCCCCGGAACACCCTGATATACAACTTTGCAATGTACCTTATCTATCGCATCAATCGCCTCATATGGCTCTCTTAACGTACCTGTAGTCGCTTCTAATAAACGGTACTGCATCTTTCTGCTGTTTGCCATAATTTGAGCAAATAAATCATTAATCGCATGTACATTTTCCTTATCCTTCACAAGCGAAGCAATCTTTTCTAATTTTGCTTTTTCTCTGTCTGTATCTAATACCTTTTTTCCTGTATCAATCTTATATTCTGCAACATCTCTGCATAACTTCATTCTCTTCTCAAATAAATCTACCAGCTGTTGGTCAATTCCATCAATATCTTCTCTGATCTTTCCTAAATCTAACATACTTCCTCCGAACTGCTTTTTATGCAATGTATCCATCCTGCTTTGGTCAGATATATAATCACATGCGTATTCTGCCGTTAATTTCTGCAAATGACATATGACTATAGCGAAATCGCACTTTATTTCTGTACCATTTCACACTAATAAAGAGTATACCATATATTTTTTTGAAACGCACTTAAATTTGTGATATAATAAAAAAAATATATATGCGCGTAGAATTTTTCTACAGATTGGAGGCATTCGTATGAAAGTATTGAAAGGAATCATTGGAGTACTTATCGCCGTACTCGTCATTGGTGGTTTCGGCTATTATATCTATAAGGAGAATGCATTTGTCAGCAATGGACCGACTGCTGTGGGAAACACCCCCGGCAATCTAAATAATGGCGGTCTGTTTTGCGAATATAATGGGAAAATATATTTTGCAAATCCTTATGATGATGACCGTTTATATGTTATGAATTCAGATTGTTCCGATGCGAAAAAGCTCAACGAAGATACCGTTGCTTATCTGAATGTATCCAACGATTCCATTTATTATGTAAAAAATAATTTCTCAGAAGATACGATTGGTGCGGTATTCCGTGGTCAGTTATTCGGTCTGTACCGCTGTAATCTTGACGGAAGTGAATGTAAATCCTTATATAGTAAGTTATCCGGCAAAATGAGTCTCGCCGGCGATTACATCTATTACCAGCATTATGATGAACATACACCGCTGTCTCTTCACAAGGTACGAATTGATGGAAAGAAAAACAAGCAGATATCTGCAACTCCTTATATTCCATCATGTGTAACCAACCAGAAGATTTATTTTGTCGATGAAACAAAGAACAATGCAATCAGTGTTCTCGATACAAAATCTGACCAAATTACAAAATTCTATGATGCAAATGCATACATGATTGATTATCAAAATAATTATCTGTATTATATTGATTTGAATCAAAATTATTCTATTGTACGATTAAATATGGGAACACAGACTGTCGAACTGCTCTATACCGATAATACCGGTAAGATTGTAAGTCTGAATGTCTATGGCAATAAGATTTTCTTCCAGTTAGAAAGCGAAACAGACGGCAGAACCGGCCTGTACCGTATGAATACAGACGGAACGCAGGTTGAATTTATTGCAAGCGGCGACCTGACGAAAGTCAGCTGTACATCTAAGTACACCTTCTTCCGTTATTATGAAGAACCAGAAACACTTTACCGTGTTCCTACTACTAGTCCGATTACGAAAGTTGAAGAAATTGTAATTAAATAAATTGTTAATTCTTAAATAAATTCTTATATAAACATAACCGCAGATATATCTTTTCGGTGTCCATTCCCATTCTGTTACCAGACATACCGATTCGTTATAGCTGCGGTTTTGTGTTCGATTTTATATTTTATTTGTATTTTATTTATTCTCTACAAATCTATACATTCGTTATATACACTATCCTGTACTATAAAATGTAACATACTCTATAATATTTTTAGATTTTGTAATATTTTTCTATAGTACTTTGTTAGATTCCGGAAAAAGTTCTTCATTAACACACTCCTAAGATATGATGAAATGCATATGCAATCCCATCCTCATCATGATGCAGCGTTACATAATCAGCCTCTTGCTTTACCTCATCACTGGCATTTTCCATTGCAATCCCTACTCCTGCATACGTAATCATATCCAAGTCATTTAATGCATCACCAAATGCCGCTATCTGTTCTCTTTCAATTCCCAGTTTTTGTGCGATATATTTTACACCAGATTGCTTTCCTGCATCTTTGTGTGCAATTTCTAATAATTGTGTTACCGAACTTGTCAGATAGACTTCATCTGTGGCTGCCGCAATCTTTCTCATCAGTTCCTGCTTCATCTCTTCTGTCTTGACAATCACATCCATGCTGTCTAACTCATCTATATGCTGATGTATAAATGCAACGATATCCTTCTGCAAATGTCTGGTTGACTGCACATAAGCAACTGCCTGTTCTGTTGCACCAAATTTAACCGGATTGGCAATATATTCTTCTCCTGCATATGCCACACCATCAATAAATGCTTCATATGTGACCGGATAATTTTGTGAAATTTTTAACACTGTTTGAACTGCCTGCGCTGATATTGGATAAGAATGAATACATTTCTTCTGAACAACATCATAGATGGCTGCTCCATTTCCTGTAATTGCATACTCGATTCCCGGTATCTTCACAACATCTTTCGGCAACGTATCAAATGCCCGTCCGCTTGCAATACACACATGCACACCATTTGCAATAGCTGCACGAATGGCATCTTCATTTGCCTGTGATAATTGTCCTTTCGCATTGAGTGTCGTTCTGTCTAAATCTAATGCAATCAGTCTAATATCCATCTTCTTTCCTCGTCTTTCCACAATTACTTTGCTACATATTTTACTACAATTCCTTTAAAAATATTGTACACTGAAACATCTAAAGATACAACTGATTTGTTATGCGTGTACCTCCTATCGTTCGTATAAGATTAGAAACACATTTTTATATTTAACAAAAAGAATACGACATTTTTCATTTACGCAAGCATGCATCCTGCGCAGCATTTTTATATTGTAGGTACAAATTTTTCTGTAATATAAAAATAAACAGACCTGCAGTTTTCATACAGGTCTGTCCATACGAACTTCTTTTATTTAATTCAGATGACTTCCAAAATCATTATTCATAAAGTGGATATTTATCTGTTAATCTCTTAACAAGTTCCATAGCCTTTGCCTTATTAGCTTCAACATCATCAACTAACATTGCGATTGCATCTGCAACAACATCCATATCTGCTTCATTGAAGCCTCTTGTTGTAACAGCTGCTGTACCAAGACGAATACCACTTGTTACAAATGGAGATGCCGGATCATTTGGAATTGTATTCTTGTTACATGTGATGTTTGCTGCATCCAATAACTTCTCAACTTCCTTACCTGTTACACCTTTGCTTAATAAATTAACAAGCATTAAGTGGTTGTCTGTACCACCTGATACAATATCAAAACCACGGTTCATTAAACCATTGCAAAGAGCTGATGCATTCTTAACAATGTTCTCAGCATATACCTTAAAACTTGGGTCTAATGCTTCCTTCAAGCATACTGCCTTACCGGCAATCACGTGCATTAAAGGACCACCCTGAATACCAGGGAAAACGCACTTGTTAAACTTAAACTTCTCAGCAGCCTCTGCAGAACTAAGAATCATGCCACCTCTTGGTCCACGAAGTGTCTTATGTGTTGTTGTAGTTACAACATCTGCATATGGAATCGGGCTTGGATGTGTTCCACCAGCTACAAGACCGGCAATATGAGCCATATCTACCATCAGATATGCACCAACTTCATCACAGATTTCTCTAAACTTCTTAAAATCAATGACTCTTGCATATGCACTGGCACCTGCAATAATCATCTTTGGCTTACATTCTTTTGCAATACGAAGAACTTCATCATAATCAATGAAACCATCTTCTGTTACACCATAAGGTACGCAATTGAAGAACTTACCTGAAATATTGACTGGAGAACCATGTGAAAGATGTCCACCACAGTCAAGGCTCATACCCATATATGTATCACCCGGCTCAAGCATTGCAAAAAATACTGCTAAGTTTGCCTGTGCACCTGAATGTGGCTGTACATTTGCATATTCACAGCCAAATAACTTCTTTGCGCGCTCAATTGCCAATGTCTCAACAACATCAACATATTCGCAACCACCATAATATCTCTTACCTGGATATCCTTCTGCATATTTATTCGTTAAAGGACTTCCCATAGCTGCCATAACAGCCTTACTTACAAGATTCTCTGAAGCAATTAATTCAATATGGCTTCTCTGTCTTGCTAACTCTTCATCCATTGCTTTTGCAAGTTCTGGATCATAACTAGATACTTCTTCAAATGAATACATCGTTCACCCTCCACTTTTCATAATTATTCATTAATAATGATACAATTAAACACGGAATAAGTCAATCGCATCTGACAAATCCTTTGCATTTACTTCCAAATCTTCTGAAGCACGATTCAACTCTTCCACAGCCTTTAACTGTCTGTTCGCAGTTTCCGTAACTTCTTCTGATGAGGCAGCTGTCTCCTGTGATACCGCTGAAATACTCTGAATTGCATCAATCGTCTGTGTCTTTGCATCTGCAATCTTTTCAATCTGTCCTGTAATATTTTCAAGATTTTGTGCAAGTTCAGCAAACTGACTATGAATATCATTAAATACCTGCGAAGCATTTTCAAGAGACTTTCCCTGTACTTCTACAACATCTTCTGCACGCTTTGCAATTGTAACCGTATTATTCGTTTTATTATTAATCTCATTGATAATCTTACGAATCTCATTCGCTGACTTCACGGACTGTTCTGCCAATTTGCCAATTTCTGATGCAACCACAGAGAATCCTCTTCCTGCTTCTCCTGCTCTCGCAGCTTCGATTGAAGCATTCAGCGATAACAGATTGGTCTGCTCTGCAATCTCATTGATAACACCAATAATCTTATCAATCTGCTTTGATGAATCCTTTAACTGAAGAATCTCCTCTATCACAGAATGTGTAATCTCAACTGTACTTCCTGCGTTTTCTTTTAATTCTTCAATAGAAACAAGACCACTCTTAACACTTTCTGTTGTCTCTTCTGTAATTTGACCAATTCTTTCTGAGCTTAACTGAACTTCATTAATCTTATCTGACAAGTCATCCATCTGACGCAGACAATCTTCGGAATCTTCCGCCTGCTGCACAACACCGTGTTCAATTTCTTCGATTGCCATCGTAATTTCTTTTGTTTCTGCAAGAAGCTGTCGTGCACTCTTTGCAACAACCTCTGTTGAATCATCAACTTTTCCTGAAACATTCTTTGTCTTTTCAATCAAGCCCTTGACATTGCCAATCATACTATTCGTACTAGTTGCAAGACGTCCAAATTCATCTTTTCCGGTTACCGGAACCGTGATTGTAAAATCACCTTCCGAAGTTTTCTGAAGGTTCTCCATGATAGACTTTACAGAATTGCTCATTCTATTTGAAAGATAACCACCGACAAGTACTGCTAAAATAACTGCAATAATAGCAACCGTAACCGTAATATTTCCAATTGCATATGCCTTTGCTAAAATCTCACGCTGTGGAATCAGTGCACATACCATGAAACCATCGCCTGTCTTAGAATAAATGAACAGCTGTTTCTTACCATTGTAACGAACATATACATTTCCTGTATCTTCATCAGATTCCAATGCTTCCTGATAAAACTTTTCATCAATAACATATTTCTTTGTACTATCCACATCAAAATAATTTGAAGAAACGATTTCTCCACCATCCGGTGAAACGAGTACCACCATATGATCAACACCCAAATCCATCTGTTCTAGTGGTGACTTTACATAAGATGCATCAAAATCTGTAAATATATAACCGACACCTTTCTTAGACGTTCCAAGCAACTGACGGCCAAAACTAATCGGGCTCTTTGAACCTGTCGCATCATCCATGTACGATCTTGATGTAAACCATGCTGTCTTTTTCTGATCAATCATCTTGCCTTCCGCAGAGTTCTTAATATTGTCATACTCGCCTGTATCCTGCAGCTTACCTGCTGCCGTATAGATTCCTTTACCATACGAACCGATAATGTATACATTTGAAATTGCCTTATTTGCCAATACAGTTGAAGAAAGATTACTCTTTAATGACTGATAAATCGTACCTTCGTTAAAACTGTCATCTGAATAATTTCCTGAATAGTATTCCTGCATTGTTCCATTGTTTACCAAATCCGTAATGGTTGCTTTTACATTTGTAAACATCAAATCATAATAATCTGAGGTCATATTAATTGCTGTCTGCGATGAGTCTGTAAAGCTGGATGACAACGCACTTGCTGCCGCAAAATAAGAAACCGTACCCAAAACAATAATAAATACAATCGGAATCAAAAAAGCACCTATCAATTTAAACCGAATAGACTTTGAATCTAACAGTCCCACTACTTTCCGGACTGCTTTGCCGCCCTTATCGTTTGATTTTACTTTTTTTGCTTTTCTATTTTTGAATTTCTTTGCAAACTTTTTATTCTTTTTTTCAGGCTGCTGTGCGATTTCTTCCTGTAGCACAAACTGTTCCTGTTCTTCTAATAAATCCGTCTGTTCTTCCGTCATATTCTCTTCTGTTCCATTGAATGTAGATGAAGTATCCTGTTTTGATTCATCTAACATATCTGGTGTAAGAACTTCTGTCGGTGCTTCATATTCTTCTGTTACAACATTGTCCTGCATAGAATCATTTTCCTGAACCACTTCTTCTGTCAACGATTGCACCTGTTCCGATGTATCCTCTAACTGTTCATTGGATATTGAAGTATCATTATACTCCTGTTCCGTGAGTTCCTCTCTCATATCCTTATCCATAATTCATTCCCTTTCTAATTTCTTCTATACACAGATATCTGTTATTTATTCTAACGTTTCAAAAGTCTTTCTGCTTCTGTATTCATTATATAAAATCAACATATCCACTCTCTTTAATAATACATTATTTGTGCAATCATTTCAACACTTTCGAATAAAAACCAATACATTATAATAAAGATTTCTCCTCTATTATTTTGATAATTACAGATATTTCATCCTTATCTGATAATTTATAAACAGCCTATTTACATACAAATCCCATAAACAAAAAACAGCAAAACCAACCATAATGAAACGGTTGCTTCTGCTGTTTTTACATTTGTTCTATCAATTTTAATCTATACGAGCAACTTATTCTGCCTGTTCTTCCGGTGTAATCTCGATAGATAACTCTTCTAACTGCTTTGCATCTACAACATCCGGTGCGTTTGTAAGAAGACATGATGCATCCTTTACCTTCGGGAAAGCAATGACGTCACGGATACTATCGCATTTTGCCATAATCATAACAAGACGATCCAGACCATAAGCAAGCCCTGCGTGTGGCGGTACGCCATACTTAAATGCATCTAATAAGAAGCCGAACTTTTCATTTGCAACTTCTTCTGTAAGTCCTAATGCCTTAAACATTCTTTCCTGAATATCTCCTTGGTGGATACGCACACTACCACCACCGATTTCTGTACCATTTAAGACAATATCGTATGCCTTTGCACGTACAGCGCCCGGATCAGATTCTAACTTATCAAGGTCTTCATCCATCGGCATTGTGAACGGATGATGCATTGCGACAAATCGTTCTTCTTCATCTGACCACTCAAACTGTGGGAACTCTGTTACCCATAAGAACTTGAATTCATTCTTATCAATTAAGCCTAACTGTCCAGCAAGTTCCACTCTTAATGCGCCAAGAACACTGTATACAATTTTATTTCTGTCGGCTGCAAATAATAACAAATCACCCGGCTGACCATCCATTGCTGCAATCAAGGCATCCATTTCTTCCGGTGTCATAAACTTTGCAAATGATGACTTTACTGTACCATCTTCATGTAATGCAATGTAAGCAAGTCCCTTTGCGCCATACCCCTTTGCAAAATCAACCAATGCATCAATCTTCTTACGAGGCATTGCACCAAGTGTCTTTGCATTGATACCACGAACAGAACCACCGTTTTCGATTGCACCTGTAAATACGCCAAATCCACAATTCTTTACAACATCTGTTACATTGACAAGTTCCATACCGAAACGTAAATCCGGCTTATCTGAACCGAAACGGTCCATTGCTTCCTGCCATGTCATTCTCTGAATTGGAAGGCTTACTTCTACTCCTAATACTTCTTTGAATAAGTATGCCAATAATCTTTCATTGACATCGATAACATCGTCCACATCAACAAAGGATAATTCCATATCAATCTGTGTAAATTCCGGCTGACGATCTGCTCTTAAATCTTCATCACGGAAACATCTTGCAATCTGCATATATCTGTCATATCCGGAACACATCAGCATCTGCTTAAATAACTGTGGTGACTGTGGAAGTGCATAGAACTTACCAGGATGTACCCGGCTTGGCACAAGGTAATCTCTTGCACCTTCCGGTGTACTCTTTGTAAGCATTGGTGTCTCGATTTCTAAGAAGCCTTCGTTTGCAAGGAATGCTCTTGTTAATGTAGCAACCTTACTTCTCATCATGATATTGGACTGGATATCCGGTCTTCTAAGATCCAGACAACGATATTTCAGACGTAAATCTTCCTTTGTACTGATATTTTCTTCAATTGGAAATGGAGGTGTCTGTGCTTCTGAAAGAATACGAATCTGTTCTGCAACGATTTCAATGTCGCCTGTCTTTAAATTCTCATTGACAGCACCTGAACGCTTGCACACCTTACCTACAACTGCAATAACGTATTCATTACGAATACTATATGCCTTATCAAAACCTTCCTTACCGATTGTATTCTCATCGAATAAAATCTGAAGAAGTCCGCTTCTATCTCTTAAATCAACAAAGATCAATGCACCAAGATTTCTTCTTGTCTGCACCCAACCCATTACTGTTACTGTTTCACCAATATTTGCCAAGGACACTTCTGTACATCTGTGTGTTCTCTTTAAGCCAACCATTGACTCTGCCATAATCTTTCCTCTTTCCTGCCTACGCATCTTTACTTATATCTATCCAGCATCTTCGATTCAAAATCACATCTATCTATGATTCATGCCCATTCTGAATAGCTACGTTTTCTCAGTATTTTAGTATAACACTTCCCATGTAAAAATCAAGTGGCGCATTGTATTTGTTCTTGTACGTACGCTTACTTGTTTCATCCCATGGAAATACCCACATATTCGTTTCTTTTAGAAACCTACACCGAATTCTTCAAAAAATGTGCGCTTCCGTTCAATCATTTCGTCTATACGTTCAATATAATTGCGAACATCTTTGACATTTTCAATGCGTTCAATTCGCGCATTCGCATCGGTATCATCCTGTTCATGAAAAATAATCTTTGAAGAAGCCCCTGCTCCCATTGCAATAATCGTCTGCTTCTCTTCCATTATCAAAATATTGTAAATACATTCTTTGCCCGGAACGCTGTAACCCACATTCTCATAATTACCTGCCATATTCTTCTGACGGTACATATAGTATGGTTCCTGTCCAATACCTGCTGCACACTTTGCCGCTGCCTCCACCATCTGCTCACTATTTTCAATCGACACATCTGCATACTGGTCACGCCAGATATTGAGTGCTGCCGCACGCTTAATTGCAAGTGAGTGAACCGTCAGGCTCTCCGGATGCAGTGCCGTAATCTTTGCAAGCGTATGTTCTACCTCGACAAGATTCTCTCCCGGAAGCCCCAGAATCATATCCATATTGATATTATCGAAACCTTCTTCTCTTGCCATATAAAACGCTTCTTCAATCTGCTCAACGGTATGTCGTCTTCCAATCAAATCCAATGTCTTCTGATTCATTGTCTGTGGATTAATTGAGATTCTGTCTACGTGATGTGCTTTTAATACCCGTAACTTCTCTCTGGTAATACTATCCGGTCTGCCTGCCTCAACCGTCAGTTCTCTCGCATGTGCTACATCAAATAACTGTTCTAACTTTGTTAATATTCTATCAAGCTGCTCCGGTGAAAGTGTCGTTGGCGTACCTCCGCCAAAATAAATGGTATCCAGACGTTTCCCCTTCATTGCTTCTGATACATATTCCATTTCCTTCTCTAACGCATCCAAATAGGTATCTACTTTGTTCTGATATGCAGCAAGCGAATACGATGTAAATGAACAATACAGACAGGTCGTTGGGCAAAATGGAATTCCGATATAAATGCTATATCCATTGCGATAGTCCATTTCCTTTAAAATATTCTGTTCTTTTTTGGCAACACAAAGTGCCAAATCCGTCTTTTCCTGTGATACAAAATGCTTCTTCATAAATGTCTCACGCACTTGTTCTTCATTCATACCGGATTCCATCAGAATCATCGCATTCTTACTTGGACGCACGCCCGTCATATATCCCCATGGAAGGGACTTGTCTGTCGCCTGCTGCAATTGCAGATACAGACGTTCTTTAAATACATCATGAATTTCGCTTCTGCTCTGTGTCGTCCACTCCGGTGTCTGCGCTTCAATCAATACATCCGTCGCCTGTAAATCTGTTTCTGTCATATCCCGAAACTGTTTAACATCCTGTCTTGGGTAGAAAGACTTTACCAATACAACTGCATCGTCATAAAACTCCCAATCTGCCAATTTAATATATATCATAATCTTTTTCCTAACTATTTTCTTATCTCTATATTCTAAAATCTATATGGATAACCAAATGATTTTGCTCTTCAACTGTACCAAAACATTTTTCGAATTCTTCTGTAATTTATCACTTCAACAAGTACAGTGAAACCTTTTCGTTATCCCAACTGTACAGAAAACAAGGAAGGATTTGAGGCAATATTGTATCTCATGCGCTATCACCCCAAATCCATATATGTTTTGTATCTATTCTAAAAATATCTATATTACTGTAAAAATGGATTATACTTCTTCTCATATCCTATCGATGAACTCTCGCCATGTCCCGGAAATACTTTTGTATCATCTGGCAGAACCATGAGTTTATCCTGAATTGAATGTACAATCTGTGACATACTTCCCGTTGGAAAATCTGTTCTTCCCACCGATGCAGCAAACAACGTATCTCCTGAAAAGAGCAATCCTGCCTCTGCAATATAATAGCAAGTTCCACCTATTGTATGTCCCGGTGTGTGCTTCACTTCAATGTCCATCCCTGCCAAATGCAAAACATCCCCGTCATTGTGAAGGACATCTGCTTCTAACATGACCTCAAACCCATGTAATGCAGACAAGTTCATGTCCGGACTGGCAAGTAATGTCTCTTCATCGCAACTTGCATAGATTGGGACATGATATTCATTACGCACGCTCTTTGCTGCCATGATATGATCGTAGTGTCCATGTGTCAACAACACTGCCACAAGTGTCGCATGATTTCTGGAAATCAACTCTTCAATCTGCGCAATATCATCTGCCGGATCAACCAATACACATTGTTTTTGTGTTGTACCATCTTCTGCCTGATATTCATTACACAGCAGATAGCAATTCGTTCCAATTGGACCTAATATTTTGTAATCAAATGTTATATTATGCAATGTCTTCGCCTTTCATCAGCCCGTAGCACGTTCTACGTCTGTTATTCCTTCAATCTTTAACAATTTATCTACAATCTTTCTAAGTTCGTCTTTTCCGTGAATATCGAAGCCAATACTAATGGTCGCAATATCCCTTTTATTGACACGGGAATTTAACGATCGCACATCAATATTTGCCTCTGTAAATAATCGAGAAATATCCACAATCAAGCCCTTACGGTTGGTTGCAAAGATATTAATCTCAACACTGTATTTCTCATCCTGATGTCCTGTCTGTTCCCATTCTGCATCAATAAGACGCGCACGTTCGCTTTCCGGGAAATTCAAGATATTAATACAATCTGTCCGATGGATTGAAATTCCTCTTCCTCTTGTTACAAAACCGACAATCTCATCTCCCGGTACCGGATTACAGCATCTTGAAAAACGAACTGCAACATCGTGAATTCCCTTTACGACAATACCGCCTTTGTTCTTCTTGACCTTATCGTTAGCCTTGGCTGCCTCGCCCTGTACCAGTTCTTCCAATGCCTGCTTATCTGTCACTTCTGCTTTCTTACGCTTATTGTATTCTTCTAACAGTTTATTGACAATCTGTCCTTCTTTTAAACCGCCATGTCCTACACTTGCAAGCATCGAATCCCAATCTCGGAAACTATATTTACGAAGTGTCTTTTCAACGATTTCCGGCTTGGTAATCTCAGATAATACAATTCCCTTTCCTTTGCAGTAATTCGCAATGAGTTCTTTTCCACGAACAATATTATCTTCCTTTAATTCCTGCTTAAACCACTGATTAATCTTATTACGTGCCTGTGAACTCTTAACAATACTGAGCCAATCCCTGCTTGGTCCTTTGGAATTCTGTGAAGTAATCACTTCAACTCTATCACCTGAAATAATCTTATAATCAATCGGAACGAGCTTGCCGTTGACTCTGGCACCAACCATCTTATTTCCTACTGCACTGTGAATACTGTATGCAAAATCAATCGGGCATGAGCCTGCCGGCAATGTCTTCACATCCCCTGTCGGTGTAAAACAATACACCGCATCTGAGAACAGATTCAAATCATTTTTAATAGAATTCAAGAATTCTTTGTTATCAGATAATTCCTGCTGCCACTCTAAAATCTGACGAAGCCAGCTTAATTTTGCCTCTTCATCCTGCGTTGTGCCGCCCTTCTGTCCATTTGCACCTTCTTTATATTTCCAATGCGCAGCAATACCATACTCTGCAATTCTATGCATTTCATACGTACGAATCTGAATTTCAAACGGCTGACCGTTTGGTGCAATCAGCGTTGTATGCAATGACTGATACATATTTGACTTTGGCATCGCAATATAATCCTTGAATCTTCCCGGAATCGGTTTGTACATTTCATGAATAATACCCAATGCAGCATAACAGTCTTTTACATTTTCTACTTTAATACGTACTGCAAATATATCGTATATCTGATCTAATGTCTTATTCTGATTTACCATTTTACGATAAATAGAGAAGAAATGCTTCACACGTCCATCAACTTCAGCTTCTATTCCTGCATTGCTGATTTCAACACCGACTTCTTTAATGATTTGATTGACAAACTTTTCACGTTCCGTCTTACTTAAATTTAACTTTTCCTCTAAATCATTATATGCATCCGGCATCAGATATTTCATTGAAAGATCATCCAACTCAACCTTAATCTTAGAAATACCGAGTCTGTGTGCAATCGGCGCATAGATTTCCATCGTTTCTCTGGACTTTTCTACCTGTTTTGCCGGTGACTGGTACTGCATCGTACGCATATTATGGAGACGATCCGCTAATTTTATCAAAATCACACGAATATCTTTCGCCATAGCAAGGAACATCTTACGAAGATTTTCAGCCTGAACTTCTATTTTATCATGCTGATAATTTAACTGTGTGAGCTTTGTTACACCATCTACTAACAATGCTACCTCTGCGCCAAATTCGGCTGTAACATCTTCACTTGTCATCACTGTATCTTCAACGACATCATGTAATAATCCCGCAATAATTGTCTCTTTATCAAGTTCTAACTCTGCAAGAATAATTGCAACACATAATGGATGAATAATATATGGTTCTCCAGACTTTCGAAGCTGTCCTTCATGTGCATTCTTTGCTATCTGATACGCCTTCTCAATATAGGACATATTGGTAGAAGGATGATACTTCTTAATCTCCTCTACGAGCTTGTCATATAATACCTCCGGACTCGTAAAGTCCGCCGGTGTGCTCACATCCCGGTCTTTTTTCTTTTTGGTCAAATGTGTATCTTTCGATAAAATGTTCTCTTCCTGCATACGTCTACCTCCGCATGAAATGTATAAATCGCCCTTTAAAATAAATATAATTATATATTTTTTTACTATAAAAAACAAGTCCCCACTTTCTGAAAGTGAGGACTTCTTTGTCTTAATGTTTAAATTGTATCATATCTGCTTAATATTTTATAAATATCTGCCGTCATTTATTCTAATTTGTGTCTTTGCGTTGTATTTATACTTCTACCTGTGCGTACAGATTTTCCATAAAATCTCTTGTCTGGATTGCATTTTCAGGAACTGTATTTTCTAATGTACAATGTACAAATGGTTTGTACTGTTTAATCTTCTTTAATAATAAAGGATAATTAAGACTTCCTGTACCTGCTGCAATGGACTTCAATTCATCGCCTTCTACGACATAATCCTTACAATGTACAACTGCAATTTCATCTCTTAATAAATCAAATGCCTTCTCGATAATTTCATCCTGCTGTGCAATATTATCCACACATAATAAATTAACGGGATCAAAGATAATCTGAAGATTTGGCGAATCAATGGCATCTAATACTTTTCTTGCACGTTCTACTGTACATACGATATGCTTCCAAACCGGCTCAATCGCTACGATGACACCAAACTGCTCTGCATATTTTACAATTGGTCTTAAATTATCAATAAATTTCTCTAATGCTTCTTCTGTATGATTTGCCGGTTCATACTTGTACTCTTCATTGACAGCACCTGTCTCTGTTCCTACAACACCGCAGCCTAATACACTTGCAAAACGAATAGATGCCTTATAACGCTCTACGATTTCTTTGTGTTTTTCCGGATTTGGATTACAAAGATTCAAGTAACAACCAAGCACGGCAATATCTACTTTGTTTTCTGTGCATAATTCCTTCATATACATTGCAAGTCCCGGTGTCATGGTACAATTATCCGGCTTGAATTCCTTAATAGACTTTGCCAATGCAATGTGCATACAGTGAAATCCCATATTGTGAATATTTGGAATCAATTCATTCAATGGGGCATACTTCGTATCATGTGCTCTAATTCCTAATCTCATATTTATTCTCCATTCCTGTGCAGTCCCTGCACATACCCTTCTTTTTAGTAATACAAATTATAATAATTCTACTACCAAATCTCCATTTCGTCAATTTTCGATTTAACGAGCAGTGCCAAAAAGAAATAACAAATACTCGATGGGAGCTTGCTCACTAGAGAGCATTTGTTATTTCTTTTTGATAGTGCGACTGCACGGATGAGCAAGGAGCGCAGCGGATTGCGAATCGCACTGCGTAATGTAGTGGGATGCTACAAGGAAACTTTGACCTAACGGACGGTCAAGAGCCATATCATTATTGACAAACATGCTTCATTTCCTGCTCGCTTCCTCGCGCTTATTATGGGCAGTCGCTCAAACTCGCCTGCGGCTCAAACAGTTCGCTTTGTGCCCATGCGACTCGAAAGCTCCCAACGGAAGCCTCGCAACTGTTTGTCAACAATGAATGACTCTTTCCCTGCGTATCTCAGAATGTAAATGGTCGTTAAATATTTCACATATGTATATTCGATTGAAAACATATATTATGTGAATTATATATTTCCATGAGCAGCAAGCAATGCGTCGAAATCGCAATCAATTACATTCGTTAAAAATACCCATCCGGAATCCCAACACCCTCCCGTCAGCACCCACGCCCAAAGGTTTGTGGCGATGCCGAAAGTAGCTATGTACTAGAGAATATCCTGATGAAGTAAAACACAGCAAGCAGGAAAATATTATTTGGATGACTGCAACTTATTTGAGCCGCAGGCGAGTTTTGCGTTTCTACCAGAATTCATCTTTCCATCTCTTCGTCCGTTAAAGCAATCCACTAGGAATAACTAATACAGTCCAACAGCCACCACCCCCAAAGGTTTGTGGCGATGCCGTAAGCAGAAGCACATCAGAGAATACCCTGATTGAATGAAACTCAGCATATCGGAAAAATAATTTATTTTGAAAAGCGCACTGTTTGAGCCGTAGGCGAGTTTGCGTTTTCAAAATAAATTTATCTTTTTCGATATGCGTCAGTACGTCAAATTTCTCCGTCCATCTATCAGGCAGAGTACATCCACAAACCGAAATTTACAAATATTTCCTTGCCTCTTCCCACTTTCCAGCTTTTGTCAGTGCATTATAATACGTAATCATTGGAATGAAGCTCTGTGCAAATCCTTTCGTACTGCCGCCGGCACATACAACTGCATCTTCAATAATCTGCTTTGTACCATTTGTTGAACTCTGCTTTTCTCCGACCGCTCTTGCAAGTGTTCTGTATCCATATGTTAAATATTTATCATTCCCTGTCAATTCATATGCAATAGCAAGTGATTCTAATAACAATGTATTATTTCCTAATCGTGCAAGACTCGGTAATTCTTTATAATAGAATAAACCGCAGTCTAACATACAATTTTCTGCCAAATCATCAACTGCACGGATAAGCATCTGTTTCAATTTCTCATCTGGAAATTCGCGATAATAACGCATAACACTTCCAACTGCAACCGAAATCATAAAGCCCACACGAATTGTTGTATTGTCTGTATATGGTGCCAACCAGTGTCCATATTCTTTTTCCCAGATTTCAAAGCTGTGCAGTATCCATTCACATTTTGCAAGCCATCTTTCTTCATGTGTCTCAACATAAAGTGCCGTTAAGGTTCTTAATGCCCAGCCGGTTTCTCTTGCATTTGCTTCACCCGGATGTGCATACATTGGTGTATCTAACAATCTTAAAACATTTTCACCAATACCAATTGCTGCATCATATCCTCTGTCATCTCCTGTAAAATGATAATAATCCAGCAAACCCTCTACCCATTCATGCGAACATACCATAACACCATCCATACAATGACCTGCTGTATGTTCCCACTGTCCACCTATCCGCAATGGATCTGAACTGAAATGACAAATATCCACATCTCTCCAATGTTCTGCACTAATAATCAGATAATCTAAGAATCTTCTCACACCAGTTCTGGCATACTGTAATGCACAAGAATGTGGAAAATCATATTCATTATTTGACCACACAAGTCTACCATTTCCACGCCCCTGTTTCGTATAACCGGGGTCCCATGAATCTCCCCAGTTTAACATTCCATAGCATCTTGCATGAGAATCTGCCCGTTCAATCAACGCCATCTCCACTTTATCATCAAGTTCTGTCGGAAATACATCTAGCATGACACCTGCTTTACGAAACTCATCCGGTGATAAATATGCTCTGTCTGGCATCTGATAAATGAGACTTCTGTTATCCAACTCCAAAATGGATTCTTTCGCATCGTGGAAATGTAACAAGAACTTCTGCTCTCTTGCCATACCAGATTGCATAACAACCTTGTCTTCTCCTGCCGGTACTAAAAATACTGCAATTTCTTCTCCATTTGCTTCGATTGCCTTTGGATAATTCTGCTGTGCCTGAAATACTGTAATACACACACCACCTGCTGCATCCGTTCTGTCAGCAAAAAATGTTCCATAGAAAACTTCCGCAAAATGTTCATTTGCTTCCTTTACCAATGACTTACCGGTAATATTTTTAGACACCGCTTCACCATTTTTTCCAATAATAAAATCCGTCTTATAATTCGAACTTCCAACCATTGTACGAACGGACTCTACCGGTGCTTTCTGCTCTAACATCTCTAACTCAGTAATTCCTCTGGTATGGAAAATCGGACCGTCATTTTGTGAATTATCTAACAATCCATCACCACAACCTGTTGAATCATTTTTCTCTTCCATTTGAACAATATGAATAGACTCCTGCTCGGCAAATCCGGCTTCTGCCTTACAATAAAAGATAAGTGATTCAATATCTAATTCTTCTTCTCTTGTATTGAGAATTCGATAGCTGACTTCTACCCATGATTTATCAGCGTATGCTGTCAGTCGCAATTCACAACGCACTTTATTTTCATATACAGCATTTGCTGCAAGAATTGTACACAATGCACCTTGTTCCACAATGTGCCACTCCTGAATCTGCAATGCATTTTTGTGACCATTTCGTTCTTTCAAATATGGTCCATCAAACTGTTCTGCCACATATCTTTTATCCTGCACCTGAACATAATCAAATAAATGGATTCCGTTATTTCTGACTGCAAAGTTAATCGCTCCCGTATCCACTGCATATCCATCTTCTAATAATGAAATCTGAATTCCTTTAAATGTCACTGATTCTTTAACCGGATATTTGCAATCCAACACACATCCTTTGTTTGCCGGTAAATCTGCCATAAATCGCACAAATAAATATTTCACAGAACCATCTTTATATCTTGCTGTAACCTTAGGCTGTACCGGAATTGCCTTTCCATCCTGATAAATTGCAATATCTTCTGCATGTCGCAAAACACCTTTCTTTATCGGAATTGCAATGCTACAATGTTCCGCTTTTCTTTCATATCTGTATAACTTATCAAAATAAATCTCTGGCATATAAAACCTCCATTTTTTAATCTGCGTTAAATTGGCCGCTTCGAATATATTCTTAAATTTATACAGTTAGTATACATTTATTTTCTGTATTTTTCCACAGATACATCTTTTGTTTATTCATTTTTACAGATTTTTTAACATTCCATTGATTTTCTATCGTACTTGTGTGCTTTTGATTTTTGAAATACTGAACTTCATTGCAGCATTTTCTCACAGCCTAAGAGCTTCGTTCTCTTATTCTTCTGTTCAATCCTTGCCTAAGCTATATCCTATGTGATATACTACATAACATCATTTAGAAAAGAGGGAAACATCCTAACTGGCTGTTAGGTGGTGTATTCCCTACAACATATATATTAGGAGGAGTCCTAACCGATGAACTATGCAGAAATAAAATATAACGATGTTGCAAATGGTCCGGGGGTCCGTACCTCTCTTTTTGTCAGCGGCTGTACACATCATTGTGAGGGTTGTTTCAATGAAATGACATGGGATTTCCAGTATGGAGCTCCTTTTACCGAGCAGCAAATCGATGAAATTCTTACTTCGTTACAACCTGCTTATATTGCCGGTCTAACCATTCTTGGCGGTGAACCCTTTGAATACAGCAACCAAATCGGATTACTTCCACTTGTCCGAAAAGTAAAAGAACAATATCCAAACAAACCCCTCTGGTGCTTTACCGGATATTTATTTGATAAGGATATTGTAGATACTATGTGTAAGAAATGGCCGGAAACAAAGGAACTTTTATCTTATATCGATGTTTTGGTCGATGGCGAATTTGTTCTTTCATTAAAAAATTTAAATCTGAAATTCAAAGGTTCAGAAAATCAGCGTACAATCGATGTACCGGCTTCACTGGCACAAAATAAAGTAATTACGTTATTCTAGGAATACTACCTAATGACACACGCAATAATTACACTTCATTTTCAACAGAAATAACCGATTCGCAGATGCTCTGTTATTTCTTTATCAAATCAAACAAAATATACAATCATTTGTTACTATAAATATTTTCTTTTGAACGATTTTACTTATGATACATCTGCAGAATGGAGATTAATATTATGACACAGACAGTACGATTCCAAAAATTATCAGAACGCGCTACAATGCCTACTTATGGCACAGAATTTTCAGCAGGAGCAGATCTTTACGCTGCGATGCCTGACAAAGTAACCATTGCCCCTGGCGAAACACAATTCATCCACACAGATATTGCCATGGAAATCCCGGTAGGTCTTGTAGGTCTTGTATATGCAAGAAGTGGTCTTGCATGTAAGAAAGGCCTTGCACCAGCTAATAAAGTGGGAGTCATTGATTCTGATTATCGTGGCGAAATCATGGTTGCATTGCACAACCACTCAACTGAGCCTGTTACAATCGGATACAAAGAACGTATCGCTCAGATTGTATTTACACCTTATGTTGCTGCTGCTTTTGAAGAAGTAACTCAGCTAGATGAAACCGTTCGTGGTGAAGGCGGATTCGGTTCAACCGGAACAAAATAATTTTTCTACATATAACAACTTAAAAATACTCCGCAGGATTCAGATATGTTGTCTACGATTAGATTTCATATCTCACATTTCTGCGGAGTATTTTCATATTAAAACTATATTGTCTTTTTTATTTTAATCCATGCTTCATTCTGCCTGACACATTTTCATCAGACACTCATAAAATTCCGGCTGCTCTTTTTTTAACCGTATCGGTCTTCCATTTGCATCCAAAAAACAATGGCTTGTTCTTCCCTGTGCACGCAGAACACCATCCTCAGCCCCCGTTACCGTGTATGCCATAAATAACTTCACACCATTAAAAGATTCTACACACGATTCAATAATTACTTCTTCATCATAATGTGTCATTTGTTTATATTCGCACTCCACCGATAATACCGGACTAATAACACCTTTTTCCTCTAATTCTTTATATCCGAATCCTATTTTTTTTAGAAAATCCGTTCTTGCCTCTTCAAACCAACGGATATAATTTGAATGATGAACAATCCCCATCTGATCCGTTTCGTAATATTGTACCAAATGTCTGTACTGCATCTTCTTCATCGTGATTCTATCTCCTTTCTGCACGTTTCTTAATATTAAATTCTTCTCCTGCTTTGATATTATCTTAGATAATATTTTGTAAATGTATGTGCAGTCACAAAATTTTACTTTAATAACAAATTATACTCATAAAATAAAAACTTACCATAGCAAGTACATTTACCAAACCAGAATTCTATCTGATTCTATATACAAGCTACAGTAAGTCTTTTAAAAATTATAAATTAATCTTCATCATCCGCTTCTGCTTCAGCAAATCCCTGACGCTTTCTAGCCATTTCATCACTCTCTAAGTATTCATCATATGTTGTAATCTTATCAATAAGCTGACCGCTTGGAACGATTTCCATAATACGGTTCGCTGTTGTCTGAATAAACTGATGATCATGTGATGTAAAGAGTGAAACACCCTTGAACTTAATCAATCCGTTATTCAATGCAGTAATAGATTCCATATCTAAGTGGTTTGTAGGATCATCAAATACAAGTACATTTGCTCCCATAATCATCATCTTAGAAATCAGACAACGTACCTTTTCACCACCTGATAATACCTTAACCTTCTTTACACCGTCATCACCGGCAAATAACATTCTTCCTAAGAATCCACGAACATATGTCGGATCTGGATCCGGTGAATACTGTGTCAACCATTCTACGATTGTATCTTCACGATTAAACTCTGCTGCACTATCCTTAGGGAAATATGCTGTAGAAGTGGTAATTCCCCACTTAAATGTACCTTCATCCGGTTCAATTTCACCCATTAAGATACGGAATAATGTTGTTGTTGCGAGTTCATTTGAACCAACAAAAGCAATCTTATCATCGTGATTCACAATAAATGAAATATTATCTAATACTTTCACACCATCAATTGTCTTAGAAATACCTTCTACCTGAAGAACTTCATTACCAATTTCACGTTCCGGACGGAAATCAATATATGGATATTTTCTGCTTGAAGGACGAATATCATCTAATTCAATCTTCTCTAATGCTCTCTTTCTTGAAGTAGCCTGCTTAGACTTTGACGCATTTGCTGAGAATCTTTGGATGAATTCCTGTAATTCCTTAATCTTTTCTTCCTTCTTCTTATTTGCTTCCTTCATCTGCTTTACAAGCAACTGGCTTGACTCATACCAGAAATCATAGTTACCTGCATAAAGCTGAATCTTCGCATAATCAATATCTGCAATCTGTGTACATACTTTGTTAAGGAAATAACGGTCATGAGATACAACGATAACCGTATTATCAAAATTAATCAGGAACTCTTCTAACCATGCAATCGCATCCAAATCCAAATGGTTTGTAGGCTCATCTAATAAAAGAATATCCGGATTACCAAATAATGCTTTCGCAAGCAATACTTTAACCTTTTCACTACCATTTAATTCATTCATCATCTTGTAGTGTAAATCTGTCATAATTCCCAAACCATTTAATAACTGAGCTGCATCCGTCTCTGCTTCCCAACCATTCATATCTGCGAATTCTGCTTCTAATTCACTTGCCTTGTTACCATCTTCTTCCGTGAAATCTTCCTTCGCATAAATTGCTTCTTTTTCTTTCATGATTTCATATAAACGGGCATTCCCCATCATAACAGTATCTAATACTGTATAATCATCATATTTGAAGTGATCCTGCTCTAAGAATGATAATCTCTGACCTGGTGTAATACTCACATCGCCCTTACTTGGTTCAATCTGACCTGTTAAAATCTTTAAAAATGTTGACTTACCTGCACCATTTGCACCAATCAAACCATAACAGTTACCTTCTGTAAACTTAATATTAACATCTTCAAATAGAGCTTTCTTACCAATTCGAAGCGTTACATTATTTGCACTAATCATATCTTCTCTCCATTCTTACGGCTATTCTTATTCTTTCAATCCCTGTTTTTACAGTCCTTATTACTATAACGCATTTGTCAAAAAAAAACAATAGAAAGTCTTCATTTGAAAACTCTCTATTGTCTTTTCGTCATATTGTCGTAATTTTAAATATTTTCTGTAACTTTATCAACAAAACTGTCAATATAAATGCTTATTCTGCACCACCATTTACATATTCGTCAACATCAAATATTTCACCATCTTTGATTTTCTGCATCAATTTGCATGCTGTATCAACTGCACTCTGGTTCGGTCTCATAACATACATATATGTGTAACCAAAGAAATATGAACCATCATAGTCACCAACACCGTCTACTGCATATGACTGAACATTCCATGGTTCACCTTCCATTGTAAGTTTTACCATACTTGCAATATCATCATCATCCAAACTGGTCTGGAACATTGACTTCACTGAATTCAGTACAGATGAATAATTGTACAGAATAGAAGGAGAAGCAACCTTATCTACAATACCCTGAATGGCAATCATCTGATTCTTACCACGCTGGTTATCTCCACCGGCAATTGACTGACGTTCTCTACAGAATGCCAACGCTGCCTTACCGTTTACTTCATTCTTGCCTTCTGTGAAATGGAACTTCACATCACTTGTATCAGGACTTGTGTAGAAATCAAGTTCTGAATTAACGGTAATACCGCCTAATGCATCCACAATCGCTTCAACACCCGTAAAGTTTACACGAACGAAATAATCAATATCCCAATTTTTATACAATCCGCTCACTGTTGCCATAGATGCATCTACACCGAAGTTTCCTGCATGTGTCAGCTTGTCTTTACCAATACCTGATGTTAAAGAATTAACATTTACATAATAGTCTCTTGGTGTGTTAATCAAGAGAATCTGCTTTGTTTTTGGATTTACTTCGATGAGAATATTTACATCGCTTCGACCAGCCTGATTCAAATCACCAACTTCATCATTACCTGATAAATAAATTGTAAACGTATCTGTCAACGTATTCTTCGTAATGACCGGTTTCTTAATTTCTGTTTCAAATGTCTTATTGTCGATTACTCTTGTATCTGCAACAAATGTCGGATGTGATTCTTCAAGTGTTGCTATATAAGAATCTTTTACAATAATTGCTCCAACTTCCTTATTATACAATGCATCTACTAACTTTGTGAAATCTGTGTACGTCTGTGTCGCAATCGACTTGTCCAGACCTTTGTTAATCTCTGCAATTGTCTCCTCTGTTGTTGCTTTATCAAGCACACTGTGATATCCAAACTTATAATCTGCCGCATCGCCGATTGTCTTTGCCGGATCATCCTTCAATACGTATACCGATACAACATCTTTCTTTGTGTTATCCGTTACTGAACTAATCGTTCCCTTTGCCTGGTAAATGTATACATCGCCCAAAATCAAAATAACAGATAATAATACTGCTAACATCTTACCCACCCAGTGTACTCTCGTAAACTGTGTATAGATAATAAATGCAGTAATTAATGCAAGTACAACACATCCGCCAATGACATACTTATCCGGAAGCATATTCAACCAGAAAATCATGCCGGCAAACACAATTGCTGCAACAAGCTCTAATGCTGCCATTCCCAATCCGACATAGCGCATTATTTTCTTTCTTTTGTTACTATTTTTCTTATCGTTTGACATATTACTACTCCTTTTTCAGAAATACGAAAGAAAGTATAGCACATACACCAATAAAATGCAAAACATATTGTTACTCATTTAAAATTCATATGCATTCTATATAAAAAACATATCTTTTTTTATGTAATCTGCACATTGTGCATCATCATCAAAATGCAATGCTGTGCAATCTGAACCTGTGTGGTACAAAATGGCATACACATTCCAATATAGGAAAACAGATTATCCATACATTTTTCAGATATTTTATCTTTTGTATGAAGGTGATTTGATAAATAATGATACACCCCAAATAAAAGCGTAATCTGTGTTTCGTAATCCTGCTCAACAACATTTTTATATGCATTTTTCATTCTAAGCAAATAATCGTCTTCTAATAACCCATGTTCTTCTAATTTTTTCCAAACATTCTGTTTCATACAATTTCTGTATGCCCCAATCTGATTGGCAGTATATTCCAAAACAATACGATATACCGCTTCATGCATTTTCATAACGGTATCTGCCTGCAAAATAACCGTATCTTTAATCCACTCCAATCTTTTCGGTAGAATTGTTGGCATAATTCCTTTAATAAATGTAAATACCTTTATCTGTTTTTCTTCAAACAATTTTCTGATACATTCTAAATCTGCAAGTACGGAAATGTCCGTAACAAGTGCCTCAGATAATGCTACTACTACATATTTTTCCTGTTGAATCCTCTTATGAAGCGCATATAGATTCTCATCATGAACCTCTTCACATTCTGTTCGATTACTTACTGGAATCCCCCATTCCTCTAAGTGACACAGAATCTCCTCATAATCATATTTTCCATTTTTCATTGAATGACATATATACATGCCGCCCTCCTATATATTTATCTTTGCGATATATCACATAGAAAGAATATAGCACATATATTATTGCTTTGAAACATTTTCGCACAAAATATGTTTTATTTGTCATAAAATAGTTCTTATGTCTTATTCAGATGTCACAAATTGGTAAATATTAAGCATCCCCCAGCCCTGTTGGTTCTTTGGTCCGTTCATTTCATGACAAAATTTCTTAAGTCTAAGTTTTATTTCTTTGGGTGTCATTGCTTCATGATTTTCTAAATATCTTGCAATGGCTCCGGAAACAACCGGTGTTGCCATGGATGTTCCACTCTTCATTGTATAGACATCCCGTTTATTTGCACATGCAACCAGATTTGAACCTGCAACAACAACTTCCGGTTTCATAATGCACTGACACGTAGGCCCTCTTCCAGAAAAAAAAGGTGCTTTTTTTGCCAATTTTTTATTGTCTTTTCCCATTTTTATATTCTGATTTCGGGTTGCATCATCATAAGCCCCGACCGTAATAATCTTCCTGCATATTCCTGGTGTAGTCACACTCTGTACATTCGGACCATTATTTCCTGCTGCTGCTACAACAACAATTCCTGCATCCCATACTTCTTCGACTGCATGTAATAATGCATAATCTTTCTCTTCCATAACGTCTGTTGTTGTTCCAAATGAAATGTTCACTACACGAATGTTATATTTTTGGCAATTTTTCAAAATCCACGATAATCCATCGATTACATCCGTTATTTTTCCATTTCCGTCCTCATCAAGAGCTTTTACGCCTATAATTGCAGCTTCCGGTGCCACTCCTCTATATTTCCCATTTGAAGCTGCTCCATTTCCGGCAATAATTCCACTCACATGTGTTCCATGTCCACTGTCATCATATGGTACCTTCCGTCCATGAATCACATCATAAAACCCAACAATCCGATTTCCAAAATCCCGATGCCTGTATATTCCGGTATCAATAACCGCCACGCCTACCTGCATATGTGCTCCAGATTTTTGTTCATTTTAGTGTATTCAGAAACTAACGCGCATGTTAGTGATTTTCTTTTGCCTTTTAAATATTCTCCTTTTTTATATTTTCTTTGTTATCATTTTTGACCAATTATGTTATATCATAACAATTACCCTATAAATTTACACTGCTCTCAAACCTTTCTTGCTGCCGTATTTCTTCCAAACAGTTTGATTACCCTATAGATTTACACTGCTCTCAAACCGATTGACATATAACGACACAGGACGCTTGGTTTGATTACCCTATAGATTTACACTGCTCTCAAACCGGATCGTGCAATGACCTCATCCAACTGCGGTTTGATTACCCTATAGATTTACACTGCTCTCAAACAGCATTGCTTCACCAATTGCGGTACTGGTGTTTGATTACCCTATAGATTTACACTGCTCTCAAACCAATATAACCATCCCCTCGCAGAAATTTAGTTTGATTACCCTATAGATTTACACTGCTCTCAAACAATATCTCTATAGATGTCACGAAATCTACTGTTTGATTACCCTATAGATTTACACTGCTCTCAAACTTGTAGCAATACAATGTTGCTTTTACATCTGTTTGATTACCCTATAGATTTACACTGCTCTCAAACAGTACCTACAGTTACAAAGTTGACAGATAGTTTGATTACCCTATAGATTTACACTGCTCTCAAACTATATCGCAGTGCTTCCTTTTATATACTCTGTTTGATTACCCTATAGATTTACACTGCTCTCAAACATCGAGGATCTGGCTAATATTACAGATGAGGTTTGATTACCCTATAGATTTACACTGCTCTCAAACACGGAGGAACACCGACGAGCAGACTTGCAGTTTGATTACCCTATAGATTTACACTGCTCTCAAACTAAATACCTTTTAATCAAGGCAGTATCAAGTTTGATTACCCTATAGATTTACACTGCTCTCAAACCAGACTTGGAGAACCAAGGCGGTAGCGGTGGTTTGATTACCCTATAGATTTACACTGCTCTCAAACCTCATCGTCCTCTGTCTCGTGCTCTCGATCAGTTTGATTACCCTATAGATTTACACTGCTCTCAAACCTTCTTTACCTGCATTTACTTCTTTATTGTGTTTGATTACCCTATAGATTTACACTGCTCTCAAACGAAGTTCAAGGAATGATAACTGAATATGAGTTTGATTACCCTATAGATTTACACTGCTCTCAAACATAATACAACACACAATTATCTAATTGACTGTTTGATTACCCTATAGATTTACACTGCTCTCAAACCAGCAGGTGTAAGTATGCTAGGAACGGCAGTTTGATTACCCTATAGATTTACACTGCTCTCAAACTCGAATTGTGGTGTCATACTCTGCATTTGCGTTTGATTACCCTATAGATTTACACTGCTCTCAAACCGTGTACCCCAATAGATATAAGGATTCCAGTTTGATTACCCTATAGATTTACACTGCTCTCAAACAGTACTCCTAGGGCACTCATCAGCGCGCCCGTTTGATTACCCTATAGATTTACACTGCTCTCAAACTGTAGCCTGTTTTCTTATTTACAAAGCCAGTTTGATTACCCTATAGATTTACACTGCTCTCAAACCTGATCCAAACGCATAAAATCCTTAAAAAGTTTGATTACCCTATAGATTTACACTGCTCTCAAACCGAAATCGTCCCCCGTAGCCCCGGCGATTGGTTTGATTACCCTATAGATTTACACTGCTCTCAAACGAAAACGTACTGTCAAGCTCGAATCTGTTGTTTGATTACCCTATAGATTTACACTGCTCTCAAACGCAATACTCTTTTCTTGCGCTGGGTTAACCGTTTGATTACCCTATAGATTTACACTGCTCTCAAACTTGTCAAAAGCGGTTGATGGACTTGTAGAGTTTGATTACCCTATAGATTTACACTGCTCTCAAACACATTCAGGTGTGAAACTGTTCCTGATTATGTTTGATTACCCTATAGATTTACACTGCTCTCAAACGTAAATCCTCAATTGTATGACGTCAATACTGTTTGATTACCCTATAGATTTACACTGCTCTCAAACCTGCTGCTGTGCTGCTCTTAAATCAATGTTGTTTGATTACCCTATAGATTTACACTGCTCTCAAACAGGGCCTTACGGCAGAGAAACAGGTATTAAGTTTGATTACCCTATAGATTTACACTGCTCTCAAACCTCAAATTTTGAAATTTCCTTTCTGCCGAAAGGTATGCCTGTCTATAGGGGTTTTCTTTATTCTAATACTAAAATTCACATAAATCAATATCAATAATCCATCGATTCTCCTCTGATACTTTGGGATATTCCTTATTATCAATGAAAAGGACTGTAAATTCATGTGCGATTAGTGTCTCTGCCAACGCTTCAAAACAATCACCGCTTATATAACTGCGTGCATTTACAAAAACAAATAATTTATTACCCAAAAATTTACGATGGATTGTTAAATATTCTACAATTTTTTCTTCTAATCCCAAATCAACATCTGCAAATGAAATATTTACAGCTTTCAGAATTTGTTTTGCAGATATTTCTCCAAACTGTACGTCTGTATCCATATCCCATACCAAATCATTAATATATTGCTGCATATCCGAAATTAATTGCATTGTTTTTTCATAATATTCTGGTTCAACTGCCTTTTTCCCCAATGAATCCGTCAACTTCGTTACTACTGCTTTCGAATTCAAATCCATATGATATACATCTGTGATAAGTTCTAAGTATTTATATATTTCTACAGGTTCTTCCTCTATGGAAAGAACTGCCTTCCCTCCTTGTTTATCAACCTGCTGACGCATATCTTCTACAAATTGATACATCAGAGACGGATTTTCTATCACGATACTATTTATCTGATTTTTATGAATTTCAATAACATGATTTATTTTCGGATATGCTAATTTCAAAATATTACCAGCCTTTCATCTGTATCTATAATTTCCGTCTGCACACTTCCAACGAGAAATTCCATTTTCTGAAATTGTTTTTCCGTAACAGACAAGATTTGCACTAACCCTTTATTTGGCTTAATTTTCCGCACAGCAAGAATTGTATTATTTTTTGCACTTTCATTTAATACCATTTTACAATAAATAGATTCCTGCATCATAAAGAAGCCATTCTTCATAATTCCTTTGCGAAAATCTCGATATGCCCTTCTATCTTCTATTGTTTCCGTTGGCAAATCAAACATAATAATTATTCTCATAAATCGATAACTCATACTGTATAAAATAATATATGGGAAAGATCCCCTTCATTCATTGCATCAAATATACTTTTTACATATATCTTGATTGCATTGGTTAAATATTGTCTTGTATTGTCAATTCCAATTTCTGTCTGCAACACCTGTAAAATCTGATGTTTTTCTTCTGTTTCAAACTGCACAAACGGATGCTCGTACACATATCTGTCAACCAGAATGCGAAATGGTTCCATCAAATCACAACTCAGATTAAATTGATTATAAATATTGTCATGAAAAAAGCCCAACTGTGTGAGATACCCATTTGCTGTAACTTCTCTGTTAATTGCAGATAGAATCAAAGAATATCCATAATTCAAGGCAGCATTAATTGGAATATTATTTCCTCTTGTAAAATCCATCCCAAATAATGCGTTAAAATATACTTTTGCTGCATGTCCTTCTCTGTTCGTCACATCTTTGTGCTCCACCTGTTCAATATATTCCCGAAGCAGTTGACTTTCATCTTCTTTTCCTAATTCTTCTAAGAACTGTGCCTGTTTACGAATCTTTTCTGTCACAATAACAGTCCACATTTCTTCTTTTAAATAGGTATCCCACTCTAGCTGCGTCTTTAATTTTCTTGAACAATCATGGCTTCCATAATATGGAATCAGTTCTGATTGAGGATTTCTCTTTTGGTCACAGAAAATAACCTTTACTTTTTCCTGCATCAGTTTTTCTAGCAGAATCCCTGTCAGAGACACCGCTGGATTCTCAATAATCAGTATTTCTAATTCACTAAGTAGAATCTTCTTCGTTATCTCTGATCGCAATTCCATGTATCCCATTTTGTAATCTAATTTACAACGTGTTGCAATAACCATTGTACGATATCCCATTATAACAACTCCAATAAATTACAAGATTCTTTTGTATAAATTCCAGATGCTGACGTATCTACAATACGAACATCTGAATAGTTCTTTTTCCAATTAGATAACTTTGATGAAATAATCATTGTAGCCGCATTTTTACTTCCTTTGACTATCGACAAATCACAACTTCCAGCCCGTCCTGATTTATATATCTCTATTAACTTTGTCAACGCTAGTGCTTGTTCTTCCAACGATAACACATCAAACTTTTCTGCTACACCTGATATAAAAGCAGCCACTTCTCTTAATGATGATATTTTAATATACGGATTCGACTGTCCTTTTTCTAGTATTATATTAAATAACTTAGAATTATTTTCTTTTGTAATTTCATCATATTCCGAATCCAATTTTATATCTTTATTCTTTTCTTTTTTAGCAAAATAATTATCAATTCGTTTTATATATTTCTCAGATTCATTATCTAATTTTAATGACTCAGCCAAAACATATAATAACTGCTTTCCTCCACTTGCTTTTCCAGTAATCGCAATACGGAATCCATCCAACGAAAGAATTGTATTCACTTTGATTTTTCGCAATCCCAAGGGAAACGCTATAATCTGAATATCTTCTAATTTCTTTCCATTTATTGTCGCAATGGTCTTCTGCGCATATTCTTTTGCTGCTATTTCATCACGCAATACTACTGCCCCTGCATACAAATCTACCGGCATAAACATAATATCTGTTTTCTTCTTTTCCTTATATTTTACAAGCAAATAAAATGTTGCTGTCGATTTATTATATCCACCATACTTCTCAATTGGAAGATTCTTCTTGCGTGGCACAGCACCTTCTCCCTTCTTTAGAGGCATTTGGTCAAATAATCCACCTTTTCGTTCAAATGCAAATCTCGTATAATGTGGTGTCTGTTTTAAAACCATTCTCTTAACAAATGCAATGCTCTCTTCTCCTGCCCATGCTAATTTTTCGCCGTCATGAACCTGATGTCCGAATAATGTTTTTGTTTTCAACGAATATGTTCTATCCACCATAAAATTACGTGTAAATCTGCAGTGATATACATTTCCACAGACAATATTCAGATATGCATCCTTCGCATGATGCAAGTCGTTTACAGAACGCGACTTATATATCTCATATTCCTGACGAAACTCACTTGCTAATCTTGCCTTTGCATATACGATTTCTGTATCTGGATACATTTGCTCTAAAATAACACCGAGTGCCTTTGTAGATTGTCTGGTTTCTACTAGCTGACGATTAATAAATCCCATTTTCTCATCATCTGTAAAACCTGTTGTTCGCATCAAACGCTTATATTTTTCATCAGATATCATCTTATTTTTATGCAAATGATTCCACAACCATCCTGCTTTTTCCCTATACTTAGAAGGAATTGGATAAATATCTTTCTTATCTCCATTCAATGTAGATAATACTAATACTTTATTATCAATACTATCATCTTTTACCGCGCTCTGTGGATAAATATGGTCGATATTATATTTTGTAGTTGGCAATTCTTCAATACGAATTGGCTCACCGGAATACATGCATCTTCCCAGCTGCATAAAATATAAATACACTGCTTCACTCTGCAATTTATTATCCGAGCAATCTTCTAACTGCTTTGATAATTCTGCAATATCCTCATGTTTTACGGTTTTATACATTTCTTCAATCTGTTTTCTTCGGGTTACTGTACGTTTTCCCTTCTCTCCACCACCTCTTGCCATTTCTATAAAAATTCTCTTAGGCTGTGTTTTCGTAGCCTTATTAATATCCTCTAAAATAGCAAGTGTTCGATATATCGGTCTTCTAACAGAATTCGACACATACATATCATCTAATAATTCATCGATACTCTGTCCTTTTCCTTCATAATATTCTTTTTGTTCATTTTTTATTGATTCCATAAATGTATACTGATCTGATAATATTTGCATCAAATTATCATTCGTATTCCATAACGCATCAATAATACTAATTTTCTCATAACTATTCTGCTTTTTGCTGATTCCTTTTACACCTGTTAAAAACTTCTTTGAGAGTCTTCCAAAATCTTTCAGCTTCTGTTTTGCAATATATTTTCTATCTTCTTCTGACAGATTAGAATATTCTCTTGCCAACCATTTCTTAAATCTATTCTTATCTTCTGTGTATGCCATATACTCAATAATACGTTCAGCATCTTCTAATGTAAGCTGCTGCGACTCTAACAAATTCTTGAATACATGATAAGACTTTAAGGAAGAATTCACATTAATATCAATTCCTGATAAGACATCCTTCCCTTTTTCAAAACAGCCTTCTGACGCTAACAGACCTTCTATCTTCTTTCTTGTAACCTTCTTATTCTTCTCAAATTCTTTATAGATTTTCTGCTTTAATTCAACATCTATAGCAACACCATTTACCTTAATATTGTTAATTTCATTTAATACCATAAATTTAGAATATAACAGAGAATTTTTCGGAAGCACTTTCTCCCCCGGTACATATGTACAACTGTTTGTCATTCGGGAAATAAAATTCTTCTCAGATGCATCAAGATCTACCTTATCATAGAAATTCCAAGGATAAATTTTTCCTTCTGCTTTTCGCTGCATCCAAGCATATTTCGAATTCTTATCTGCTCTTAATGGTCCTACATAATATGGTATTCTGAACTCAAACACGGACAGAAGTTTTTCGATATTATTGAATCCATCTGCATCCTTTTCATTTAAAAAAGGCAGATATTCTTTTACATTCTGCAAAATATTATTCAACTCATCCCAATAAAGCTGATACGGAATCACACGATTATCACCATTAACTTGCTTTGGAAGAAACTCTCTTATTTCCAATCTTGCCATCATATCTTCAAATTTTTCTGCATCTATTTCCTCAACTTCTACTGCTTTTAATTTTTTTGTCAAATATGCTGAAAATTTTTCGATATCACTCTTTCTTTTACCACTGTACTCATATCCGCTATATGCTACATAATTATCTTCTCTCTGTTCCCTGAATATTTCATTGTATTCATCTGGAATATATTTTCTTACAATCTTTTTCAAATCATTCAAATCTTTTTTATGCTGTTCATATTGTTCTACTTTTGCTTTCGATATTGTCATCTTATCCTGATGGTCATCTGCATGCAATATTTCTGCTAAAATTGACCAATCATATATCTGACGTAATTTTAATAATAATTCGCCCTCATCTCCTAATTCTGTCAAAATGGCAGCGAACTTTTCTTCTTCCATTCCAAGACGAACAGAGTCTACTTCCTTATATGCTTCTTTACTTTCTTCGCTAATAAAAAGTTTTGCAGGCTGAACCGTTCCACCTGATAATAATTTAACAATCATCTTTTTACTAACAATATCATCCGGTTCATCTTTAAACGTCTTTCCATTGTTTAATAAATCAAAAAATGCCTTTTCCTTTACAGAAACAGATGCCTTCATTAACATAATTTTCTGAAACTCACCGAAATCACATGCAATAAATGGATTCAAATCCCCCTCTTCATATGCTCCATTACAATATTCTTCAAATTTTTGATACACTTCATCAAATCGAGTTACTTCATCTACTTTATGTTTATCTACTTCATTTAAGAAATGGCCTCTATGTGCCATAAGCCATGCAACTGCAATATATACCAAACGAACATCGTGTGCCTGCTTGTTTTCCATCAATGAAACAATCAAATGATGAATGGTCGGATATTCTGCATGAAATTGTTTATCCGTATATGTATCATCTTCAAAAAATGTATATTGACTATGTGTTGATGTATCTTCCCGATATAATCCACTTTCTTGTAATCTTATAAAAAAATTCTCATCCACCTTACGAATTTCCGATGCAAAAATCTCCTGTGTCAGTGCAACTCTCCACTGTCTTCTATCTAACCTTCTTCTTGCACTTCGAAATCCCCGTCTCTCTGCCTTTGTAGCTCCACTTTCAAAAAGACAAGACCCCCACATATCTTCACCACGATGCTTTAGAATTCTGTAGTCTGAATCTGTTACTGCATATCCAACCGAATCCGTACCAATATCTAGTCCAATGAACATGTCCTTCTTAATGTTTCCCACTTGACATCCCTCCTCATTTTTGTTACTATTCTTTCGTAAGTTTATATTACCCTATAGATTTACATTGCGAGTTCAAATAACATTTTTATTACATCGCCGTTTTCGGCTGCACAGTGTGTGCACATGACCTGTTTGTTCAGGTCTTTTTTTATGCCTAAAAATATATTTGAAATAACAATGCCCCCTCTATCATGTTCATATAGTCTTATCAAAACTGGTTTTAGTCTAACACAATTTATAATTATATACAAGTTTTGACTTATATAATATATATTTTTGTGCATTATATCCAATTCATGCAAAACCATTCTTTTATTTCCAAATTATCATATCATGCACATTACAATAATTTTCTTTTCATCATAAGCATTTTTCTCCCCATCATTTCATAATTTCTCATATATTTTTATGATAATGAATATCATTATCATTTGCACTCTTTCATTTTGTATGAATTTTGCACAAATATTATAAAAAAAATAGTTATTCCCCCTTTCATTCTTCTATTTTATAATGCAGCTATCACATCTTTTTTATCTCTCATATTTTCACACACTACCCAAAATTGTTTGATTTTTTACACAATATACCGTATAATATTATAATAATTATCGATTTAGAAACAACAATTTCTACACAAGATGATTGTATATTATGGAATAATATTGGAGGATTACGGATATGGAAAATAAGAGAATTGTTGTTGCGCTCGGTCGTAACGCATTTGGAGAAACATTTCCAGAACAGCAGAAGAATGTAAAGAAGGCAGCAAATGCAATTGCTGATCTCGTTGAAGCAAAATATCAGATTGTCATTACACACAGTAATGGTCCTCAGGTTGGTATGATTCAAACAGCAATGACTGAATTTGCCCGTCTTGAACCAGATGATCGTACAGTTGCACCAATGTCAGTTTGTGGTGCAATGAGTGAAGGTTATATCGGTTACGATTTACAAAATGCTATTCGAGAAGAATTAATTAACAGAGGTATCTATAAGACTGTTTCTACAATTATTACACAGGTTCGTGTTGATCCTTTCGATATTGCATTCAGTGAGCCATCTAAAATTATTGGTCGTGCAATGAGCAAGGAAGATGCCGAAGCCGAAGAAGAAAAGGGAAATCATGTTATTGAAGAAGATGGTCAGTATCGTAGAATTATCGCTTCTCCAATGCCTATCGATATCTATGAAATCGATGCAGTGAAAGCTCTATTAGATGCAGATCAGATTGTTATCGCTGCCGGTGGCGGTGGAATCCCGGTATTACAGCAGGGTTCACATTTAAAAGGTGCAAGTGCAATTATTGAAAAGGATTATACTGCTGCAAAGTTGGCAGAGCTTGTAGGTGCAGGTACACTCCTCTTCTTAACCGGATATGATAATCTTACAATCGGTGCAGGTACAGATGACGAAAAGAAGTTTGATAAAGTTTCAGCAAGCGAACTTCATGATTATATCAAGGCTGGTCATTTCCCTGCAAAGACTACCTTCCCGAAAGTTGATGCTTCTATCCGTTTCGTAACTGCTGACGCATCAAGAAAGGCTGTCATCTCTAATATCGACAAAGCAAAGAGCAGTTTGAACGGTAAGACTGGTACAACAATCACAGCTTAGTGTTAACTTGATAAAATCTCAAATCATTCAATAAAAATAATCAAGAGGTATCAACGATTTATTTATTCAATTTGTTGATACCTCTTTCATAATTAATACATAAAATTTGTTACAAAATTTCCTATGTAAGTTCGAGGCAAACGGTGCTATAAAACATTCAATACACCTCTTTGACACTTGAATCCTATACAATAACACAACAGACACAAGATTCTTCTAAAAATCCCGTGTCTGTTGTGTTATTGTATATTGTTTCTAATTCATATAAGAAATTTTATCGAAATACTGCATTATTCATTACAATATCCTGAGCCTGCTGCAATAGCATATTCTTAACAATCTTATCTTTGCCATATTTTTCTACAAAACTGTCTTTGTCAGAATATCCCATAGATTCTGCAAATGCCTGAAGATCACCTTTATACTCATACTCTGTAATTGAAAGATTTTCCTGTTCAACAATCAACTGGAAAATTAATTCCTGAACAACTGCCTTCTTTACATACTCATCAAATGACATATTATAATTCTTCTGGCAATATTCATCTACTGAAAGCCCCTGCATCATGGAATAGAAGCTAATTGATTTCTCATAATCTGCTGACTTCGTAGCAACATAATCCTCCGGATATCCTAATACTTCACTGTCATCCTGAAGTTTTGTAAGAACTGCCTGTTTTCTGCTGGCCTGAATCTGATCATCAATTGCCGACTGAACATCCTGCTTTACTTTTTCGTGATATGCATCAACTGTATCACAATCAAAATTCTCTTTTACATACGCATCTGTAATCATCGGCGCATTTGGCTGTTCTACATTCTTAACTGTAATTTCATAAACAATCTTACGACCTGAATATTCCTCGCCATCTTTAAAATTTTCAGGAACTGTCAGTGTAACAATCTTCGTATCTCCAGTCTTTAAACCATACAATGCATCTACAAAACCCGGAATTACAAAGGTATCTTTTCCTAATACAAGACTGTAATCATTACTGCTAAATCCATCAACCTGCGTTCCACCAATAGAACCTGTAAATGAAACGGTAATCTGATCTTCTTCCCTAGACTCTCTTGTTACTGCATCATATGTTGTATGCGCATCCAAATCATTCTGAATCTTCTGTTCAACCAGTTTCTTTTCAATTGCCTGCTCGTCTACTGTTACTTCAATTCCTTTATAATTGCCAAGTTTCACATAATCACTCGCTTTACAATCATATGTTACTTTAATTTTATTATTACATGCAGTCATAGATACAAACATCATAACTGATGCCATGCATAATCCTGCTCTTTTTAAGATACTCTTCTTCAAAACAATAACCATACCTTTCTATCATTTAGCCTGTATGACCTCTCTATTTATACCATATTTCAATGCCAAATAATAGTTCTATTCTGATATTTCACAGTAAATACACAAATTGCCCCCGTAAAAACGAGGGCAATCAATCGTTTTACCGATTCATTTTATATATTTTAATTATGCAATCTTAGACTTTGCAAGTTCTGCTAACTTAGCAAATCCTTCAGCATCGTTAATTGCCATTTCTGACAATACCTTTCTGTTTAAGTCAACATTTGCTAACTTTAAACCGTACATAAACTTGCTGTATGAAAGTCCGTTCATTCTTGCAGCAGCGTTGATACGAGCAATCCATAACTGTCTGAACTGTCTCTTTCTCTGCTTTCTACCCTTATAAGATTCTGTAAGAGCTCTCATTACAGACTGCTT
>DGTC01000023.1 GCA_002394205.1 Lachnospira sp. UBA4346 | reverse complement strand
CATTTTACACCATACTTTGCACAACGACGGATTGTTTCGCAATAATTTTCAATATGTCTGTCACGCTTATCTGTTCCTAACTTAATATCTTCCGTAACCGGAATAGATTCTACAACATCAAATACAAGACCATTCTTTTCACATTCATCTACAATGTGTTTAATACTCTCTTCCGGCCATACCTCACCCGGCTTTACATCGTATACTGCTGAAACGATTGAACGCATCCCCGGAATCTGGCGGATATTCTGCAATGTTACCGGATCACTGTCTCCATACCAACGAAATGAACTCTTCATAATTAATCTCCATTCTCAATAAATATCTAAGAGCACATACCAAAATAAACCTCCATTTGTATACAATCCATTTTGACGTGTTCTCTATATGCAGTTATGTGAAAAGACTCTTTTTAGAGCCTTTCCACACAACGACTTGTTTCATAGTTTCTTTTATAAATATTTTATGTGATTTACATTAATCCCATAAGACTTGGAAGTCCTGTTGAAAGTGCCGGGATAAATGTTACTGCAAGCAATACGATAAAGAGAATTACAAAATACGGTAATAATTTCTTTGTAACGTCTTCGATACTTACACCACTGATTCCGCACCCAACGAACAGAACCGAACCAACCGGAGGGGTAATATTTCCAAGACACATATTAAAGATTAACATAACACCGAACTGAATTGCTGACATTCCAAGGCTCTGTGCGATTGGCAGGAAGATTGGAGTGAAAATCAAAATAGCTGGTGTAATATCCATAAACATACCGATTACTAACAAAATGACATTCATCAGGATAAGAATCACGAACTTATTTGTTGACACTGCCATGATTGCACTACTGATAACTGCCGGAATTCCTGAGTAAGCCATAACAAATGACATTGCGGAAGACGCTGCAATTAAGAAAAGGATAATTCCGCTTGTCGCAGCACTCTTTAATAATACCTGCATAAATGACTTAAATGTTAAACTCTTATAGCAAATTGAAAGAATCAGGCAGTAAAGAACGCAGATGCCTGCACCTTCTGTTGCAGTAAAGATACCGCCAACAATACCGCCGATTACAATAACAATCAGAAGTAAACTAGGAATTGCCTGAAGTGTTGTATGCAATGCTTCTTTTCCAGACACACGACCTGTAACCGGATAGTTGTGCTTCTTTGCAAAAATAAATGCGATAATCATTGTTGCAAGTCCCATAAGAATACCTGGGATATAACCTGCCATAAATAATGTTGAAATAGAAACACCACCTGCAACAGTTGAATATACGATAAATGCACTGGTTGGTGGAATCAAAAGTCCTGTTGGAGCTGATGCAATGTTAACTGCTGTTGCAAATGCCGGGTCATATCCATCTTCTTTTTCGATTGGATAAATGGAGCCGCCCATCGCAGAAGCTGCTGCAACAGATGAGCCTGAAAGTGCTCCAAAGAGCATGTTTCCGAGTACGTTTGCCTGTGCTAAAGAACCTGGGATTCTACCACAGAATAATTTTGCAAAATTAATAAGTCGCTTTGCGATACCGCCGTTGTTCATCAAATTTCCTGCAAGAATGAAAAGTGGAATTGCAAGAAGTGAGAAACTTTCAACACCACTATTCATCTTCTGCATGGTAATAAATGTAACCTGATCCCATGAAAGTGATGATAATGCTGTAACAATAGATGAAATGACAATACTAACGGAAATTGGCACGCCTAAGAACAGCAATACGCCAAATACGACAAATAAAAGAATTGTTACAAATGCTACACTCATACCTCACTACCTCCTTTGATTTCAATTCCTGTCACATCTTCAAAGATGTTAATAATCTGTGCAATGATAATAAATACACCTGAGATTGGTGCGATACTATATACTAATGTACGTGGAATTCCAAGCAATGCTGAGAATTCTTTTGTTGCACTGAGTGCTAAGTTTGTACCACCCATTACAATAACAAATAAAGCAAATACTAAAATCAACGCATCTACGAAAATCATCAATGCTTTCTTTCCTGCCGGATTGAGCTTATCCCTTACAAGGACGAGTGACATATGCTGTCTTGTGCTAAATGCATATGCAGCACCGATAAAGCCTGTCCAAATTAAAGAGTAACGAACCAGTTCTTCTGTAAATGCAACTGGATTATTTAATACGAATCTTGTAAATACCTGAATCAATACGAGAATTGTCATAAAAGATAACAATGCTGCGGCTGCCCATGAAAGAATCAGGTTCATCCATTTTTTCACCTGTGTCATTACGTTTACCATAACTTACTCCTCCTTACTCTGAACACTTGAAATCAAAGATAATAATCTGTCTACACCCGGATATGTCTTACGATACTGTTCAACCATTCCACTTGTTCCATTGCGGAAGGCTTCCTTATCTACGTCATATACGAATTCAACACCCATTGTACTCTTTGCTTCTTCTACTGCATCTGTAATTGACTTTTCCCAAACTTCCTTATGACTGTCTGTTGATTCATAAGCTGCTTCTAAGATAATCTTCTGATCTGCTTCGCTAATGTTATTCCATACCTTTGCACTCATAACCATAACGTCAGGAATCATTGCGTGCTGGTCAAATGAATAATACTTACAAATTTCACCATGCTTACCAATGGTTAATGCTGTTTCGTTATTTTCTGTACCATCAATAATACCTGTCTGAAGCGATGTATATACATCACCATAAGACATCGCAACCGGAATTCCACCCAATGCCTGTAACATATCTGTCTGTGACTTCATATCCTGTACACGAATCTTTAGACCCTTCAAATCTTCCGGTGTTCTGATTGGTCTGTCCTTTGTATAGAAAGAACGTGCACCTGATGTATAATATGTCAATGTTACAAATCCATCCTCTTCTGTACTCTGGAAGAATTTTCTCATATCATCAGATTCCATAACTTTGTAGAAGTCTTCTGTGTTGTTAAAGATGTATGGCAAACCAAATGTATGATATGCCTCGTTGTATGTTGCAAGACCTGGTGCAGAAATCTTTGTCATAGAAATAACACCTGCCATTAACTGTTCCATAGACTCTGTTTCATTTCCCAACTGACCATTTGGATAAATCTTAACCTGAATTCTGCCATTGGTACGTTCCTCAACCATCTTCGCAAATTCTGTCATTGCAATATGTACAGAATGGGTTTCACTGAGTCCATGTGATAAGGTAAGAATCATTGGATTCTCTGCCGTTGCCTCTGCACTGCTTGTTGCACCCTGATTTCCACAGCCGGATAATGGCATAACAAGCATGACCATCATTAAGACTACTGAAATAATTTTCTTCATAATTGTCCTCCTTTACATCTTTACATACCGATCATATCAAACTGCTCGTATGAAATTACAACGTTATAGTCTTTCTTAGGGTTCTTATATTTAATCTGTACAGATTTCTTTGTCTGTGAATAATACCAGCCAAAATCTGCCTCTTCGAACTTTCTGCGGTGAAGGAAATGTGGAACTTCCTTGCCATCTACATTTACCCAGAATGGAGCTTTCTCTCTGTGAATCACATCGAGGTACATATCCTCTACATTTGTCTGATAGCTTCCTTCATTTGTAAATGTAAGTTCTGTCTGAACGCCTGACTTCATATCAATATGTGTTCTTAAATAAACACCCTTTTCGTAATCCATTGTCTGACCGTCATCTTCATATAAATCAAACTGTCCGTCCTTATCATCTGCACATATCAAATCGATTGCCGTTGCCTGTTCTGTCTTTAAGTTCTTCATCTGGTTGCCTGCCATCGGAATGATTGCACCGCTTCTGATATACATTGGAATACTGCTCATATCTACAGGAATCTCAATGGTATGTCCGCCTTCATACCGCTCTCTTGTAACAAAATCATAGAAGTTATCTCCTTCCGGAAGATAAATGCTTCGAACTGTCTGACCTTTTTCTACAACATTTGCAACTAGAAGCGAATCGCCCATCATGAAATTCACGCCTTCATCATAACAAGCAGGGTCATTTTGGAATACCGTAAACATGGTCTGCATCATTGGAATACCTGTTCTATGTGATTTTTCCAGCAATGAATATAAATATGGTGTCATGCGGTATCTTAAGTGAATCGCATCCCGAATATATTTCTTATGTCCACTATACATCCAAGGTTCTGTTACAGTATTATCAACATTTACCGAATGAATTGAGAATCTTGGCTGGAAAATACCGTTCTGAATCCAACGAACAAATAATTCTGCTTCCGGAGATGGTCCATAGAAACCACCAATATCGCAGCCATGGTTGCTGACACCGGAAAGTCCCATTCCAAGAATCGTTGCGATATTATATTTTAAAGCATCCCAACATGTCAGATTATCTCCTGCCCATGTCTGTGCATAACGCTGAATTCCGCTGTGACCGGAACGACATACGATATATGGTCTTGTATTATCAAATGTTTCATGAATCGCTTCATCTGTGATGTGACACATAATATTTGACATATTTGACTTTAACTGACCGATTGTTCCTCCTTTGCCTTCAAAATAACATCTGGCATCCTTATCAACCATACTGTCATATTCGCAGTTATCATTCCATACCGAACTTGTACCATACTCTAATACATGTTCTTTTAACATTTCTTTCCAGCAGTTACGCGTAGATTCTTTTGTAAAATCAACGAACATACCCTTGCCGCCCCACCAGGTTCCAATGCCCGGTTCGTCTTTGACACTGTCTTTAACAAACATATCTTTCTCTTTCATTTCCTGTAACATTGGATGAACCAAAAGTATACCCGGCTTTACATTTGGAGATACCGTGATTCCTCTCTTGTTCATCTGTTCAAAGAAATCTTTCGGATCTTTGAAACGCTTCTTATTCCATGTGAATACGCAACGCTTAATGCCTTCTTCTGTCTCTACGGCACAATAGCCGGAAGATAACTGGAATCCATCTACTGGAATATCCTCTTCTTTTGTTGTGTCGATAAATTCGCAAATAGCATCATCACAATCAGCTTCCAACTCTGGATAATACATTGATGAACCAAGATATCCAAGTGCATATCGTGGCAGCAATGCTGACTTACCAGTCAAATCTGTATACCCTTCCACAACATCTGTAATCTTCGGACCTGCGATTAAGAACAAATCAATATCGCCGCCGTCTGCACGGTATCTGCTGTGTCGTTTCCAATAATTACTCTTCTCACGTCCCATATCAAAATCACATTCGTATGTATTGTGATAGAAATATCCGACTGCCTTCTTTGTATCTTTATTTAACTTGATATAGAATGGAATATGCTTGTACAAAGAATCTGTTTCCTTTGGGTTGTATCCCATCGCATCCTTTGGACTCATTCCCATGAATTTCTCAGCTTTGTTAATTTCTCCACTCTTTTCACCGAATCCATAGAAATAATCCTCTGCTGTGATTTCACTTGTATGAATTCTTCTGTGGTTACTGTCTTCCATATATGCCAAATCTACGATGTCTGCATGGAGCAATGTTCCATCGTTATCGTATACGCAGATTCTAAACGGATCTTTTTCTACTTCTACACGAAGCAACGTTCCCAAAATGACCGCCTTATCTTCACCATCTGTAAGTGTTGACTGCGCAACCTCTACTCTCTTACGGTATCCTTTGAGAAAATCGTCCATACGATCTTCCCACGCAGTCATTACTAAGCTGTAAGATTCCTCTGCAAATTCTCCATCGAATCCTGCCCGAATTCGAATAATCGAATCTGTAAGAAACCATAAGCGAATCTGAACTGCATTTGTGTCGATTACATAGTAGTTATTCTGCTGTGTAACAGCACCTGCTTTTTCGCAAATTCTCATAAAAATCTCTCCTTTTCTTCTTCGTTTTTATGCGCACTTAACTTCGTTAATATTTTGTCTATCTATACTCATACTATATTCTTATTCTTGAAAAATCACTAGACAGATTTTGACCTATTTTATCAATTTCTTTACATATCTTGCTCTTTACCATTTTCTGTTTTATAATATTTTTACCAATAACAAAAGAAAATCTATCATTCTCTTGATATTTTTTTATATAGTATGTTTCTTTTTGTATACAATAATCAAATAAAAAGGAGTTTTTATGTTAGATCAGGCTGGCTTTAAAATGGCACAGGGTGCAAATATTGCATGTGAGCGAATTATCGGTGTCAACGATAATATGTCACGCTCCCACTACCACGACTATTTTGAATTGTATTATTTGGAAAATGGAGAGCGATACCATATCGTAAATAATCAGATTTACCACATCACTTCCAGACAATTTATACTATTTCCACCCTATGTGATGCACCATTCTTATGGAGATGATGATGTACCGTTTCAACGTGTGATTGTATATTTTCGTTCAGAAGATATTCACAATCCGGAATTATTAGACTGGCTGATGCAGTGCGACCACCCCTTTGAAGGCGATATTGCACAGGCACAGATTGTCCGAAAGATTATCAATCAGATTCTAGAAGAGCAGAAGTATCCCAAAGCATTTACACTCGAATACCAACGCGCATGGCTGAATTTGCTTATGGTAGAACTTGCTCGATTCCATCAGACAGAAGTTCTCCCATTAAATAACACGCGCATCGGTCATATCTTAGATTATATTCATGAGCATTATACGGAAGATATTTCCCTTGAAGAGATTGCAAAAGACAGCTATATCAGCACCTATTATATGTGCAGGGAATTTAAGAAAGCCACCAACCAGACCATTGTGCAGTATATCAATACGACACGCATTATGGATGCGCAGCGACAGATTTCTGAAACCAACCGAAAGATTACAGAGATTAGTGACCATACCGGCTTTTCTAATGTCACCCACTTTAACCGTGTGTTTAAACAGATTACCGGCATGTCACCGTCTGCCTATCGAAAGAGTAAGGCTGGACAGGCGTAGCGGGACAAGAAAATTGTTTCTTATAAATAAAAAATTGTCACACGTGACATATTTTGAAAAATTTTTCAATAAAATTGTCACGTATGACATATTTTATACCTTATGGCTTCTTAATCTGGTTTAATTGGTCATTTAACGTTTTTACATTTATCTCCCCAACTCTCTTACGCATAAATCCCATAATACGAAGGAGAGAAAATCCCAGTGGCAATCCATTGTCTTCTTCGATAATCTGTGCAAGTTTTGGAACCTGTTCTTTTAATACAGCAAATGCCGCTGGATACTCCAACATATCATTTGCACTATCTTCCACCGAAAAATAACCTTCTTTAATCATCGTATCTTCTGGCAAGAACCAATTTCGAACCATCTGTCCAGCACCGGAATTCGGAAGCTGATATGCTTTTTCTTCTTCTAGTACACGTACAAATGTTACTTCTTCTGAAAGCATCGAATCTGCTTCTACTCCTCGTACCACAAAGAAATTATTTCCTAATTCAAGTGGAATATCAGAAAAGACAACAGTACCATTTCCATTGTTCTGCTGCAACATGCGTGTATCTGCAAAAGACAATTCTAACTGTGGCAGATTTGTATATACCTTCATATCAATTTTTTCTTTGCAGCGTTTTTCAAAACGCTTACTGCATATATGCAGAAATTTCTCTTTGCTCCACTGTGCCTTATAATAATAGAACGCATCCTTTTTGATTTGGCGATCATACGTTACAAGTCCTTTCTGATTGACAAACTTAAGACCGCCTTCATCTCTTCTTGGACTTGAAAAATCGAATGTATTCCAAACAAAGCTACCCCAAATAAAATCCCTATCTCTAAAATACGGATATACCGTTTCATGGAAAAGGCATTGAAATTCTTCCGTATAATCTCGTACCATCGGATTTTCTGAATGAAGCTGCGGATTGGCATCCACCCCATACTCACTCATTCCAAATAGCATTGTCGGATTTTTCTCATGTAATCGATCTAAAAATGTTTCATATTCCGGCATTTCTCCATAATACCAGCCAAAATACAAGTTATATCCCACCATATCCGTAATTGCATTTAACGTACTCTCTGGCTTTACATTATATAAATTTGCACACGTTACCAGTCTGTCTGCATCTAATTTCTTTGCAATATCCGTTAATTTATTACATTCGTCGTGCATATATTTCGTATCACGGAACATTCCGATCTCATTCTGAATTCCCCAACAAAAAATTGATGGATGATGAATATTTTGCAATACCAATTCATGCAGCTGCTGCTCTGTATTTGCAAGCAAATGTGCATCGTCTAACATCTTTAACATTGGAATCTCTGCCCATACAAGATAACCTTGTTCATCACACACATCATATGTCTTTTGTGGGTGCTGATAGTGTGATAATCGCAGTGCATTTGCCCCCAGTTCTGATAGTATAACAAAATCATTCTCAATCTCTTCTTGTGTAACTGCACAGAATTTTTCTTTGATATCCTGATGCTTTGCAACGCCATTGAGTTTCGTATGCTGTCCATTGAGGAAAAATCCCTGATTTGAATCCATATGGATTGCACGGAATCCAATATGTTTTTCCGTACGGTCTACACACACATCTGCTACATAAAGTTCTACAATCAGTGTATACAAAAAAGGATCTTGTAAGCCATTCCAGAGATGTGGCTGTGTAACAGATAGCGCAACTGTATCTACACGCGGATTTGCTTCATCCTGCATGTGAATTTCCTGCTCTGCTTTTGCGCAACACTTGCCCGTCTGACGTTCTAACAATTCTGCTTTGATTATTGCCTGTTTGTCCTTTAATATCGAATGTACTTCCATGGCAACAGTTCCTACGCCTGTGTTAGTATCATACTGTGTTCTTGCAATCACACCATCTGTACCATAATATTCATAGTCAAAATGCGTATGTGCACCTTCTAGCAAATACACCTCTCGGTATAGTCCTCCAAAAATAGTAAAATCACCTGAAATTGGAGATATATTTTCATTTTCTGTATTATCAACATAGATCTCTAATTCTAATCTTTGCTGTTTTACAATGCATTCCGGAATTTCTACATGAAAGGCAGCATATCCGCCTTCATGCCTGCATAATTTTGTCTGATTGACATAAACTTCACAAATTTGATCTGCCCCGAGAAACTCCAAAACATATGCTTTGTTTACATCTGAAAGTTCAAGAACCTTTCTATACATTGTCAATCCACGATACTGCTCTTCATCCGTATAATACGTATGTGGAAGATTTACCCAAATATCCTCCTCATCTGATAACTGTGCAAAGGAACACACCGTTTTACTCTCTATTGTTTCATTCGGCAGTTTTCGAAACTGCCAATCCCTGCTGACATTCTTTCTTTCCATTTCTACGAAATATTATCCTTTCCAAATTACTACATTGCTACCTGTTAAAATGTTATCTAATCTATACATATATCGAAAACCTTATATAAACGATGAGGGATATTTTCGTGTCCCTCATATATACTTCATATGTATCTGCCTTGACGCATTGCTTATTCTGCTTCACGCATATTGGCAACTGTTTTTTCAACTTCTTTCATCTTTTCCGGTGTCAAGTCATAGAACTTCATTGCAATCAAATTGCATACATTTCCAAGAATGGCAAAGCCATAGTAGAATACCAATGCAAAAATCAGCAATGTGAAGCTATATGGTGTATTTAAATCTGGGAATTTATCCCCAAATCCAATAATTGCAAATCCAATACCAACAACGGTTGGACCAAATGCAGAAATTAATTTATCAATGAAACTAAATACTGTTCCTACCATACCCGGAACAAATTTACCGCTTACACTGGCTTCATAATCATTGACATCGGCAATCATTGGTAATACAGAGGAACTACTAATCATTGCAAATCCATTTCCTAAAACAGAAGCTAAGAAAATAAGCACGGTAAATACCGTAAATCCTGTAAATGCTTCTCCATAACCGTTTACATATCCCGGTAAATTTAATGTTTTTGGATCACCAAATAACCAAAGCAATACTGCAATCGCATCAAATACAATTGCTCCTGCACTTCCGATCTGCATTGCTCTACGAAGTCCGAATTTACGTCCAATGGCACCAACACCAACAATCATCATAATAAGGCCAATAACGGTTGTATACATCGTCCAACCACCTGACAACTTATAATTTCCTGCAACAATGCCGTATAAGATTAATGTAATCGCACTTGTCTTGCAAGTAACGGCAAGTTTATCTGTTGTATTTGCTACAATCATCATTCGAAGCGGACGATTTGACTTAAGAATTGTTAAATAATCCGAAAGTTTTGCCTTATCTCCAGTTTTCTGTGATTTTGTCTCATTAAAATATGGAATATCCTTTGGTGCAATTGAAATATATGCAATCACAATACAAATTGTTGCTGATACTGCTACAATCAGCCAATATTCATGGAATAACTGTGCACTCATCATAGAACCGTACTTTACTGCAAGTGATGCTACCACCATCTGCATTGCGGCACGCATAATACGAACCAATGTTGTTCCGATAATACTTAAAATTGGTCGCTGTGCCGGATCATTGGTTAAACATACATTTCCTACATGCATACTAATATTTAAGAATGTATATCCAACATAAAATAACAGCGAGAATACGATAAAGAATGTCGGACGTATAATTCCGCCTTCCGGCAAACGATCCGTTACATTAAACATTAAGAAACTATTGATGAATAAAATAACACCACCAAGTACCAAACAAAATCTCGTTTTACCAAAACGATTGCCTGTACGGTCTACAACAAATCCGATAATTGGATCTGTAATTCCATCCCACAATCTTAAAATTGTTGACAAACTAGATGCCAGCACAACTGCCATTCCAACATAACCATTTAAATAAAAGGACATAATCATCGTAATGCCCAAATAAAGATTTCCTGCAAGATTTGCTCCACTGAATCCTAAAATTCTCCATACTGGAACAAAATGGATTCCACCTTCTCTGACGTATTTTTGATACGATTTATTTGTTTCCATTGTACCTACCTCCTGTGTTTGGTCGACAATCTGATGCAACACCGGTCTTTCACACCAATCTCTCCCTTACCAAAATACCTATTGATTTGATGACATAAGAATATCAAAATCTCACAGAAAAATATAGAAATATATTTCAAAAAATAGTATTATATTTATATATTAAGGAGGTTTTTATGATGCAAAATACGTTATCTGACCATGTACATACAACATTTCAATTTATCAAAAACTACTTTCGTATAAATATTAGCTTACTGTCTTCTTCCGAAGAATTCGACGATTTTATCAGCCACTATGTGTTTCACAAGACACAACGTCTGGTTCAGAAAAAATCTCTCGAAGAATTAATGATTCGATATCCAAAGGAGAGTCTTTTACTAACTGACAATTTTAATATCCACTATTTAATTCTCTATATCGAAAATCAGCCTGTTTTAATCGGTCCATTTTGTACCGTAAGTCTGTCAACGCATGATGCCAAACTCATTTTTAACAAACATGGTATTGAAGACATTAGTATTTTTGCATTTTTTTCATATTATAATTCCAACCCGATATGGAAAGAATCCGACATCCTCCACTTTATCGAATCCTTAGAAAACAGCCTTCGTTGTTCTTTTGGTATGTTGCGAAAAATTGGCAGCGATACGATTCTTTTTGATGATGATGATGAACTGGATTTATCAAGATTCCATAAAAACGGGCAAATTGATATGGTATCACGTATGCATCACATTCTTGTAAACAAACGATACTCTTATGAGAAACAATTTATGCTGGATATTCAGGTTGGAAATGCACGCTCTGCGATTATGAATTTAAAGAAAATTCAGGCAGATACCAAGCAGTTAAAAAAGATTGGAACCATTCTGGAAGTGGAACGACTTGCTGCTGCAAACACCCGTACCATGGTTCGTATTGCCGCCATGCAAACGAATCTTCCACCGTTTCTGATTGATACACTGGTACGGGAAAATACCAAGAAAGTTGCAAACGCCCGAAGCGTAGACGAAATCAAAAACGCACAAGACGATCTTATTCGTGCATTTTGTAACGAAATTATTCAATGCAGAAATGCGCAGTACAGTGCACTCGTACAAAGTATGATATATTATTTTACACATGAATATCATCGGGAATTTGATTTATCGGATCTTGCAATGGAACTAAACGTCTCAAAAACGTATATGATAACGAGATTTCATAATGAAGTCGGTGAGACTCCTATCGAATATTTGAGAAAATTCCGCATGAAAAAAGCTGCTGCCCTGCTTACCGGCTCTGCATTATCCATTCAGGATATTAGTACAGCCGTAGGCATATCTGACAGCAACTACTTTACCAAGGTATTTAAAAAAGAATATGCAATGACGCCTTTGGTTTATCGAAAGCAGTTTGAGTCGTAACTGTTATATGAACTATACAAAAAACGGTTCCCTGCGGGAATCGAACATTAACTTATGTCATGCAAAGCCGCTGAAACGCTAGCCTTGCGTTGATTCTATGAAAACCTAGTTAAAGATGAAACAACCTAGAAAATTGGATTTCGGTTAGCAAATGGGTGGCAATGCCACTGAATGGTGATAACATTTGCGGTCCGTCGAGTTCATAAGTCTGACTGCCATTCATCACTGAATCTCCAAAGTAACGATGAAGTCACATCTCTATTTCGTAATATTTTGCGTATTGCTGTATTTTTATAACAAGTTCTGTCCTTTATCATTCATTTTATGCAAAAAGGGAGATTACTACACCTGTAATCTCCCCAAAAATTTGTAATATAGGCTACATCATCCAATCTGCATTCGCTAATAATGGCCTTCCAACTCCAATAAAATCTGCAACATCTTCATCTATCAGTTTCTGGGCATCCTCTAATGTTTTAACACCACCTGTGAGAAGAACTGGCACATCTACAGTTTTTCTGATGGCTTCTGACATATCTGAAAAATATCCCGGTTCATTGTGTCCTTTACGAATATAACGGCACATTCCACCTGTAAGGCTTAAAAGTTCTATTCCTTCACTAGCAAGAATTTTAGCTGCCGCTACGGCATCCGCCAGAGTATTTCCACCTTCCATTTCATCATATCCACCTAATCTTACAGAAATTGGGTAATCTGGTCCCACTTCTGCACGAACTGCCCGAAGCACTTCTTTATGGATGCGCAGACGATTCTCAAGATTTCCGCCATATTCATCGATTCTTTTATTTGTCAGTGATGAATAAAACTGATTTAAAAGATAGGCATGAGCAGAATGAATTTCAATTCCATCGTATCCAATCTTCTTTGCCCGTCTGGCAGCCTCTACAAATTTTTGAACAACCTCAGCAATCTCTTCTTTTTCCATTTCCTTTGGTGGAATATTATCTCCCATAAGTGGAGTCGTTGGAAGAATCACTGCACTTGGAGCAAGTGGTTCGCTACCAGTTACCTCTCTTGGGGATGCACTTCCTCCAAAATTTAGCTGTGCAAATACTTTTGTATCTTCTTCATGAATGGCAGCAACCAGCTTTTTTAAGCCCGGAATCTTACTGTCATCTGCGATTGACATCTGGTTTGCTTTTGCTTTTCCTCTCTGAGCAATGTATGTGTGTTCTGTGATAATGAGTCCAATATGAGGATTTTTTGCTCTCTTTTTATAGTATTCAATGACTTCATCCGTAACAAATCCATCCGCATCACATTTATACGTTCCCATAGGTGGCATGATAATACGACCATTTACTTCTACATTTCCTATTTTCATAGTATCTTTTAACCTATTCATTGCTGTCCTCCAATCCATATCTTGCTTTCTCTATGCCTATTGTAGTGCTATCCGAGTGTCCCGGATACAGCACGGTATCATTCGGTAATTTAAAAATTCGATTCAAAATGCTATCCTGTAACTGCTTACTATCACCACCGGGATACTGTGTGCTGCCAATACTTCCTAAAAATATCGTATCTCCCACAAATGCAAAAGAATCTCTCTTAGAATAATAAATCACCGAATCCTCTGTATGTCCGGGTGTATGGATAATCTCCAATTTTATATCTGGATTTACATCTAAACTGATAATATCATTATTATCCAATAGTAACGCATTTTTTAATACAATATTTCTCTTACAATATCTTGAAAGATTATAATGACTGCTTTCCAGATATTTTTGTCCTTCTTTATGGATATAATATGGAATGTTTCTTTCCCTACGGATAACCTCTACTGCTTCTGTGTGATCAAAATGTCCATGCGTCAGAAGAATCTTTTCAATCACCCAGCCATTTTCTTCAATCATTGCAAGAATTTTGTCTGCCTCTGCACCCGGATCTATAAGGAAACCGTGCTTAGTTTCTTCATCAATATAAAAGTAACACCACGTATAGGTATCAAAAAAATCTCTTACCTTTAATGCTTTTACCATACGTCTTCACCTTAGTTACATCCGTTAATTCCACAGCTTGCTCCCTGCATTGATATATCTGTTAATCCATCTGCTACCGCTCTCTGCAGAGCCTTCACAAACAGTTCCTCCGGCTGTGCTCCGCTCAGACTGTATGTATCATTGATGATAAAAAATGGAACTCCATGAATACCGTATCTCTGTGCTTCCATCTCATCCTTGCGAACATCTGCTGCAAAGAAATCGCTATCCAGTAATGCTTCCACTTCGCCTGCTCTCAGTCCTGCCTTCACGCCAATGTGAATTAACACTTCTCGATCTGTCAGCTCCTGATTCTTTGTAAAATATGCATCAAACAAATCATGAATTACCTGCTCCGTTAATACCTTATTTCCAAGTGACTGCACATATTTTGTGAGTCTGTGAGCATCCATTGTATTCGTGTATCTCGTATCTGCATATCGAAAATCAATGCCTTCTGCTCTTCCAAGACTTGAGATATGTTCCATCTGATTTGCAGCACCGTCTTTACTCAATCCATATTTCTTAGCAAAACGGTCAACCGTTGCTCCGGTGTATTCTCTGGACGTACCCGGATCAAGCTCGAAGCTCTTCATTTCTAATGTAACTTCTTCCTTCATTCCCAATTCTTCTAATGCCTTCTCCAATCTTGTTTCTCCAATATAGCAGTATGGGCAGGCATAATCTGACCAATATGTAATCTTCATCTTAATATCCTTTCCGCTTTTACAGCAATTATTTTATAGAACACGTTCTATTTATTTTATAGCACCTTATTCCCTCACTGTCAAGACTTTTTAGAACACGTTCTATTTTATTCTTGATTTATTCCCATTTTCATATTAAAATAGAGATACAAGATACATAAATTGGAGCGTTTAAAATGAAAGATCAGATTAAATTACAGAATAGACAACAGGAAAATAAAGATAAGATAGTTGATGCAACCATAGCTTTAATAAAAAAAGAAGGCATCGATGCCGTTAATGTTCGCAGCGTTTGCAAAGCTGCGGGCATTGGCACCGGTACCTTCTATTACTATTTTAAAAACAAGGACGATCTCCTTCTATCTTTTATTATGGTATCATCCTTCAAAGAAATCGAACTGACTTCGCCTGCTTCCGATCTGGCAGGAAGAATCATTGAATTATACACAATTCTTGTAGATAAGTATCTTTCTTTTGGAAGAGATTTTATGAAAGTCTTCTACACACCTGCCAATACAGCATTAGCTGCATACATGAGTGAATCGGATGGTAATTTTCTCGATGAAACAATCATGGCCAGAGTCCAGACCGAAATTGAACTTGCCAAAATAAATGGTTACTATGATTCTCTAGCAAATGCACATGAATTGTCTGGTGATTTATGTTCCATTGTAAAAGGCATTATTTTTGAATATGCTTTAAATTGTTCTGATTATGATATTCATAAAGCAATAGAGCGAATGATAAAAAAATATTTGCACTAGTATTGCTGCCAAGTGCAAATATTTTTCTCATCAAATTCCAATCTGTAGACAAAAGGGGGTTAATACCAGTCATGCTTTTCGTCACGATTTAGTGCCTTTATCTGTTCCATCTCATCATCACTCAATGCAAATCCAAATACATCCAGATTTTCCTTGATATGCTCTGGATTAGAAGAGCCCGGCATCACAATCACACCATTTTGCAAATCCCAACGCAGGATGACCTGTGCAGCTGACACACCATGTTCCCTTGCAATCTTCACGATGGTATCATTGGTCAATAACGCTTTCGTATACCCACGTCCTCCGAGTGGATACCAGCTTTCTACCACAATTCCCAAATCCTGGATATATGGGATTACATCTGTTTCCTGATAATATGGATGTATCTCATTCTGCACAACTGCCGGTGTAATGGATACTTGTGGAAGAAATTCGTCCAATTCTTTGACATACCAGTTTGATAAACCAATGGACTTAATCTTACCATCAGCAACATACTGTTCCATCACCTTGTATGCCGCTACATCTCCTGTTCCCGGATGATGGAGCAGCATTAAATCAATGTATCCAATGTCTAATGTATTCAGTGCCAAATCGATTGCGGCCTTTGGGTCATCAAACTGTGTTGGATAGATTTTCGTTGTTACAAAAATCTCTTCTCTCGGAATCCCCGAATCTCGAACGGCGCGCCCTACCGCCGCCTCATTGTGATACATATACGCTGTGTCGATGAGTCTGCCGCCATTTTCCAAAAGTGCAAGAACAGAGTTATAACATTCTTCGTCAGATAGTGCGTAGGTTCCCAGTCCTACGATTGGCATATCATATCCGCTGTTCAGTCTCACGATTTTCTTCTCCATATCAAATACACCTGCCTTTACTTCTGCCTTATCTTCGGAAGCTTCCACATTTTCTGTAACCACCTTATCCTCTGCCTGAACACTCGATGTTTCTTGCTGTGTAGATTCCTGATTTACATTTGTTTTTCCACAAGCAGAAAGACCGAATATGAGTATTCCTGCCATTAATATTAATTTTAAATTCTTCAAATAAAATCACATCCTCATTATTTCATAAAGGGACGTACTTTTTTGTGTACCTCCCCTGCAATTTTCTATTACACATTCAAATATTTATGAAAAAAATCCACCATTTTCTCAAAAGGAATTACTTCAAGATTATCATATAAATCTACATGAGTTGCTCCAGGGATAATCAAAAGTTCCTTATTATCGCCCTTGAGCTTCTTAAATGCATCCTGAGAGAAATAGCATGAGTGCGCTTTCTCTCCGTGAATCATAAGAACGGCACTTCTAATTTCACTTGCATTTGTGGCTGTAGGCATATTGATGAACTGGAGTTTTGCAGTATCTACTCTGCCCTCATTTGAATTTGCACTTCTTACATGATAGCCACGATCTGTTTTGTAATATTTATGATAATCTTTAAAGAACCAAGGTGCATCCTCCGGAAGTTCTTCCGGTACTCCACCCGGGTAGGTTACTGTGCCTTTTCTAAAATCTTCTGTTCTGGTCTGGTTCAGCTGTTTTAACAGTTCGTATCTTGCATCCTCATCTGTTGCATCAAAATATCCATCTTTATTCACACGGGACATGTTATACATAGTTGATGTAACTGTAGCCTTAATTCTTGTATCCATACTGGCAACATTAAGAGCCATTCCACCGAATCCACAGATTCCAATGATTCCGATTTTTTCCGGATCAACGATATCCTGTACAGATAAAAAATCTACTGCCGCAGCAAAATCCTCCGTATTGATATCAGGCGATGCCATATTTCTTGGTGTTCCGGTTGATTCCCCCATAAATGATGGATCTACGGCGATTGTTACAAATCCTCTCTCTGCCATTGTCTGTGCATAAAGTCCTGCAGCCTGCTCCTTACATGCCCCGAATGGTCCCATAACTGCAATCGCCGGCAGCTTGCCTTCTGCATTTTTAGGAACATACATGTCCGCTGCCAGTGTGAAACCATATCTGTTATGAAAGGTTACCTTGCTGTGATTTACCTTGTCACTCTTAGGGAAAGTCTTATCCCATTCCTGTACCAAATTTAATTTTGCCATTTTGTTTTACCTCTTTTCTTTCACTATTGGTTATGTTCTTTGCCAATCTTATAAATCAGATAATCCAGGCAATCAAGTTTGCTTTGCTCCTTATGAATCGTGTTAAGCAGCTGGCTGCGATAACATTTCAGAGTCGGAAGCATTAAGCTCCACTTATTATCTTTTGCAAGATTCAAACAGCACTCGATATCGTTTGGATTACATCCTGCATCTACAAGATTTTCATGAAGCATTCCTATTGTATCGTTTGCATTTGCCATGATTTCCGTTCCTTTCTATAATCTCATTATATATTCAAATACATGTTATGTCTAATATCCAGTTTTAATATCATGTTATTCTTGACACGAATAACACAGTAATTTACACTACTTTATGGGTTAATTGCGGAGGTAAATGCAACTAGACAAATTCTAAATGCAACTTTTATGATTATGGATAGAAATGAGGTTCTTATGGAAATACGCGTTTTAGAATATTTTATGGAAATTGCCAGAGAAGGCAGTATGACAAGAGCCGCTGAGACACTTCATGTATCACAGCCAACTCTTTCTAAGGAAATGAAAAAGTTAGAACAGGAATTAGGCACAAAATTGTTCCGACGAAGCAGTGCCAGTGTGCATCTGACAGATGAAGGTATGCTTTTACGAAAAAGAGCCGAAGATATTCTTGGGATGGTGGATAAAACCACAGCTGAGTTCAAAGCAATGGAAGATATTCAAGGTGGTGAAGTATTTATTGGATGTGCAGAGTCTTATTTGATTAGACACCTTGCACGAATCATCAAAGACTTTCGCTCCAAGTATCCTCTTTTCCAGTTCCATCTGACCAGTGGTAATACAGAACAGGTGATTGAGCGTTTGGATCGTGGGCTGCTTGACTACGCCTTTATCGTAGAACCACCCGATTTATCCAGATACAATTTTATCGAAGTACCCGGAAGTGATACGGTGGGTCTGCTTGTGAACAGAAGTCATCCTCTTGCATCAAAGAAATTCATAGAGATTGATGACCTTTATGGAGTTAATCTGATAGCATCAAAGCAGTCAATGGAACATGACTTAGCACGATGGTGTGGTGAAAACATTGATAAAATTAATTTGATTGGAACAACCAATCTGTCAAAAAACGGAGCATTCTTTGTGAAAGAGGGACTTGGTGCGCTCCTCACTTTTGAACATCTAATCACACCTGACTCTGATGTCGTTTTCATTCCACTCCATCCTGTATTGGAAGCGAAAATGTATGTTATCTGGAAAAAATATCAGGTCTTCTCTCCTATAGCATCATTATTATTGGAAGACCTGAAAAAGGAGCTTACGGTATAAGTAGGCTCCTTACTTATAAATTTTGACTTTTTCGTTTAGTTCTAATCACACCGACTTATTGGAATTTAATCTTTTTTCTGCTTTCATCTTTCTCAGAAGAATTCCACTCATAATCACCATAAGCAACGCTAAGGTATCTGATGCAATGCGTTGTCCAATTGCTGCCGCAGGGATAGGATTTAGTGTCCATGGCTCAATAAAAGATGCCAACATAGCCCTAAATATCCAAACAACAGTTAAGAAAAAATAGAAAATACAAGTTTCAACACTGGTTGATAAAACTCTTTTTCCTAGCGCAATAAGTAGAATACTCAAACCAAATAATAAAAGTGAGAAACAATAATTCGTATTATAAAGTGTTACCGAAGAATCGGCAATCCCTTGATTTTCCTAATGTTTTGGCATGTGAGCTTTCCCTTATGGTTTCCCTTATAAACTGTGTCTTTTTACTATTGTATAAAATAAGATTTTATTTTAATAAATTATGTTAATTTACCCGAATAGTTTTTCTAACATCTTCCATCACTTGCTCATATTGTCCCCACACCTTCTTGGCAAAGTCGTAGAGCGATTTTGAAGCATCTGTCCTCAAGTATTTTATATCAAGCCCATCCGAACCAAGTCGAAAACGATCCAAGGCATCTGCATCTTTAAAAATCTGATATAGCAAAATCTCACGCCCTGTAATCTCTGTACTCATCGCTTTTATACCAAAATCATCATCTCTGTCATGATATGCCATGACACAATACGTCCACGGTTTGAATTGCAGATCGTTATTCTCACAGTATTCTTTGTAATATTCTGCGGCTCTCCTACCATGACCTACATCGTACCAGTCATCTTGCCTTCTGGAATCGTGAAATACAGACGCATGGCATAATACTTCTTTTTCTGATTCCGAAATTCCAATTCTGTCTCCTATCAAAAGTGCAAATAAAAGTACTCGACTGCAATGTTCCTTTGTATGTTTATCGCTTGTTTTCAACCAGAAGTCTACCTTTTCTTCCAGAAAATCACACCATTTATTATAGTCCAATTCCACGTTCTGTGGGACTTCAATTCTTCTCATCTTGTCACCTCACTGATTTGATAATTCATTGGATTAATTCCCATCTGCCTTGCAATCTGTAATATCTCTTCGTCAGATGCATTTTCAATCTCAAATGCATCATAGTATACTCTCTTGAATTCTTCCCCCATACATGCCGCTCTACAGGAGTTATATAATTTTTCTCGAAGCAATTCTGTGTCTATCTTCATAAGCACCTCCAATCATATGACTAGCTGTTAATTCTATTCCACTATGAGCTAATTGTACCACGATAGAAATCCGATACATATTTATTTGCACCGGATTTTCTTATTACATATAAAGTTTATTTATTTTCTTCCAATAACTGCAGTTTCAGATCATAATACCTCTTGCTCATATCTAGATAGTGCACATGTGGATTCTCAAAACGCTGCTCTGATGACCAGATTTCATGCTTTAGCTGATCCTTCACATAGTTTCGAATCTCGATAAGACTAGGACTATCCTTCACACGCTTGCCATCTATCATAACCGGTTCTTGCAACTCTTTTATAGTACATCCTTCAAAGGTATTTTTCTTCCAAGGCTTCTGAGGATCTACATATTCATATTTCTGTGTAAAATCTGGCTCTTCGTCCAACATCGTGAGAAGATCTGCAACTGCATGATTGTCACCATCATATACTCGCCATACTCTCTTTCTTCCAGGATTTGTGATTTTCTCAAAAGTTTCGGATATCTTAATCTTTGACTGACATGCTTTTCCCTTCTGTACTGCTACAAGCTTATACACTGCAGCAAAGACTGGATCTGACTTCGCGGTAATCAGTCGTTCTCCAACGCCAAAGGAGTCAATCTTGCCACCCTGATCTAAAATCGAACGAATCGTATATTCGTCTAAGCTGTTAGATGCCACAATGATACAATCTTCTAATCCTGCATCATCCAGCATTTTTCTTGCCTGTGCGGATAGATAAGCGAGATCTCCAGAATCCAGGCGTATTCCTTTTAACCGCTTTCCCATTGGCTCTAAGACTTCTTTTGCTACACGAATTGCATTGGGAACACCGGAACCAAGTACATCATAGGTATCCACCAAAAAAATAGAATTATCCGGATACACTAAAGCAAAATGCTTAAATGCTTCATACTCATTGTCATGGTACATAATCCAACTGTGTGCCATAGTTCCGCTAACCGGAATGTCAAACATCTGTCCTGCAAGTACCGTTGCAGTGCTGTCTGCTCCTCCAATGTAGGCTGCTCTTGCACCATATACGGCAGCATCCATATTGTGGGCACGTCTTGCTCCAAAGTCAGATACCTTTCTGCCCTGTGCAGACTTCACGATACGATTTGTCTTCGTAGCAATGAGAGACTGATGATTAATCTGTGTTAAAATTGCAGTCTCCACAAGCTGTGCATCGATAAGTGGCGCATTGACGGTAAGGATTGGCTCATTTGGGTACATGATTGTCCCCTCTTTCATTGCATAGACATTACCACGGAAGTGATAATTGGAAAGCCACTCTAAAAATACTTCGTCATATATATTTAGAGAACGAAGGTACTCAATATCTTCCTCTTCAAAATGCATATTTTCCAGATAATCAAGCACCTGTTCCAATCCTGCAAAGATTGCAAAACCAGCACCATCCGGATTCTTACGATAGAACACGTCAAATGTTACGTATTCTTCATATCCTTCTTCTTTAAAATATCCATTTGCCATGGTCATTTCATAGAGGTCCATAACCATTGCAATGTTTCTTTTGTCAAATTGTTTCTTATTATTTGCCACTACACACCACTCCTAATTTTGCATTATTTTTTATTTATCGTTTTACTATAACCTGGCAGCTTTCCATCACAGCAAGTGCCGCATTGTGTTTTTCGGACGTTACTCCCGCACAGCAGCTTGCATCTACATATATTGGAACTTCCGGCATATTTGCTTTTAGCATAAGTGCATTGCTTACCACACAGATGTCCGTGCAAAGTCCTACCAGTTCCACCGATTCTACCTGATTTTTCATATTGAGCTGACGAAAATCCTCCGCCATGTGGACACTGCCAAAGGTGGGTTTCTCATATATGACTGCATTACGTTCCTCACTTAATTGCTGCAATTCTTTTGGAAAATTCCACCCTTCTGTTTCCTTGATACAATGTTCCACCGGAAGAAAATGTCCCTCCTGTGTATCAAGATAATTCTTTGGGTGAGTATCTTTTGTGAACATCACCTCTCCCTCAAATTTCTTAACCTTCTCAAGTAATCTTGGATACATCTCCTGAGCTTCCTTTGTTCCTAGCGCACCGTCTACAAAATCCTTTTGTACATCTACTACGACTAAATATTTCATTCATCAAACCTCATTTCTATTCCATCATGCAAAATTTATTTCGCATTGTATAGTAATACCAATCACTTCCTTACTTATCACACGCTTCTCGTATCTCATGTAGGATTGGTTCTAAGTATCCGTCCAATCCAAAGGATTTCTCTTTGATATTGTCTGTGATATAGATTTCTCCAAGATTGATTGTAACGTATGTTGCATTCGGTTCTTCTGCGGTAAGTCTCATAAGTGGTGCTTTAATCAGCTGATTTCTCCACCCTATTCCTAGTTCTAGAATTATCAGATTTTTTCCGTGGTATTTTGCTTGGAAATTCTGATAAGCCTCCTGTACTCCCGGCTTTGGAATAAAGCTGTGGGACGCTGCCATATTAGGATTCATCGGACCTCCACACTTCGGACATTTTGGAATCAAGTCTGTAGGCACCCTTCCATCTACCTGACTCTCTGCCATCTTCTTCGCAAGGTCTGACCACTCATAACGCTCATCATGGCAGCCATGTGAACACTGCATATGAAGCCAGTCACCTTCCACCTCGAAAACTTTGTCATCGTCAAAGCCAGCTTTCTCAAAATGCTGCTCTCCATTGCTTGTCACAACAAAGTAATCCTTATCACCGACGATTGCTCTAAGATCCTTCATTGCATTACTAGGCTCATAGTTGTTACTGTAATGATTTACCATGCGACTCCAAAATCCCCACATTTCCTCATCGCTTGGCCACTGACCTAACATTCCGGAAAGTAGATTGGTTAGTCCATATTTCTTTTGATAATCTCCAAACAGTTCCCCGAACGCCTGATTATTTGCAAACAAATGAATTCCCTCTGTTATGGATAAACCGTTGCTTGCACCAATTAGAATTGCGTCTGCACTTTTTATTTTCTCTGCAATTTTATTCATCTCACTCATCGTTCTAATCCTCCTTGTTTTGTGAAACAAAATGTCCATCAGGCTCGCTTGATGTTGATGTGATCAGCGAGCCGAGGTTTTTTCCTTATTTTCTTATGCATTTACTACAGCTTTTCTATCCACATTTCCATTCTTCATTGAACTTGCACGCTCTTTTTGCAAGTTTACCATCTGATCTAACGTCTCTAAAATATCAACATTTAATGCAATGGTTTTGTCTGCTACTTCCTTCATAGGTTCAGGCTCACCCATATTAAGGAATGCACATCTTGCATTTTCAAATCCATACGTCATATTGATAAATGGATGTTTGATAAATTCTGGTGTCATACGTCCGATACCGAGTCCCAAAAATAATATTTTTTCATTTT
>DGTC01000017.1 GCA_002394205.1 Lachnospira sp. UBA4346 | reverse complement strand
TTCTACCAGTACTGGAGAAATGTAGATGATGCAGATGTACTTCGTTTCATCAGAATGTTGACATTTATTCCATTAGAAGAAATTGATAAGATGGACAGCTGGGAAGGTGCACAGCTGAACAAAGCAAAGGAAATTCTTGCATTCGAATTAACAAAGATGGTTCATGGTGAAGAAGAAGCAAAGAAGGCTGAACAGACTGCAAAGGAAATCTTCACAGGTGGAGATGCTGCAAATATGCCGGCTGCAACAATTGGAGAAGATTGTTTTGAAAATGGAGAAATTGATATTATTACGTTAATTCATCAGGCAGGTCTTGTTGCATCACGTTCTGAAGCGAGAAGAGCAATCCAACAGGGCGGTATTTCTGTTGCAGGTGAAAAGGTAACAGCAATTGATGCAAAATTTGCAAGAGATACATTTACAGAAGATGGCGTTGTAGTCAAAAAGGGAAAGAAGACATTCTGTAGAGTATCTGTACAGTAAGGCGGCATCTTATGAAGAAAGAAGATATTCTTTTTGTGAGAATAATGAGCGTTGCGGCAATGCTTGCTGCAATGACTCTTATATTAATTGTTGGACCGGGAAGTACGCTGTTTCGCAATATAGTCTACAATATGAATCATAATCTGGCACAAACGGAAACGACTTCTATTTATAACCTGTATTTTTATCAGGGACTGGATGGAATTTATACGGTTTTGATGTCTGTCAGTTTATTTTGTGCAGTTATGGCGATTGTTATGATTTTAACAAAATATCGTGGCGCAGACCTATACGCAAAATATGCAATTATCGGGATGATTGTAACATCAGTATACTTGATTGCTGCGTATGTGCTACAGGGAAATGTTGCGATACACAGGCTGATAGCAGGAATGTATTTAGATGATGTTTCCGGTTCATTTGAAACAGCACATTTCATGGGAGTTGGAGTTCTCATTTGTGCCATTTTCGTTTTGATATTGGGAATTCTGGCATGGATGGTTTTGAAGTCCAGCAGAATAAACAAAATGGAAAAGTTTCAAACCGTGGATTCACGTTATTTTTATCAGACATTACTAATTATTGTATTTGTTAGTATCTATACAGAATGGATTCGTGTGCGACTGTTAAATAGTATGGTAGCAGATAATGTGATTGCAAATACAGCCAATGGATTTTTAAATGATTATTATTTTTCAAAAAATTGGTTCCTAAACATTCCATATGTGTGGTTCTATACAATAGTATGTGCATTGGGAGTTCTATTTAGAGGACGGATACAGTTGATGAAGAATAGTCAGAAATGTATAGTATTTGCAGTATTGCCAACCGTTATTATACTTGTTCGTTCTATTATTTTTGATTTGAACAGACCGGCATTGTTTGGTGTATTGACATTAGATGAATCTGTCTGTGATGCAGTAGATATTGCAGTGATTTTCTATATTGTTACATATCTGACAGATATTTTACTGGTCGTGTTTGCACTGACACAGTGTTTGTTTGGAAATGTTTCAATGAATAAGTTATTGCTTGTTTTATGTGGCAATTTGTTATTGGGGATAATGATTTCTCTGATTTTTAGTAAGGCAGTTGCCGGTACAATGATGCTGGGATTGTGCTATCTTGCATATAGTATTGCAAATGTGATTACAAGTGTTCTATTGTTGTGGAACAAGCGGCAGCAAAATTAAGTTATAGGGAAAATATGTAGAAATTTTGGGATTTACGTGTTTATAACCTATCAATGGAAAAAAGGAGAGGCTTTATTCATAAGGAATTTATGAAAATTTCTTATGGAATAGAGTCTCTCCTTTTGGTTTATTCAGATTGAAATACATCCGTATACAGGTGCATTTGCAGATGGTTACACAAGAATGGATTCCTAAATTCTGGAATTTTACTTGATTAATTTTAATGCACTGATATCTGTCGATGCCATTAAAGAATAATTTGTGTAATAAACAACAAATCCAGGTTTGGCGGCTGCCGGTTTTTTCACTTCTTTTTTTAATACATAATCAATTTCAACTTTGTCCTGTTCACGGCCTTTTGAATAATAGGCTGCAAGGCTTGCAGCTTCTTCATAAGTGCGGTCAGGAAGCTCTTTGCCATTGGTTCTTACAAGAACATGGGAACCCGGCATTTTCTTTGCATGAAACCACCAGTCGTTACCATTTGCAAAATGGAAGGTGAGTTCATCGTTTTGCAGATTATTTTTACCAACATAGATATCGAAGCCGTCTGATGAAACATAGTGCAGTGGTTTATTATTAATTTTGACTTTCTTTCCATTGTTTGTTTTCTTATGAATATATCCGGATAAAATAAGTTCTTCTTTTAGTGCGGTTAAGTCATCTTCAGAAGTGGCAATATCAAGTGCAGTTGCGACAGATTCGAGATGTTCGATATCGGATTTTGTTTCTTTAATGAGCTTAGAATCAGCTTCAAATGTACGCTTTAACTTATTATAGCGGTTGAAATATTTCACTGCATTTTCGGAAGGAGTAAGCGTTGGATCGAGTGGAATCGTAATCTCTTCGTTTGTGTAATAATTTAATGCAGTAAATGACTTTGCCCCTTCCGCAACATTGTAACCGTAAGTATTGATTAATTCTCCATACACTCTGTATTTATCACGTTTTTCCGTATCTTTTAACTGACGTTCCTGAATATCTAGTTTCTTATAAGAACGTTCAAGAGCAGTTGAAACAATTCGCCTTAAATCGGAAGATTTCTGACGGATGCGGCTGATAAGCTCTTTTTCTGCATAGAATCCACGAAGCAGTTTGCTGACAGAATCGTAAGGTGTTGCATCAGCAAACATTGTCATAGGAATACAACTGAATTCCTTTGGAACACCATTTTCATGAAACATTGCCGGAGCAAACTCCCCTTCTTTTACACGGTCAATCACCGTTTCAAAGATATGATAAAGATGAATCTGTTCGTTTTCTGACAGGCAGTTCGCAGGCTGTTCACTTGGAATAGAGGCTTCATAGCAGATTTCTTCTGCAATGACAGGGCTGATACCGGTCAGACTGGTATAAATTGCTTTGCCTGTTGGCATAGCTTTCTTGTATACAAGAGCAGCAAATGTTTCCTGCGTGCAGCTAAGAGGATCAATTTTGTTGACTGTATTTGGAATAAAGTACGGTCTGTTTGGAAGAACTTCACGGACAGAGCTGACTTGTGCAGATACATGCTTAATACTGTCAATAATGGTATGGTTGTCGTCACAGAAAATGATATTACTGTATTTTCCCATGAATTCTGCAATTAAGTGTTTTCGGCATAAATCCCCCAGCTCATCAAGATGCTCAATTTCTATATCTAAGACACGTTCCAGTCCCGGTTGCGTAATTGATATAACACGTCCGTTATTAATATGTTTGCGAAGTAACATACAAAAATTCGGGGCAGTCAGTGGACTTGGTTTATTCTCATCTGTCAGATATATGAGTGGAAGTGAGGCGTTTGCCGAGATGATTAGACGAAATTGTCCATTAGAAGTTTTGAATGTTAATAAAAGCTCGTCTGTTTCCGGTTGGGCAATTTTGTAAAGTCGTCCCCCCACAATTGTGTCATTTAATTCTTTTTTAATATTTGCAATTGTAATTCCATCAAATGCCATAAAATCACCATTCTTTCAATATAATATGCTTTCTATCTTACCATAAAAGCAGTGCGGTGTCTTGTACTTTCTATAAAAAATTGTTATAATAGATGAAATTACAGACTTATTTTTATGAAAAAAATATTTGTTTATTATACGATTTTAGATAAAATATCACGTTGTTTAGAGTGATAATAATAGAAATAATAGACTATGAAAATGCAGATTCAATAAATGCAGGGGTGCATTGTGTGTATTTAGATAGCCGCATAAGAAAAAGTTTAGGAAGGACAGGAAATTTAGATTATGATGAAGAGTATGACTGGTTTTGGAAGATGCGAATTCAGTGAGGAAAAACGTAAGATTTCCATTGAGATAAAGTCAGTAAATCACAGATATTTAGAAGTTGGAATGAAGATGCCAAAGAAGCTGAATGTATTTGAGTCGAGAATGCGTGAAGTGATTAAGAAATATGCCGGAAGGGGAAAGATTGATATTTTTGTATCATTTGAAGATACGACAGAGAATCAGGTGGCATTGAAGTATAATGCGAATATTGCGGCAGAATATATGCAGATATTTAAACAGATGAGTGATCAGTTCGCATTACCGAATGAGATTTCTATTGCGGCATTGTCACGCTATCCGGAAGTTATTACGATGGAAGATGCAGGCGTTGACGAAGAAGCATTGTGGCATTTTATTGAACATGCGTTGAATCAGGCATGCGAACAGTTTGTAGAGACACGAATTCGAGAAGGCGAGAATCTTAAGAATGATTTATTACAAAAGTTAGACCATATGGTAGAACTGGTTGCATTTATTGAGAAGAGAAGTCCTGAGATTATGCAGGAATATCGAGGAAAATTAGAGAATAAAGTAGCTGAGCTGCTGGGTGATACGACAATTGATGAAGGCAGAATTGCAACAGAAGTAGTTATTTATGCTGATAAAATTTGTGTGGATGAAGAAACTGTTCGTTTAAAGAGCCATATTGAACATGCAAAGAAATGTCTGAATGGTGATGGAAGTGTTGGAAGAAAGTTAGATTTCATTGCACAGGAAATGAATCGTGAGGCAAATACGATTTTATCAAAAGCAAATGATATTGAGATTTCTGACGTTGCCATTGAACTAAAAACAGAAATTGAAAAGGTCAGAGAGCAGATACAAAATATTGAATAGTCTGGTGGCTGCATAAATTATGAAAGAACAAAATCATTTATTTGGGAGAATGAAAAGATGAATTTGAATGTAGACTTTGCATACACACCGGTAGGCGATCTAATTACTTTTATGATTTGTCTGATGATGGTTGTGGCACTCGTTGAAAGCTATATCTATAATACAAGAAGTTTTAAGATATTCTTGTCGGCACTTGTTATTACAGCGGTGAGTGCAATATCAAATGTTTTGTTTTACGCAATATACAATGCACATGGAGAAGTATGGAGTACATATTTGTTTGGTGGAGCCTATTGCCTTGGTCTGGTGGCAGTGCTTGAGCTGTTTATTGTCTACGTGCATGATTTAATAGAAGTAAAACATAAAAATTATTTGTTTTACACGATTGCATATAATGGTGTATTACTTGCGATTGATGGTATCTTACGTTTGAAAAATGTATATGATGTGGAAGATTTCTTTACGATACCTTATATGATGATATATGTCAGTTGTGCATTGTATTGCATTGCATTATTGATATATTATCGCGGAAGAATGGTGCGACAGGTATATATTGGTTTGATTATTTCAGCATTGTTTGCAACACTTGTCATTTACAGAGAGTTTTCACATCAGAATCATTCATTTTCGACGGTAACATTTTTGTTCCCGATTATTATGGTTATGTTTCTTGCACATGCAAATCCTTACAATATGGGAACAGGTGCATTGAATCTGGAATCCTTTCAGTATTATCTGCAAAAGGAAGAAAATGATACTTTAATATGTTTGAAATTTTACAAAAATGAGGCGGCAATTTTGCCAAAAGATATTGAAATTGTTATGCGTAATTTTTGGGTAAAGAAGTTTAGACATGCAAAGCTATTTAATCCGTTGCCCAATATGTATATTCTTGCAGTACATGATGAAAAGGCTGTCGAGACGATGAGAATGTTATTTCAGACAACCTTTCAGGAATACTATGAGAAATATCACATTGATTATAAAATATTGGTATTTCCCAAAATTGATAACTTTAAGACGGTTCGGGACATCAATGAGACGTTTGAACATTTTGGCGAGAAAGTATATATGAATCAGTTCAGCGTATTTGATGTAAGCACGGTTGAAACAATGAATCGTGGGTTTGAAATTCTCAAGCATGTAGAAGATATTTATAATCGTTTTGATTTGGATGATGAACGTGTAATTCCATATTTTCAGCCGGTTAAGAATTTACAGACCGGAGAATTTGACTCGGCAGAAAGTTTAATGCGTTTAAGTCTGCCCGATATGGGGTTGGTTTATCCGAATGAATTTATTGAGTTGATTGAAAACAATGATTATATGCATCATTTTTCAATGATTATGCTGAATAAAGCATGTCAGGAAATTCGTAAATTACATGGGATGGTACGAATTACCGTTAATTTTTCCATTAGTGAATTAAAAGATGCTCATTTTTTAGATGATTTTCAGGAGATTGTGTTACTTAATCAGGTGGATTTTGACAGACTTGGCGTTGAATTTACTGAGAATATGAATAATTCAGAATTTTCTGTGATTAAGGAAGTTGTTGCAAAGTTAAAGAAATTAGGTTGTATTGTATATTTGGATGATTTTGGAACAGGATATAATAATTTTGACAGAGTAGTTGGATTGGATATGGATATTATTAAATTTGACCGCTCTCTTCTTACGATGGCTACAGATGATGAGCATGGAACGTATATGATTCGTGCATTCTCAGATATTTTGAATGAAGTAAAGATGGGAATTCTTTACGAAGGGGTTGAAACGGAAGAACAGGAAAGACTCTGTATTGATAGTCACGCAAATTATTTGCAGGGATACAAGTTTTCTAAGCCAATTCCGGCAGAAGAGTACGAGCGTTTCTTATTATTTTCAAGAGCTTCGGCAGAATAATTTGGTGAAAATATGAAAACAAAATAAAATAGGTTCGAAATCGACAGATGAATCATAAGATAAAATAGGGATACAATCCCTGCCACAGATTCATAATGGAGGTTTTTATGGGGAAAATAAACTGGAAAATCCGATTTCAGAACCGTGCGTTTGTGTTGACATTTGCAACGGCAGTTGTTGCATTTGTCTATCAAATGTTAGGAATATTTGGCGTTGTATCATCTGTTAGTGAAGACAGTGTTACCAATGCCATTTTATTGTTTGTAAATGTTTTAACGACAATGGGAATTATTACTGATCCTACGACATCCGGTGTTACAGATAGTACAAAAGTGTTACAATCAGACGTACCGGATGCAAAAAAATAAGGAGGATATGTGCAAATACAAGAATGACATATCCGAAATTGCATGTTTACAAGCGAAAACAGCAATTGACAAAAAGTCGCTTAGAGATGAGGTTTGTATGTTTAACGAATTAACAGAAAATGACATTAAAAAAATGGAACAGGAAATCGAATACCGTACACTGGTTGTTCGAAAAGAAGCATTAGAAGATGTAAAAGAGGCACGTGCACATGGAGATTTAAGTGAGAATTTTGAATATCATGCTGCAAAGAAAGTAAAGAATCAGAATGAGAGTCGTATTCGTTATCTGAAGAGAATGATTCATACGGCGAAAATTATTTCGGATGAATCAGCAGAAGATGAAGCGGGAGTCAATAATACTGTTGAAATTTTTTATGAAGATGATGAAACGACGGAAGAGATTAAGCTGGTAACGACTGTGCGCGGAGATTCATTAGAAGGATATATTAGTATAGAGTCGCCGCTTGGAAAAGCAATTTTAGGACATAAGGTTGGCGACCGGGTGCTTGTAGAAGTAAATTCTTCTGTGCAATATTATATTGTGATTCGCTCCATTAAGAATACGGATGATACCGGCGATAAGATTCAGAGATATTAGTATCAGTGTGTACAAAATATATTTGACAGATATAACGATATAGTGTTACAATCTATTTTATTGGAAATGTATTCTAATAATAGAGAGCATTGATGGAAAGGCAGGTGATATATATGAGTAGTAAGCCACGAAGTAGTCAGGGGCAGGAACCTTACCCCGAGCAATGGATACGAATAAATATAATATCACCTGTTATAATAGAGGTTTGAGCAAAGTAAGCCATATTAGCGGATTTGAGCGAACATGAATAAAGGTTACGACAGCTTGTATTTTTTCAATCATTCGTAATATGTTCTTTGTCTGGTTATAACAGGGAAAGGATGGTAGAAATGAGAGAAAAAATAGAAGCATTTATTAGACAAAATGAGTATATTAAACTGAAAGATTTGTTAGTAAAAATGAATGTTGCGGATATAGCAGAACTGATTGAGGAGCTTCCGGATGGAGAACTTGTAAAAGTATTCAGACTACTTCCTAAAACAATCGCAGCAGATGTATTTTCCTATTTGCCAACAGATGTGGAACAGACAGTTATTACATCGCTGACAGAAAAAGAAGCGGTTCAGATTATTGATGATTTGGCAGCAGATGATGCGACGGATTTATGTGATGAGATGCCTGCGAGCGTTGTAAAGAAGCTGCTTGCACAGGTAGAGCCGGAGACGAGAAGGGATATCAATCATTTGTTAAAGTATCCGGATGATTCTGCCGGTTCTATTATGACAGTGGAATTTGTAGATTTTAAGCGTCATCTGACGGTAGGACAGGCAATTGAACGCATTAAAAAAATTGGATTGGATAAAGAAACCATTAATGTATGTTATGTGTTAGATGAATCAAGAAAACTAATCGGAACAGTAGCAATCCGATTATTATTATTGCGTGATGAACACGAACTTATCGGTGATATTATGCATGAAAATGTGATTACAGTTAATACAATGACAGATCAGGAAGAAGTTGCTGCGGTATTTAAGAAGTACGATTTTACGACGCTTCCGGTTGTGGATAATGAAGGAAGGCTGGTAGGAATCGTAACCATTGATGATATTGTCGATATTCTGGAACAGGAAGCGACAGAAGATATTGAAAAAATGGCTGCGATTATGCCGACAGAAGAACCATATATGAAGACATCCGTGTTTGAACAGTGGAAGAAACGTATGCCTTGGCTGTTAATTTTAATGGTGTCTGCAACATTTACACAGGCGGTTATTAATCATTATCAGGATGCAATTATTGTAGCAGGCTATGCGGTATTAACATCCTTTATTCCGATGCTTATGGATACCGGTGGTAATAGTGGAAGTCAGGCTTCTGTATCAGTAATTCGTTCTTTGACATTGGGGGAAATCCAATTTAAGAATATCTTTCAGGTTGTGTGGAAAGAAACACAGGTGGCGTTTTGGTGTGGTATGACACTGGCTGCATGTAATTTTGTTAAATTAATGGTTGTAGACGGTGCGACGATGATGGTTTCCATGACGGTATGCCTGACCTTGATTGTCACAGTATTTGTAGCCAAAATTATTGGTGCGATTTTACCGATGATAGCGAAAAAATGCGGAATGGATCCGGCTGTTATGGCAAGTCCATTAATCACAACGGTAGTGGATGTTTTATCGTTGATGATTTTCTTTAATATAGCAAATATACTGCTTGGAATCGGATGATAAAGAAGCTGTGTCAAACTACATTTTTATATGCGGCGAATTTTTTGAAGGACGCATATGACATTGTTATAAATTTATATCAATCTAAGAAGGAGTATGGATGGGGTTTAATGATGCACAAAAACGTGCAATAGAACATAATAAAGGTCCTGCAATGGTACTTGCAGGACCGGGTTCCGGTAAAACGACAGTAATTACGCATAGAATCCAATATTTGATAGAACATTACAACGTTTCACCACAGCAGATTCTTGTGATAACATTTACCAAAATGGCAGCAAAGGAGATGCAGGAACGTTTCTTAAAACTGACGAATAACAGATATGCGTCGGTATCTTTTGGCACATTTCATGCCATATATTTCACAATTTTAAAACATACATATCAATTTCAGCCTGACAGTATTATTACGCAGGCACAGCAAATGGAGTTTTTGTATTCAATATTAGATTATTATGAATTGGATTTAGACAATCAGGCTGATTTTGTACGAAAAATACTAGGCGAAATTAGTCATGTCAAGGGGGAAGGGATAGATATTCATACGTATGAATCTGTCAATTGTCCCGAAAAAGTATTTCGTGATATGTATGTGAAATATCAGACAATGCTGCAGCGTAAACGAAAGTTGGATTTTGATGATATGATGACATATTGTTATGCATTATTTCAGAAGCGGCCGGAGGTTTTAAAAGCATGGCAGGCAAAGTATCAGTATATTTTGATCGATGAGTTTCAGGATATTTCCACATTGCAGTATGCAGTGATTCGACAGCTTTCCTGTGCAAGTAGAAATCTGTTTATTGTAGGAGATGATGATCAGAGTATTTATGGCTTTCGTGGCGCAAAGCCGGAAATTATGTTAGGATTTACTGATGATTATCAGGAAGCAAAACGGATAGATATGAACCTGAACTATCGTTCTACAGCGAATATTGTATTGGCTGCAAAATCAGTAATTGACCAAAATAAACAAAGATTTTATAAAGATATTCATACAGTCAACGAAGTAGGGGATAGCGTACAGGTCTGGCATTTTTTGGATATGGAAACCCAGAACAATGTGGTGGCAAATGAAATCGAACGTCTTATTAATACCGGGGTGGCATATGAACAGCAGGCCATTCTTACACGGACGAATACAGGGGCAAGTCAGGTATTACAGGCTCTTGCTGAGAAAAATATTCCATTTGCAACCAAAGAAAAAATTGCAAATATATACGAACATTGGATCGCACAGGATATTTTGGCCTATATGCGTATTGCACAGGGGAGTTCATCACGGTCGGATTATCTGAAAATTATGAATAAGCCGCTGCGGTATCTGAGCAGAAATGCCTTTGCGACTCCATTGGTAAATATAGAACAAGTATTGCAATTTTATCAGGATAAACCGTGGATGTTGCAGCGAATCCGTGATTTTATGGAAGATGTTCGGTTTCTTGAAAAGTTACCGCCATTTGCAGCAATTAATTATATTCGAAAAGGAATCGGATATGATGATTATTTGAAACAATATGCAAAGGAGCATGCAGCTCCGTATGAAGAACTTGAGCAGGTGTTGCAGGAATTGATGCAGTCAGCAAAAGAAGCAAAGAACTATCAGATATGGAAAGAGCAAATAGAACATTATTCGGAAATGCTAGAAGAAGCAAAGAAGCAAAAACAGTCCAATAAAGAAGCTGTATGCGTATGTACGATGCACAGTTCAAAAGGCCTTGAATATGAGGTGGTCTATGTTATTGATGTGAATGAAGGAATGATTCCGTATAAGCAGGCGGTTTTAGATTCGGAAATTGAAGAAGAGCGACGGATGTTTTATGTGGCAATGACGAGAGCGAAGAAACGGTTGTATTTATGCAGTGTGGAGGAACGATTTAATAAAAAAGTGGAGCAGTCAAGATTCTTAGAGGAATTAGATGAAACGTATATTTCTGTTAAAGATTTCACAAAATGAGTTGTTTATTAAATTTGTGTAATTCGTCATCAATGTATGTTTTGGGGGTACCTTTTGACACCGTAATCCTATAGTATAAAAAAGAGAATGTCGGCTGTGACATTCTCTTGGCTGTACAAAATATAAAATATAGTTGTGATTTATTCTTCATCTCCATAGATAGATTCTAATTCCATTGCTTCTAATTCTTCTGAAAAAGCTTCTGAAACAAGTTCGTATTCTTTGTCTGTTTCAATATTTTCTAAGACAGGTTCGCCTTCGTTTTCTGTATAACGGTACAGATATGCATTGTCATTTTCTGCATCCTCACCTTCTAAAGGAAGAAGCGCAATGTACTGGTTATCGCCTGCAGGAAAGATGCGAATAATCGCACATTCACATTCTGTATTGTCATCAAGCGATAATGTTACTGTTGTATATTCTTGTGTATCAGACATAATTAACCTCCAAACTGCTTGTACATATGTAATTACTTTAACAGAATATGGATGTAATTGCAATAAAGGATGTAGGAAAACGATGACAATTTATAGTAAAGTTACATTTGTATATTATAAATCAGTTTTCAATCATATGTATATTTTTCGTAAAATAGAATGACAGGTCTTTGTGTATTAGAAAATGACTTGTTAGATTAAAAAGATTAAGAAAATAATAAAAAAATTTAATTAAATAAAAAAATACTTGATTTTATTTAATTAAAGGTGTATATTGTATTTAACAAAACAAGATATGTCAAAGGGGACAATTTTAGGAAATAGTAGCAGAACTATGTCTTGAAGTTGTCCCTTTTCTGAACTTATGCAGAATACGGGAATGTTTAAGGGCAGTAATATAATGCGTTCTGGTTTTGAATGATTTGCAGAATGGAGAAAAGATATGGATAAGATTGATAAGAAGTTAATAACATTGTTACAGCAGAATGCGAGAATGCCATTAAAAGCACTTGCGGAGAATGTATTTTTGTCCTCACCTGCGGTTTCAGCACGTATCGAGAGATTGGAGAAAGAAGAAATTATAGAAGGATATGAAGTGAAAGTCAATCAGTTGAAGCTGGGATATCATATTACGGCATTTATTAACTTAGAGGTTGCGCCGGTTCAGAAGCCGGAATTCTATCCATTTATTAAGTCATGTACAAATGTGGTGGAATGTAATTGCGTAACCGGTACATATTCGATGTTATTGAAAGTTGTATTCCCAAGTACAATGGAGCTGGATACATTTATCGGTCAGTTACAGAAATTCGGCAGAACAAGCACACAGATTGTATTCTCAACACCTGTGGCACCGAGAGGAATTGATGTGAACGCAGAAATGCCGGTACAGGAATAAGAAGTTCACAAAACATTCACACATAAAAGTTGCACAACCCGTTAAATTCCTTTAAGATATAATTAGTGAAATTTAATCAGGCAGATGGTAAATAGGTGGATTGTAACCTCTATTACGAAAAACAGTACATTTGCCGGAAGAGATTTTATATGATACACAAGGGTTAAAGTCAAGGTTTCAGAAGATAGAAAGAATTAAGAAAGGTTGTGCAGCATGAGTCAAAATGAAAAAGTATCACAGATTCTTGAAAATGTCAGAAAAGTAATTATTGGAAAAGAAGAGGTTACGAGTCTGGTACTCACATCAATTCTTGCAAATGGTCATATTTTGTTAGAGGATGTTCCCGGAACAGGAAAAACAGTTATGGCAAAGTCTTTTGCAAAGTCTTTTGATGCAAAATTCAATAGAATTCAGTTTACACCGGATTTGTTGCCGTCTGATGTCACAGGAATTCACTATTATAACCAGAAAATGGGAGAGTTTGTATTTCGTGAGGGACCAATATTTACCAATATTCTTTTGGCAGATGAGATTAACAGGGCAACACCGAGAACACAGTCGGCATTGTTAGAATGTATGGAAGAACGTCAGGTTACCATTGATGGAACTACACATGTGTTAGATGCGCCGTTTCTTGTTATTGCAACACAGAATCCGGTGGAGACAGCGGGAACATATCCTTTGCCGGAAGCACAGTTGGACAGATTTTTAATGCAGATTAATATGGGATATCCCAATAAAAACGAAGAAGTACAGATGATGCATCGTTTCTTATTGGACAGTCCACTGGATACATTGCAGGAAGTGTGTACAAAGGAAGATATTCTTGCGATGCAGACGGAGGCAAAGAAAGTATATGTCCATGATGCGATTATGGCATATGTTGCAGCAATTGTTGAAGCAACCAGAGAGGATGCAGAAGTCTCAATTGGTGTAAGTCCAAGAGGCACTCTTACAATGCTTCAGGCAGCCAGAAGTTATGCATATGTGAATGGAAGAGATTATGTAGTGCCGGAAGATATTCGGACATTAGCAAAACCGGTATTTGCACATCGTCTTGTATTGACAAGAAATATGGCAAATCGTACACAGAAAGAACAATTGTTAGAACGTATTGTAAATTCGGTAGAGGTACCGACAGAGGAATGGAATAAATGATTGTATTAATGATGCTATTTGGCGCAGGAATCGTTTATTTATTCCTGCAGTATTTGTATCGTAAGAGATGGAATTCGAAGCTGGATGTTGATGTGAAATTTGCAGCCAATTATACGATGGCGGGAGAATCGGCAGAGATTGTAGAAAAAATAACAAATGCAAAGCGTTTGCCGCTTCCGTATATCAATATGAAATTTACATTAGATCATTCTATGCGTTTTGCCGAAGATGACAGCAATTCTACGGTGTCTGATTATACCTATCGAAATGATGTGTTTTCGTTATGGGGGAATCAGAGAATTACAAGGAAAGTTCCTGTTATATGCACAAAAAGAGGTGTATATAAGATTGATTCGGCTGAAGTGGTTTCAACAGGTATCTTTATGAATGATATTTGTGTTGCAAAGTTTCCGATATACACAGAGATTACAGTATATCCAAAACAGGCGGATGCAAGTAGAATTGAGATTCCATATTCGAAAATACTCGGAACGCTTGAACGTAATTCATATCGAAATGAAGATCGTTTTCTGTTTCGGGGAATCCGTGAATATCAGACCTTTGATACGATGAATATGATTAACTGGAATGCTACGGCAAGAGCTGGGGAACTTATGGTCAATCAGTTTAATGAATCTATTTCTCAGGAGGTTTGCATTTTATTAAATCTTGAGCCGGCAGGTGCAACAAGGATTGATGCAGTTGCGGAAGAGAGCATATCAGTGGCAGCAGGACTTGCAAGTATGTTATTGCAGCAGGGAATTTCGGTATCCGTTTTTAGTAATGGCAGAGATTATGTGACAGGTGAAGCAGTTCAATTGACTGCACAGAGTGGAGCATGGCAGTTTAATGAGATTCATACGGCACTTGCCAGAGTTGATTTAAATCAGGAAATGGAATCCTTCGCAAAGATGTTAGAGAAGCATATCCCGGACAGTCATTTGTATGTAATGATTTCAGCAAATACAAGGTCGGATTTACAGGAAATATTGCAGGAGCATAGAAAAGATGCGGCAACATTGTGGATTGCTCCATATCTTGCAGGAGAAGAAAGACCACAGGTTCAATTTGGAATAGAAATGACAGATTGGGAGGTGGCTTTATGACATCAAATATAGGAATGACCCGCAGATTACAATTTTATGAAATTGTACTTCAAAGTACTGTTTTTTTGGCAATATCAGTTATTGCTTTTTTTGGAATGGGCAAGATTACTACGAGTCAGGCATGGGTATGTCTGGTAATGGAGTTTTTCGTTGTCATGGCATATATTTTGCGTAAACGTGTAGAGAAATTTCAAGTATTTGTAGCAACACAACTGTCATTTCCAGTGATTGCACTTTTTCTTGGAACTACAGAAGATATGCGTTCTGCATTTTTTGTAGTTGCGGCATTGATTGCGGCGTATTCCATTCGTGTGAAATTACGTGCAATAAAATTTCAGGATTACGCAGCGTTTTTGCAAAAGAAACGAGAATCTGAGAAGGCGGATATGCAGGGAAGAATTCATCATAATCAGTATACGGGCGAACGAATTACAATGTTTGCAGTAATGATTATGGCATTTGGCGTTATGGTTGGATTTTCTATCGGAAGTGATTTTGTACAGAATGTGCAGATTATATTAAGTGTTATTTTTGTAATTTTTAAAATTCTGTATAATAATGACACCAGATTAAATGATGTATTTGTCAATAATGAACGCAAGTCGGAATTCCCTGCACAGCAGTTATTGTCGGTAAATCGGCTCATTGTTAGTATTGCTGTCGTATGCGTTTTGTTTGGTATGATTCTGTTTTATAATGGAGAATATGGAAATATATATACGCTTTTGCATGATGTTGGAATGTTTCTCGTAAAAATTCTTGTCAGTGTGTTTATCTTTCTGTTGGGAGCTTTTGGCGGTTCAGAAAGTACGACACAACAACAGGAAACAACAGAGGCATCTACAGAAGAGGTGTTAGAGGCAGGCGAAGAAGTGTTAAATTCACCGATTGCAGAGGCGGCGGCAGAGGCATTTGCTGCTGTATTGGTTGTGGCAGCTATTGCAGGGCTGACATATATGATTGTAAAATATGTTCATTCTCTTAATAAGACAAAGAGAGTCGGAGCGGATTATATAGAATATATCAAGCCTGACCAGGAAGTTATCCGTAAAGAAAAGATTGAAAAGAAAAATATTCAATCAGTGGTAGAACCCGTTAATCAGTCTGCAAGAAAACTCTATAAGAAGCGGGTTAAGGCGGGGAATCGACAAAAGCAAGTTGATGTGACAATGACACCGCAAGAACTTACAAAACAGACAATTACAAATAATGAAGAAGCCTCACGCAAAATTACAGATATTTATGAAAAGGCGAGATATTCGAAAGAAATTGTTACGAAGGAAGAATTAGAATATTTAAAACACGAAAAATAATTTGATTTTATTGTGGGAGATTTCCGAATATATTTTATTAAATATTGCATTATGTGTAATATTATTATAAATATGTAGTGAAATCCAACAAAAATAGAAAGTTTACGAAAAGCAGTTGACACTTTGAATGAAAATGAGTATACTTTAGTACATAATAGTCAAATGCGATGAAGAGAAGTATTAGATACAGGTTGGCTGCAGAGAGTTGTCGGTAGGTGCGAGACAATGGAAGAACTGTATTGAACTCGTCTCGGAGCTGCTATCTGAACGTTGTATATACAAGTAGGCATAGTCGGATTCCAACCGTTAAAATGGACAGAATATAAGGAATGGAAATTCCCGTATTCAGTGAGTGCACGATTTTCGTGAATAAGAGTGGTAACGCGTGAGAGTATAATCTTTCGTCTCTTGATATAGTAATATATCATAGACGAAAGATTTTTTTCATATTGGAATTGCATTAGAAAATCGGAAGTCGGAATCGTACCAAAAGATACATACGCATTAATAATTGGCTATATACATATCACATCAGATTAAAGGAATCTGAAGGGTTAATCTTAAGAATGGAGGAATTGAGAATGTTTGATTACAAGCAGTACAAGAGAGGTTATTTTATGCCACCAGTTGATTGTATGGACTGGGTAAAGAAGGAGTATGTAGATAAGGCACCACAGTGGTGTTCGGTTGATTTAAGAGATGGTAATCAGGCACTTGTAGAACCGATGAGCCTTGAACAGAAGTTGGAGTTTTTCCAGTTGCTTGTTGAAGTAGGATTTAAGGAAATTGAAGTTGGTTTTCCTGCTGCATCTGAAACAGAGTATGAATTTCTTCGTACATTGATTGAGAAGAATATGATTCCGGATGATGTAACAATTCAGGTATTAACACAGGCGAGAGAGCATATTATAAAGAAGACATTTGAAGCGGTAAAGGGTGCACCTAGAGCAATTGTTCATGTATACAATTCAACATCACTTGCACAAAGAGAACAGGTATTCCGTAAGTCAAAAGAAGAAATTAAGCAGATAGCCATTGAAGGTGCAAAGTTATTGAAGGAACTGGCTGAGCAGGACGGCGGCAATTTCTCATTTGAATACAGTCCTGAAAGTTTCACAGGTACAGAGCCGGAATATGCATTAGAAGTATGTAATGCAGTGATTGATGTATGGGAACCGACAGCAGATAACAAGTGCATCATTAATCTTCCGGCAACAGTTGAAATGTCACTCCCACATGTATTTGCAAGTCAGGTGGAATATATGTGCAAGAATCTTCATAACCGAGACAATGTTATTGTATCATTACATCCGCATAACGACAGAGGAACAGGTGTGGCAGATGCAGAATTAGGTCTTCTTGCAGGTGCAGATCGTATTGAAGGTACGTTATTCGGTAATGGCGAGAGAACAGGTAATGTAGATATTATCAACCTTGCGATGAATATGTATGCACAGGGTGTTAATCCAGAACTTGATTTATCAGATATGCCAAGACTTGCAGAAGTATTTGAACGTTTGACTCAGATGAAGATTGATGATCGTCATCCATACTGTGGTAAGTTGGTATTCGCAGCATTCTCAGGTTCACATCAGGATGCGATTTCGAAGGGTATGCATTATAGAGTTGAAAATAATCCGGAATTATGGACAGTTCCATATCTTCCAATCAATCCGGAAGATGTTGGACGTACGTATGATTCAGATGTTATCCGTATCAACAGTCAGTCAGGTAAGGGCGGTGTCGCTTACATCTTAGAGCATAATTATGGAATGATTATTCCAAAGAAGATGCGTGAAGATTTGGGTTATGCAGTAAAGGATGTATCTGATGTTGAACATAAGGAATTGACACCGGATGAAGTACTTGAAATCTTTGAGAAGCGTTACAAGAAGTTCCGTCCGATTTTCCAGATTTCAGAAGTACATTTCAAGCAGGAAAATGGAATCCAGACAGTTGTTACGATTGAACAGGATGGTAAGCGTGTTGATGTTGAAGCAAGTGGAAATGGTCGTTTGGATGCAGTAAGTAATGCACTTGCAAAGCATTTTGATACATCATGCGAAATCGTATGCTATGAAGAACATGCGTTAAAGGATGGTTCCGATTCAAGTGCTATTGCGTATGTTGGTATCGAGGGCGAGAACAAGAATGGCTACTTTGGCGTAGGTATCGACCATGATATTATCAGAGCCTCTATTGATGCCTTAGAGTCAGCAATGAACCGTAAGTTAAGCAAATAATATTGGGAATGTCATTTGAAATATTTAGATTTGAAATGATAAAATGCAAGCAAAGAGTCGCAGTTATGTGACTCTTTGTCTCATATTTGGAATGTATTGTGTGATAAGATTTGGAAAAAGTACATTTTAGGTCTTGTATAATAGTAATTTATAAGGTATAGTAGCATAAGTGTTTTAAATGACAATTGATTTATGGAGGAAATATGTTAAAAAAATATTTGTGGGTTTTCGTACTTTCGATGGTTCCATTGTTTGAATTAAGAGGTTCTATTTTGGTAGGACAGGGGATGCAGTTGCCATTATTGCAGTCTTATATTGTCTGTGTTATCGGAAATATGTTGCCGGTGCCAATCATTTATTTGTTTGCAAGAAAAGTACTTGAATGGGGCAAAGATAAAAAGTATATTGGTAAATTTTTCACCTTCTGTATTGAGAAAGGTCACAAAGGTGGCGAAAAGCTCAAAGAAAAAGCTGGTAGAGGAACATTTATTGCCTTGTTATTATTCGTAGGAATTCCAATTCCGGGAACAGGTGCATGGACAGGAACGCTTGCAGCAAGTTTTCTTGATATTGGCTTTAAGAAGAGTGTTATTGCAGTGCTTTGCGGTGTGCTTATGGCTGGAATTATCATGGGATTATTAGGTGCTGGTGTATTTGGTGCGATTTTTGCAGTAGCTTAATTGAAAGATATATAAATTGATAAAGTGCGATTATCTTTTTAGGATAGTCGCACTTTTTGTATACTGAGAGATATAGGACAAAAAATTTTTATGAATTATCTCAAGATGAGATGGTTGAACGAACATCAATAAATGGAGATTCTTGATTTGACGGACGGACAATAGTTTATCCTGATTGCCAAACATACCATTTATAAAAAGTTTTTCTTCAAACTTTGCAATGCATTTTTCACAGGCGGAAGCTGGATGATAATAAGGGTAACAACAGCTTCAGTAATCAGATATGAACCATTGTATACCAGAGAGTAAACGACAGCACCCATATTATAGGAAGCTGCATATTCGCCAAAGAAAATCCAACCGGATAAAAATGCAAAGAAATATCTTCCAAGGACGCTAACAATATATCCAACTGTCATACCATATTTTCGATTTGTAAAGAAACCGGATAATCCCAAAGCACCGAATGCCAGTGGGTAGTCGGTAAGAACCTGCGGAATTGTATAAAATGCCGGTTGAAGAATGAACTGCAAGATGCCATATGCAACGCCGGTTAGGATACCGAGTGCAGGACCATACCAATATCCGATGATAGAGATAAAAAACATGCTGCATAAGGTGATAGAGCCACCCATTGGGAGTTCGAATACCTTAATCATTGAGGTGACCGTGGCGAGTGCAATCGCCATTGCAGCAATCAGTAAGTGTTTGGTTGTAAATGTTTTCTTCATAAGAACCCTCTTTTCTGTAAGTGTATCCAGTGGAAATGTAATGTGAAATTCATACAAATCACAAAACCATAAGCATCAATAGATGCTTTTAAAGTGCGTATAATATACGTTGCAAAATGAATTGCAAAAATTTCATACAATCACTTAGACTGTAATAGAATAGCACAAATTATGACGTTTGCAAAGAACGGATTCGGATAAATGGAGAAGGATAACAGATAAAGTTGATTGACATTTAACGGAATGTTGGGTATAATTTGTAAAACATAGTATTACAGTAGGAAAAGGAGAGATTAAAGTGCGCAATATGAAAAAGTTGCTTCAGACAGTTATGAAAAAGAGTGTACTGTTAGGACTTGTGGGGGTTGTATTTTTACAGGGATGTGCAGGAAGCGTATCTACAGAAACACAGTTACAGAATCAAATGGAAGTATCACAAAGAGGTGCATCGGAGGAACATCCCATTACATTTACAGATGATTTGGGAAGAAGTGTAACGGTCAAGTCTTGCAAAAGAGTAGGCGCATTGATTGGCAGTTTTGCGGATGTGTGGCTGACAGCCGGCGGAACTTTGGTTGCAGCAGCGAATGATTCGTGGGAGAGTTTGGAATTAGATTTGGGTTCAGATGTTGTCAAAACAGGAACAATTTTAGCACCAAATGTAGAAGTGTTGATTGCAGCACAGCCGGACTTTGTAATTGCAAGTGCAAATACAGAAGCGGATGTTGCATTGATGAGTACATTGGAGAATGCAGGAATTGCCGTTGCATATTTTGATGTATCCGGATTTGATGCGTATTTGCATATGTTGGATATTTGTACGGATTTGACAGGTCGAAAGGACTTGTATCAGAAGAATGGATTAGATGTGCAGAATCACATTGAAGAAGTAAAGAAACGGATAGATGGAAGCAATCCGAGTGTTGTATTTTTACGTGCTGCATCTTCGAATATTAAGACGAAGGGCAGTGTAGGAACAGTTGGCGGAGAACTGCTTGCAGATTTGGGGTGTAAGAATATTGCGGACAGCGACACAAGTGTTCTAGATACGTTGAGTTTGGAAGCGATTGTAAAAGCAGATCCGCAGTATATTTTTATAACGATTCAGGGAACGAATACAGAAGCAGTCAATGCACAGATTCAGAAATCTCTGTATGACAGTCCGTTGTGGAGTTCTTTGACAGCAGTAAAAGAAGGCAGAGTGTATATTTTAGAGAAGCGTTTGTATAACTTAAAGCCAAATGCACGTTGGGGTGAGGCGTATGAAAAAGTGGCAGATATTTTATATCCACAAAAATGAGCCAATTGATTCAATAGAAAGATTCGGGTGTCAAAAGGCGCATATTATGTTTCAAAATGTTTCGAGACTGTATAATATAGATGTGGATTCATTTTTCATTTGGAAATATAGAGAAAGATGTGTATAGAGAAAGAACTATATAGAGAATAAACGAGAAAATAACAAGTTTAGAGTGATGTTACGTAATTACGGGATTGAATTTATCATAGAATTCAGATGGAGGAAATGATGGGGTATTTTCCATTTTTTGTTGAATTAGAAGGAACAAAAGGGTTGATTGTAGGTGGTGGCAAGATTGCTGCACATAAGGTCAAAAAGATGCTGCCGTATGGTGCAGATTTGATTGTGGTAGCACAGGAAATCGGTGTGGAACTACAAGAGATATTAGAACAGGAAGAAGTACAGCATCCGGCAGAGGTAGGCAGACAGATTACAGTGATTCATCGGGCATTTCAGGATGAGGATGTAAAGGATAAGGCATTTGTTATTGCGGCTACCGACGATGAGGTGTGCAATGCACATATTTCACAGCTGTGTAGGGAACAGAATATCTTGGTGAATGTCGTTGATGATAAAGAAAAATGTGGATTTTTATTTCCATCGCTCATTCAGGCAGGACAGTTAAGCATTGGAATCTCAACAGCAGGCGCAAGTCCGTGGATTGCATCAAAGATTCGAACAGAAGTCGATTCGAAGTTGCCGGATAATATGAATGAGATTCTTAACTTTTTACAAGATATGCGGTTGGTAGCAAAGTCTGAAATTGAAGGAGGGAAGAATCGTGCCAGCTTCTTAAAGCAATTAGCAGATGTTGCGATGGAAAAAGGCAGACCACTGTCTGATGGAGAATTATCAGAGGTGTTACAGAGCTATACGAATCAGGACAGTGTTAAACAAGGGCAGAGGAAAAATACAGGAGCTGGAAGTGTATCTGTTATTGTCGTGAGTGCAGGAAAACGTGACAATCTGACACTGAAAGGCTTGCAGGAGATTCGTCGTGCAGATGTGTTGTTATATGATTCTAATATAGAGAAAGAAGTCTTAGAATATGCATCAGAGGCCTGTGTTCGTAAGAACGTTGAGAGATTGGTGAAGAATCAGGAAGAAGAAAAAGATATTCAGATAGCGTCTGTTATGCAACAATATGCGTTTGATGAAAAGAATGTTATATATTTAACAAGCAACAGTGCTTATAATAAGAACAATCTAGTAATTGAGCGCGTATGCCAAGAAGCACAATTGGATTATATGACGGTATATGGAGTAAGTGCTTTATAATTAACAATAAAATGGCATTTTATGGAATAATATATCATTAAGAAAAGAGATAGAGAATAAAAAAGATTTCTGGCTGGCTTGTTGGCTGGCACAGAAATCTTTTTTATTTATAGGCAGTCCATTCTTAATAAAATAAAACAATCCACCAAAGAGGTTTTTGTTCCTTTAATTTTTTAAGTTCTTGCGATAAACATTCGGTGACATGCCATTGCGTTTCTTAAAAATTCGAATGAAGTAATTGGCATCTGCAAATCCACACTGTTCAGCGATTTCCTGAATGGAATATTGTGTTGTGTTAAGAAGCAAAATTGCCTGCTGGATTCGAATGTTGTGTAAATAATGAATCAGCGTAACACCTGTTTCTTTTCGAAATTGTGTAGACAGGTAATTCGGAGTCACGGCACATTCATTGGCAAGCGATTCTAACGAGATATTTTCCCGATAATAGAAGTGAATATTTTCAACACATTTGCGAACCAATGGAGATAAATCTTTTGTGGACTGGTTGTGTACGAGCATTGCATATTTTCGCAACATGGTAACATCCATACTTTGCAGTTCAGAGAGGTTGTTGTTGTTTTCAATGCGAATAGAAAATTCACTGGAAAGAGCATCAATGTAATACGGGTGTACATTTGATGTCTCGATGGCCTTTCTTAAAATCGTATTTAGCACAAGTCTCCAGTTTTTGTAAGCACGAATGATGTCAGGGGTTCGTTCGCTCATGTTAAACTGACGGAACTTATGATACAGCTCAATCGCAAGGTTGGCATTTCCGTCGGCGACAGCCTGAAGCATACGGTTTTCAGCTTCATAACGATCTCGAATCGCATCAAATGAAGGGAGTTCTTGTGCAATAGGAACAGGTGCATTATTTGTGCTGGCAGATAATAAACGTTCAGACAGATTCACAATTTGGTGATTTTGTTTGTTGCCTACGATAGGACGCAACAAAGGGAGCAGTAAAGATACCCAGAAGTCTTGTGTTGGTAATGTCGGAATACGATTGTAGAATTCCAATGCATCTTTTTCGTAAGTGCTCGAAAAGTTGTGCCCTTTTAATACGCGTTCGACCATGGACTTTGTGGCAAAATGAAAGATGACCGGGCCGATCAGACCATATTTGGCATTGTACTCCATTCCAAGTTCATCTGGAAATTCAAAAAGACAGTAATTTAATTCAAAATCATCCATAATAAACAAAGAAGGAGATTCTTCGGAAGAGTCCTTCATATTTTTTAGGAATGTTTGAAACAATTCTGAATAATCAAATTTATCATAAATTTTTTCGCGAAACTTATAATCAATAAAAGATAAATCACGGTCTTTGACAGAGGCAGACAGTAAACGAAACTGAATTCCCTGTGCATCTAAAATATTTTCGTATAATCGGATTAAATCGGTTTGCATAAGCGATTCCTCATTTCTTTTTTATTTTATTTTATTTTTTTTCGGACTCCAATCTGATTCCATTTTTAATCTAAGATTAGATGTTAAAGAATATGCTTGCTGGCTTTTAGAATGAAATTTGGATTCTGCGCAGGTTCAGAAATTGGATTTAACAACTGGTAAACATAAATTTGTGCGATTTTTGTTTGATAAATTTTTCAAATGTATATCATTCTTAAAATTCAAATGGATATTTTGCGCAAAAAAAGCGGTAAAAAACAGCTATACTTGTATCTTTTAAATAAATGAACAGGATGAATATTTATTATAATAGCACAGATTTAATCTTAATTATATAGGGAAAGTAAAATGTGCTATAAGAAAGAAGAAATGTGCTAGAAGAATAAACATATCTCCGTTACAATAAAATCATCAAATAACGTTTCACAAATTGAAGGAGGAAATCATTATGGAAACAGGTAAGAACGGAATCCACAAAGCAAGAATATGGCAATTGTTTGGATTCTCATTAAACAACATTGCCACGAATCTTTATCTGTGGCAGATGACATTTATCTCATACTTTTTAACAGGTTTTATTGGAGTTGGCGTTGTATTAGCATCTTCATTCGTTACAACAATGCGTATTTGGGACGGTGTAACAGATCCATTTATCGGATACATCGTTGATAAGACAAATGGTAAGTTTGGTAAGAACAGACCATTCGTATTCATTGGACAATGTATTATGTTTTTAACGAGTGCATTGATGTTCTTCGTTGTACCGAAGGCACCGGGCGCAGTAAGATTTGTATTGTTTGTAATCGTATATGCAGTATATATCGTTGGTTACACAATCCAGTGTGTTGTTACGAAGTCAGCACAGACATGTCTTACAAATGATCCAAAGCAAAGACCAATGCTTGCTGTATTCTTAGGAATCGGTTCTGCATTAACATTTGCAATTATGCCTTATTATTCATATACATATTTATTAAAGAAGCATCACTTCCAGTTTAATCAGGCATTCTTCTCAGAGCAGTGGTTATTATGTGTTGTTATTTCAGCAGTTCTTTCAGTAATTGTTATTATCTCATTGATTGAAAAAGACCGTGCAGAATTCTATGGTACAGGTGTTGCAACAAGAGTATCATTTAAGGATTATTGGGAAATTATTAAACACAACCGTGCAATTCAGATGTTAATCGTATCTGCATCAACAGATAAACTTGCAACACAGGCAAAAGGTGATGCAACCGTTACATTGATTGTATATGCAATCATTTGTGGAAATGCAGCCGTATCCGGTCTGTTTAATATGTACACAATCGTTCCTAATATTGTATTTGTTATCTTTATCGCTGGTGTTGTAGCAGCAAAGATGGGACAGAAGAAAGCAATGGAAATCAGTTCATGGGGCGCAGCAATCTGTTGTATCGCTTTGATTGCTTTGTTTACATTTGGTAATCCAAAGACACTTAGCCTTCCTGGTGATGGCGTATTCGCAGGCTGGACATTCTTCACAATTGCCTTCTTAGTACTTACAATTGTAATGGGTGGTTTCAACAGTGTTACATCAAATGTTGTTATCACAATGACAGCAGACTGTGCAGATTACGAAGTATATCGCAGTGGTAAATATGTACCGGGTATGATTGGAACATTATTCAGTTTTGTAGATAAGTTAATTTCATCATTATCTGCAACACTTATTGGTTTGATGTGTGCAGCAATCGGATTTACAACAGCATTGCCAAATGCACAGACACCTTACAGCACAGGCTTGTTCGTTGTAGGTATGATTGGTATGTATGGTCTTGTATTAGTTGGTTTAGTATGTAATATTATCGCTTTGAAATTCTATCCGTTAAGCAGAGAGAAGATGGAAGAAATTCAGGAGGAAATTGCAGCAATTAAGGCACAGCACAAAGCATAAAAACAAGGAACAAATCAAATGAAAGGGCTTCGTATTTTGAAATCGGATAAGAAATGAAAATGCGAAGCCACTTGTAGTATCAAAAAGGATTGATTGGGAATCGTTAAAGGCTTAACGAAGAAAGCGTGGAGATATGAAGAAAGAAGCAGATGGATTTCAGGTAACGGAATTGCTTGCAGCAGAAGAAGAGTTGCATGCATTAAAGCAGGAATATGGAATAGAAGATACATCAAAGGCAAAAAAAGGAATTGATGCATTGATTGACCGATTTGGGAATCGCAATCCGGTTCCTATTAGTAAAAAGAAATATTGTTTATCTGCATTATTTGGCGGTTGGTTCGGTCTGCATTGCTTTCTTGTAGGTAAGAAATTACGAGGTTTTCTGTATTTATTATTGAGCGTGACAGGGATTTCACTGGCAATGAGCCTGCTGGATATTCTTTATGCGGCATTTTTAGAAACAGATGAAGATAAATTGATTTTCATTTAGGAAAGAATAGGAGAAAAATAGAATGGTAAATTTGAAAGAAAAGCCTTTTTATCTGAATGATGAACAGGTGGCATGGGTTGAAAATACAATTAAAGAAATGACATTTGAAGAGAAAATCGGACAGTTATTTGTCTTATTAAAGGCAATTCCAGGCGTGAACAAAGACCAGATTGCAGATACATTAAAAAAGTCTCATCAAGGTGGTCTTCGCTGGCAGGGTGGAGATAAGGAAACAGTATATCTTCAGAATAAGACATATCAGGAATTGAGTAAATATCCACTTCTTATCGCAGCAAATTGTGATGATGGCGGTGTTGGTGTATTAAAGGATGAAGGAACATTTGTTGCAACGGCAGCAGAATGTGGTGCCGGAGAAGGAACTGATAATGCGTATCATTTGGGTTATGTAGCCGGTAAAGAAGCATCAGCAATCGGATGTAACTGGATGTTCAATCCGGTGGTAGATGTATACAAGAACTGGAGAAATACCATTGTAAATACACGTAGTTTCGGTTCTGATCCACAGAACGTATTGGATAATGCAAGAGCATACATCAAGGGAATTAAAGATGCGAATCCAAACATGGCTTGTACTGCAAAGCATTTCCCTGGAGATGGCGTGGAAGAATTAGACCAGCATCTTGCACTTGGTATCAATAACCTCTCAGTGGATGAGTGGGAAGCTAGTTTCGGTATGGTATACAGAACATTGATTGAAGAAGGTTTAGAGTCTGTGATGGTTGGGCACATTGCACTTCCGGAAATGTCAAGAAAATTGGTTCCGGGCATTACAGATGCACAGATTAAGCCGGCAACATTATCAAAAGAACTTTTAACAGATTTGCTTCGTGAAGATATGGGATTCAACGGCGTTGTGATTACAGATGCAACACATATGGTTGGTTTGACAGCAACAAGCAGAAGAGAAGATGCTATTCCGGGTGCGCTCATTGCAGGCTGTGATATGATTCTGTTTGCAAATGATGTGGAAGAAGATATTAGCTTTGTTAAGAAAGCATACGAAGAAGGCAAATTGACAAATGAGCGATTAAATGATGCATTGCATCGTGTTCTTGGTATGAAGGCACATTTACATTTGAACGAAAAAGATTCTATTTTCCCTGATAAGTCAGCACTTGATTGTGTAGGTTGTGAGGAACATATTCAGTATCAGAAAGAAGCGGCAGACAGCTGTATTACACTTGTAAAAGATACAAGAAACAACTTGCCGGTATCACCAGATCAGAAGAAACGTGTGTTCTTAGTATATGAAGGCTCTACACCAACATCAAAAGGATACAAAGGCGATCCTGTAAAGCAGGTAATGATTGAAGAATTAGAACGTGCCGGATTTGAAGTAGATGTGTGTCCGAACTATCATGATTTGGAAGTGGAAAATGGCGTGTCTCCAATGAACTTTGTCAAGATGTTAGGCAATTCTACAAGAAAAGAATTTGTAGAGAATCATGACTTTGCATTATTGGTTATCAATGTCAAAGGTTATGCACAGGAGAACAACGTTCGTGTTCGCTGGAGTGTGAACCACAGCTGTGAGTTACCTTGGTACAATGAAGAAATTCCAACAATCGGAATGAGCTTAAATTACACAAATCATTTGATTGATGTACCACAGTTACATACATTTATCAATGCATATGCACCAACGAGAGAGCATATTCGTGCTGCAATTGAGAAGATGACAGGCAAGAGTGAATTTAAGGGAACAGCAGATGACAGCGTATTCTGTGGTCGTTGGGAAACAAGATTATAGGAGGAAATGTCTATGGAAATCAATACATTTAACAAGAAACACGACTATCTGGTATGTGTCGATAGTGATGGCTGTGCGATGGATACGATGAACAGCAAGCATTTCAAATGCTTTGGGCCATGTATGGTAACAGAGTGGAACTTAGATGCATGGAAAGAAGAAATCCTAACACGTTGGAATGACATCAACCTCTATACAATGACAAGAGGAATCAACCGCTTCTTAGGACTTGCAACAGCCTTAGAAGAGATTGATAAAAAATATACAAAGATTGAAGGCATAGCAGAATTTGTAGAATGGACAAAGAATGCGAAAGAGTTAAGTAATCGTGCGGTTGTAGAAGCGGCCAAAGAGACAAACAATCCTTGTTTTGATAAGGCGTATGCGTGGTCTGTGGCAGTCAATGAGAGCATTAACGGGTTAAGCGAAGAAGATAAGCAGCCCTTTGCAAATGTCTTAGAGGGTCTAAAGACTGCACATGCTAAAGCAGATATTGTTGTTGTATCAAGTGCAAACAAGGAAGCTGTTACAGAAGAATGGGGCAAGCATCATCTGTTAGATGAAGTAGATGTGTTGTGCTGTCAGGATGCCGGTTCAAAGGCACATATTATTGCAGAGATGAAGAAGAAAGGCTATGAAGATTCACATGTTGTGATGCTAGGCGATGCACCGGGCGACTTAGCAGCAGCAGAGAAGAATGGCGTATACTTCTATCCAATCTTAGTTAATAAAGAAGCAGAGAGCTGGAAAGAATTTGCCCAGACAGGTCTTGATACATTCTTATCAGGCAACTATGCACCTTACGGCGCAGACAAGAAGCAACAGTTCTTAGATAACTTAGCTGGAAAATAAAAGATATAACTGACAAAACCAAATCCTAATATATAAAATTTCAAATTAAAAGAGAAGGCGCAGGCTTGTGATGAAGTCTGCGTTTTTTCTTATTTGTGGTTATGAAATATGCAATTGAGCATTATATTTTGTAGTAATTGGATAAAAAGAATAAAAATTGTATAGATGTTCTGAAAAAATTGACAATAATTTACAAAAAATTTATAATAATAATTGTGAATTTTATAAAAAGGATAAAAGATATATGTTAGCAAATTTACAATTAGTATTAGATAATCCAGAGGTGAATTATCGCCAGACATCGAATCTGCAAGGAGTTTTAATGGAGCAGATTGATACAGAGTATGCAGAACGATTACATCAGAATACATTGAATCCATATAGTATGTCTGTGATAAGAGAAGGAAATAAGACCATTTGGAATATCAGTACATTGAATCAGGAGGCATATGAGCAGATTATTATGCCGTTATTATCAGATTCATTTCAATCATTTGAAATGAAAAAGAAAGAACTTTCAATCAAAATACTTGAAAAAGATTTAACAACAAAACCGAAAAATGAACTGATGCAGGACTTTTATAAAGGAGAGGTAAGTAAATATATAAATATAGAATTTGTAACGCCAACGGCATTTAAAAGTGAAGGGCACTATATATTTTATCCGGATGTCCGATTGATGTACAATAGTTTAATGAATAAGTATAGTGCAGCGTCAACAGAAGTCGATATGAGGGATGAAAGTACACTTGAAGAGTTGATGAAACATAGTGAAATTGTTCATTACAAATTACGAAGTGTTCCATTTCCGTTAGAAGGAATTCGTGTTCCAGGGTTTGTAGGGACGATAACAATTAAAATTCATGGAAATCAGACATTGGCGAGTTATGCAAAGCTGTTATTCTCATTTGGTGAATTTTCAGGAGTTGGAATTAAGACAGCAATGGGAATGGGAAGAATCAGACTATATGAAAAAGGAAGTGATAAGAATGTCCACAAAGATGAGTGAAAAAGAAGTAAAATTAGTAATTGGTAGTCTGCTTCATGATATAGGTAAGGTTATATATAGACAGGGGGAGGATAGAAGAAAGCATAGTCAAAGTGGTTATGATTTTTTAAAAGATGATGCAGGAATTCAAGATGTTGAGATTTTAAATTGTGTGAGATATCACCATGCAGATAGTATGAAAAATGCTAAGCTGAATGAAGATTCTATGGCATATATTACATATATTGCTGATAATATAGCATCAGCGGCGGACAGAAGAGAGAAAGAAGGAGAAGATTATGGATTTGAAATTGCAACACCGTTAGAGAGTGTATTTAATATTTTAAATAACAATCAACAGCAGCAATATTACAGTCCGCAGTTATTAGATCCTAAGTTGGGAATTAATTACCCGCATACAGAAAAACGCCTGTTTGATGAGCATTTCTATACGACGGTAAAACAGAATATTTATGAGAATCTCAAGAATATACAATGGAAATCAGAGTATATCAATTCCTTATTAGAAGTACTAGAGGCTAATTTGACCTATGTTCCGTCTTCAACAGCGAAAAAGGAACTCGCTGATATTTCTCTATATGACCATATGAAAATGACAGCGGCGATAGCAAGCTGCATTTATCAATATTTACAGGCAAATGGAAGAAATAATTATAAAGAAATGCTATATACAGGAGCCAATGCGTTCTATAAAGAAAAAGCTTTTTTGTTATTTTCTATGGATGTTTCGGGTATTCAGGACTTTATATACACAATTGCCTCTAAGAATGCATTAAAAACACTTCGGGCACGTTCATTCTATTTGGAAATAATGATGGAGCACTGTATTGATTTATTACTTGAACGGCTGCGATTATCCAGAGCGAATCTGATATATTCGGGAGGAGGACATTGTTATATCTTAGTTCCGAATACACAGACAACGAAAGATATCATAGATGCATATTTGGAAGAAATTAATCAATGGTTTTTAGATTATTTTCAAATTTCCTTGTATATTGCCGGTGGTTACGCTGAATGCAGCAGTGAAACACTTTGCAATGAGCCGGAAGGAAGTTATTCAGAGATGTTTCGTACTGCGAGTGAACAAATATCAGCGAAGAAGGCATCTCGATACAGTGCACAGCAAATTATAAATCTGAATGGTATGAAATATGATGATTATACAAGAGAATGTAAAGTATGTAAGAAAATTGGACATGTGGATGAGAATGGAGTATGTCCAATTTGTAAAGGGTTAGAAAATCTTTCAGGAAAAGTATTATATGATGAATTTTTCACAGTAATTTGTGATGAAAAGGAACATGGCCTTCCATTACCGGATGGATATTATTTGGTATCGGATTCCAAAGAGAAGTTAATTGAGCGTATGCAGAATGATGATTCTTATGTAAGAACATATGGAAAGAACACGATGTATACAGGAAAGCATGTCGCAACAAAGTTATGGGTTGGAAATTATACAACGGAACATAATGACTTCAAGAGTCTTGCACAACAGTCTGAGGGGATTTCAAGAATCGGTGTACTGCGTGCGGACGTTGATAATTTGGGACAGACATTTGTATCAGGGTTTGAGAGTGAACATTTTGGAAATAAATATGTTACATTATCCAGAACGGCAACATTATCACGCCAGCTTTCCTTATTTTTTAAGCTATATTTGAATGATATTTTGAAGCAAGGAACGTACAAACTAACAGGAAAAGAAGCAGGTGGAAGAAATGCAACCGTTGTATATTCTGGTGGAGATGATTTATTTATCGTTGGAGCCTGGAATGAAATTATCGAAATAGCAATTGATATTCGTCAGAAATTTAACAAATATACAGAAGGTACATTGACATTATCGGCAGGTATTGGAATTTATCAGTCAGGATATCCAATCCGCGTTATTGCACGAGAGGTTGCAGATATGGAAGATTCATCAAAGAAGAATATAGGAAAGAATTCTGTGACGATATTAGAAGATGGTGAAGAACATGACGTTTCAGATATTGGTCGATTAAGTGATGGAACATATTCATGGGATGAATTTGAAAAAGAAGTTATTACAGAAAAGTATCAACTGCTTTTAGAATTCTTTGCAACATCAGAAGACAGAGGAAAAGCGTTTCTATATAAATTGTTAGAATTGATTCGATTACAGAAAAAAGACAAGATATATTTTGCCAGATATGTGTATTTGATTGCCAGATTGGAACCAAAGGCATCTGCAAAAGAAGAACAGAAAGAAAATTATCGAAAATTTTCAACACAGATGTATCATTGGATACAATCAGAAAAAGATTGCAGACAATTAAAGACGGCAATTAATTTATATGCTTATATGATGCGTGATAGGGAGGAATAAAGAATGTATATAACACAAAAAGATTATGTGGATAAGGCAGAACGTGTAATAACTTCATTGGTATCAAGATATGATAAAAGAACGGTCAGAAATGTTCCGTTATTGACAACGTCTAAAATTAGAAGTTTGTTATCATTATCATCAGATATATATAATGAATTATTGAATCAGCAAGGAGATAATTTATCTGAAGATATGTTAGGCAGAATAGCATATTTAAAAGTTCGTTTTATTTATGAGGCTGGTAGAGATAAAGATGGACATGTAAAAGATTTTGTAGAAAAAGCTAATATTTTAAAAATAGTAGATCAGATAGGAAATAGCAAAAAAAATTATATTTTATTTAATCGATATATGGAGGCATTGGTTGCATACCATAAATTCTATGGTGGTAAAGATTGATATTATTGAAAGGAAAAGAGGTAGCATATGTATACAAAAATACAGATTTCAGGGGTATTAGAAGTTAAGACAGGAATGCATATTGGGGGTTCATCAGCATTTGCAGCGATTGGAGCAGTGGATTCTCCAATTATTAAGGATGTAAGAACCAATTTACCAATGATTCCGGGAAGTTCACTCAAAGGAAAGATGAGAACGTTACTTGCAAAGTATTATAATAACGAATTGGCAGAAAAGCCTGATGATGATCATGAAAGACTTACGAGATTGTTTGGAACATCGAAAAAGGAGCATATTAAGGCAAGCAGAGTATTGGTGTCAGATATGATTATGGCAAATGCAGATGATTTAAGAAATCAGGGCGTGGAGAGTTTAACAGAAGTAAAATTTGAAAATAGTATTAATCGTGCAACGGCAGTTGCAAATCCAAGACAGATAGAAAGAGCAATCAGAGGAACGGAATTTGAACTGGATATTATTTATGATGTAGAAAAAGAAGAACAGTTGTTGGAAGATATGGAAACGCTTGCAGAAGGACTTCGTTTATTACAGTATGATTATTTGGGAGGAAGTGGCTCTAGAGGTTATGGAAAGGTTGCCTTTCATAATTTGGCAGCAGATGTAGTGGTTGGAGAATTACCGGATGCGATGATAGAACAATGTAATGAAATGTTGCAAAAAGCTGAATTGTAATTTGATGAATATGTTTGAGAAAGGAAAGTATGCATGGAATATACAATATATAAATTTAAATTTATAACAGGCGTACATTTCGGAAATGGGGATTTAGAAGATGCAGAAATCGTACTTCATGCAGATACGATTTTTTCAGCACTGTGTCAGGAAGCAGTGAAAGATAATGAGCAAACACTTGCACGGCTTGTAACATATGCACAGGAAGGAAGATTATGTATATCGGATGCATTTCCATATATTGACAAAATGTATTATTTACCGAAACCTGCGTTAAGAATTCAAACGGAAAAGGACAGCGGAGATTCCAAAGAGAAAAAGAAGTTTAAGAAATTAAAATATATTCCCGTTAGTCAATTGTCACAATATTTACAAGGGAAATTTTCGATAGACACGATGAATAATTTTAGCTCAGACTTAGGAAAGTCATATATTAAAACATCTGTGTCTATTCGAGGTGAAGAAGAAAGTACGCCATATAGAGTAGGAGCATATTATTTTAATGAAAATGCTGGATTATACATTATATTGGGATATGAAAATGAAGATGTAAAACGTATGGTTGAAGATTTACTGTTAGGATTATCTTACGAAGGACTTGGAGGAAAAAGAAGTTCTGGACTTGGAAGATATGAGTTATTTCCACATTATGGAGCATTTCCGGAAGAGTTGCAGGCTCGTATCAATCAACCGTCCGAATATCAGATGACCCTTTCTGTATCGCTTCCAAAAGAACAGGAATTAGACAAGGCAATACAAAATGCACAGTATAAGATGATAAAGAGGAGCGGCTTTGTTGCTTCGTCGAAATATGCAGATGAATTTCGCAGAAAAAAAGATTTGTATGTATTTGATTCGGGTTCTTGTTTTATTAATGCTTACGAAGGTGATGTATATGATGTTTCAGAAGGTGGAACGCATCCGGTATACAGATATGCGAAACCGTTGTTTCTGGGGGTGGAAGTGTGAATGAATATTTAAAAACATATCAAATGAAATTAACTGCAATCGGACCGGTGTATGTTGGAAGCGGAAGAGAAATTAACAAAAAGGAATATATGTTCTATAAGTCAAAAACGTTAGGCGTGGTAAATACATATAAACTCTATAGTTACCTACAAAACAAGGGACTTGCTTCTGAATATGAAACATATTTGCTAGATAATAATAAACTAGGCTTGAAGGCATGGCTTGCCAAACATCAGATTGAACCGGAAGATGTTGTGGATTGTATTCGATATCAAGTGGATTGTGGTGATGCATTAGAGGAAGGCGGAAATAGATTACAAATTAGTGAATGTGTCAAAGATGCTTATCATATGCCATATATTCCGGGGAGCTCTATCAAAGGGATGCTGCGTACCATTTTGCTTGCATATGAAATACAGAAAAATAAAAGTGCATACTCAGGTATGAAACAAACGATGAAATATAATTTGTCGGATGGAAAAGGCAGAAATATTTTAAAAAGAGAAATTGGGCAAATGGAAACAATTGCCTTTCATACCTTAAAGAATGAAAAGAGAAAAGAGGATGCCTTAAATGATAATATGAGTGGCTTACAGGTTAGTGATAGTGAACCACTTGAGGTAAAAGATTTGGTATTGTGTCAGAAGATAGATATTATGCCAGATGGTACAACGAATAAGCTGAATATTTTACGAGAAAGCGTGAAACCCGGAACAGAAATTATATTCTCGATTTCAATTGATTCGACACGATGTCCGTATACCATAGAAGATATTATGGAAGCAATTCAATCATTTGGTCAAATGTATTATGATAATTTTCTATCTACATTTCAGAAATTCACAAGACCTGCTGCAGATACAGTATATTTAGGTGGTGGAGCAGGTTTTGCAACGAAGACAATTGATTATCCATTATATGGTGATGATGCATTGGAAATTATTAAAGAGATATTTGATAAAACGCTTTCTCCAAAAGCTAAAAGAGAACACAAACATTATTTGGATCACAGATATGGCGTTTCGCCACATATGGTAAAGTGTACAAAGTATGGAGGACAAATTCTTCAAATGGGTATGTGTAAATGCACATATCAGAAACTAAGTTAAAAAATCATGTCAGGCATCTTGTATAAAATATAAAAGGTGTTTTATACAGGGTGCTTTTGAAATTTCGCACATGACGATATAAATAGAATAAAAGATATATTGGATTTTCATTTGAATCATACTCCGTAGGGGACGTAATAGAAAATTCATTATATAAGGAGGGACTATTTATGAGTTTGGTTTATGTGAACGAAAATGGAGCGATAATTGGAAAAGAAGCAAATCACTGCGTAATTACTTCGCATGATGGAATGAAACGGTGTATTCCGTGGGAGACAGTTGAAGGAATTACAATTTTAGGAAAATCGCAACTTACAACACAATGTCAGGAAGAGTGTTTAAAGAGTGGTATCTCTGTTTCTTATTTTTCAAAAGGAGGCGTGTATTTTGGAAGGCTGCAGTCTATGGGACATGTAAAGGCAGAGCGTCAGCGTATGCAGGATAGATTGTATGATACACCATTTTCTTTGAAACTTGCTCAAAATATTATGAAAGCAAAATTAAGGAATCAAGAGGTTGTGTTAAATCGGTATGCTAAAAGTCGCAAGGTAAATGTGCAAGGTTGCTTAAATACTTTGACTGTCTGCCAGAATAAAATTGATGCGTGTGAAAATATTAACGAAGTAATTGGCTATGAGGGACAAGGAGCAAAATATTATTTTGAAGGATTATCAAAGTGCGTGGAAGCAGATTTTCGATTTGACGGAAGAAGCAGACGACCGCCAAAGGATGCTTTTAATTCAATGTTAAGTTTAGGATATTCCATTTTGATGAATGAATTATATAGTAAGATTGAATTAAAGGGATTGAATCCTTATTTTGGATTTGTACACAGGGATGCGGAAAAACATCCAACATTGGCGAGTGATATGATGGAAGAATGGAGAGCTGTTATTGTTGATTCGACTGTTATGAGTTTGGTAAATGGACATGAAATACATATAGAAGATTTTACTTATGATTTGGATAATCCGGGATGTTATTTGACAAAAAATGGGTTAAAAATTATGTTGGAAAAATTAGAGAAGAAGTTTCAGACAGAAACAAAATATCTAAGTTATTTAGGTTATCCAGTTAGTTTTCGATATGCAATTATGATGCAAATGAATCAATTAGTGAAAGCTATTGAAGAACAGGATGCGGATATTTATCAGCCGGTTCGTATTCGGTAAGGGGTGAATATGGAAGAAGATGAGATAGAAAGTTATTTCTTTGAAACAAACGAAGAATTTTTGGAAAAGAAAGTTTTTATTTTAATTATCTATGATATATGTAATAATAAGAAAAGAGTTAAATTTGCAAATGTTCTGTCAGGTTACGGGACACGTGTGCAAAAGTCTGCATTTGAAGCAGTTCTTACAAAAAAGAAATATAAAGAATTATTAGATAAAATTCCCCGGTATATTGATAAAACAGAAGATAGTGTAAAAATCTATCAAATTCAAGGCAAAGGACAAGTGCTGTCATGGGGAATCGAACAAGAGATTTTACAGGAAGATATTATTATTGTATAAAGGAGCATTTTTATTATGGCAAAGATATTATTTTCACCGGTAGGGGGGAACAGATCCGATAAAATATCAAAATGATGGTTCTATGCTACATATTTGTAGGGTGTATCAGCCAGATAAAGTTTATTTGTATTTATCAAAAGAGATGGTTGAAAACGAAGAAAAAGACCAACGTTATACGAAAACAATCGAACTGCTTGGTGATAAATTAAATCACCACTTTGAAGTTGAATTGATTAAGCGGGCTGATTTTGTAAATGTGCAGCAGTATGATATTTATTATGAAGAATTTCGTAATATCATAATAGATATTGAGAAGAGTATGGATAAAGCAAATGATACGTTGCTTTTGAATATGGCATCAGGAACACCGGCAATGAAAAGTGCATTGATGATTCTTTCCACATTAGCAGAATATCGTTATCAGCCAATTCAAGTTGATTCGCCAAAGAAAGCCAGTAATTCGGAATATGAAGAACGAACAGATTATGATGTAGAACTAAATTGGGAATGTGATAGTGACAATGAAGACGGATACGAGAATCGATGTAGAGAAGTAAAATGTATGAATCTTGTGCGTTTGTTAAAAATGGATATTTTAAAGAAGCATTTAGAAGCATATGATTATCATGCTGCATTAGAAATTGGTAAAGAGATTCAAAATGAAATTTCTGAGGAAGCATGGGAATTATTACAAGTAGCAGATGATAGAGTGAAGTTAAATCACAAAGATATCAGTAAACGGGCTGTATCTAGAAAATATAAGATTTATCCGGTTGAGGATAGTGGACGAAGAAAATTAGTAGAGTACGCATTATATTTGCAGATGAAAGTCAAGAAAGAGGAGTATGCTGATTTTATTCGAGGAATAACACCACTTGTTGTTGATTTATTAGAAATTATATTAAAAAATAAATGTAAATTTTCAATAGATGATTGCTGTATTACCATAAAAGGTGTAAGAAAATGGAATCATCAGAAATTACAGCAGCATGGAGTGCTAGATTATATGAATCAGTCTTATGCGGGAAATTTTAAAGAAGGTCCAATATATTCAACACATTTAGATAAGATTATTCAATTAAAAAGTGATGATATTGTTCTGAAACAGAAGGCTGCACAGCTTGTAAAAATCGAAGGAAAGGTTCGCAATATGGCTGCGCACGAGGTTGTTTCTGTAACGGATGAGTGGTTCCGCAAGAATTGTGGACATAGTGCCAAAGATATTATGGAATTGGTAAAATGGTTGGTTGTAGCGGCAGGAATGAATGTTACGAAAGAGGTATGGAATTCCTATGACCAAATGAATAATTGGATAGAAGAAGCACTACAAATTGAATGATTTTGCCACGCATCTTGCACAAAGCCAGTATTTATGCTATATTTGTGCAAGATGCAAAAGATAAAAGTAAGTTTCCAGATGAAAATTTCTGTAATAAATGTTTTCCCACGCAAATCAACGTTTTACCTCGCACAAATACTGGGGTGTGGGAGACGGTGTATAGAAATGCTTGATCCCCATAGGGGACGGAAACCAGTGTTGCTGTCCCCGGTGTTCCTGTTCCCAGTGTATAGAAATGCTTGATCCCCATAGGGGACGGAAACAATTACTACAAAGTATTACATTCTGCTCCTCTGGGGTATAGAAATGCTTGATCCCCATAGGGGACGGAAACAAAAATACAGCGTTGTAATTTTCAAATTTAAAACTTTTGTATAGAAATGCTTGATCCCCATAGGGGACGGAAACAACAATCATATGCCTTTTCACAAAAATGAAAACCACGTATAGAAATGCTTGATCCCCATAGGGGACGGAAACTGTCGATAACAATACTTGCGGTTAATCAAAAATGTATAGAAATGCTTGATCCCCATAGGGGACGGAAACATTCTAATATTCATATTTACCTTCCCCCCTTTCTTGTATAGAAATGCTTGATCCCCATAGGGGACGGAAACTTTTACGGCTTCATTTGAATCTTTAACATTATTCTGTATAGAAATGCTTGATCCCCATAGGGGACGGAAACTCGTTTAATTCTCTTCTCATATTTACCTCTTTTGTATAGAAATGCTTGATCCCCATAGGGGACGGAAACAGTACATCTTGTTTGCTCCTTCCCTAAGTACTAACACCGTATAGAAATGCTTGATCCCCATAGGGGACGGAAACTAATCTGACCAATACCAGTTGGCATATTTATCGTATAGAAATGCTTGATCCCCATAGGGGACGGAAACTCATTAGGTCGCCCTGCGTATATTTCCCATCTTGTGAGTATAGAAATGCTTGATCCCCATAGGGGACGGAAACCTGAAACAGTAGAAGCATAAACAACAAGCACGGGTATAGAAATGCTTGATCCCCATAGGGGACGGAAACACTTGTAACAATTCGTTCATACGTTTTCTCCTGTATAGAAATACTTAATCCCCACAGGGGACGGAAACCAATGTGCTTTTTCTTCATAGCGTGCCTCCTTTTGTGGTATAGAAATACTTAATCCCCATAGGGGACGGAAACCCATCCTTCTTTCGAATAATTCGTATTCACTCCTGTATAGAAATGCTTGATCCCCATAGGGGACGGAAACCGGAGGTCGTAGTCTTGTGAATGAGATTCTTTTTTTAGTATAGAAATACTTACTCCCCACAGGGGACGAATCTAAAAGTCACACTGCACCACCCCAGTGTGACTTTTTCATATTTCTCCTATATTTCTATTTGTAAATTTCCAAACTTGTGCTATAATACCAAATGTATGTTCAGATTGAGAGAGGAAGAAGACGTGACGAAGATTGTTTTAGCATCGGGTTCGCCACGCAGAAAGGAACTGCTTGCACAGATTGGATTGGACTTTGATGTGCAGGTTAGTTTTGTGGACGAACAGATTACGAAGACGAAGCCGGATGAGATTGTCTGCGAATTGTCGATGCAGAAGGCTCAGGCGGTGTTTGATAATATTTTAACAGAAGATGTGATTGTCATCGGTGCAGATACGATTGTATATAATGATGGCAAAATTCTTGGTAAGCCGAAGGATGAAGCAGATGCAAGACAGATGATTGCAGGATTGTCTGGCAACACGCATCAGGTCTATACGGGTGTTAGTTGTATCTGGAATGGCGGCAGTTTTCAATTTGCTGAGAAGACGGATGTGGTTGTGTATGAGATGACACCGGAAGAGATTGCAGATTATATTCACACACCGGAACCTTATGATAAGGCGGGAGCGTATGGAATTCAGGGCGCATTTGCAGCCTATGTGAAGAAGATCGATGGGGACTATAATAACGTGGTTGGATTGCCGGTGGCAAGACTGTATCATATGTTAAAGGAGTACGAATTGATATGATGAAATTAATCGCAAGTGATTTGGATGGAACGATTCTTTTAAATGGTGCGCAGTCAGTGGATGCTTCATTGATTGATGTGGTGTCAGAATTGGCGCAGAAGGGTTATATCTTTGCACCAGCGAGTGGAAGACAGATTGCAAGTCTGAAGATGCTGTTTCATCCATTAGAAGAACAGTTGATGTATATCGGTGAGAATGGCGCATTGGTCAAATATAAGAATCAGACGATTGTTAAGAATTCGATTGAGCGTAATCTTGCGTTAGAGATTATTGAGGATGTATGTGCACATGACAATTGTGAGGTGCTTGTATCGGGCGAAGAGGTGGCTTATATTAAGCCGAAGACAAAAGAGTATTATCATCGTATGACGCAGATTGTGAAGTATAAGACGCAGTTGGTGGAAGATTTTTGCGAGATTCCAGAGGATATTTTAAAGATTGCAGTCTGTGATTTATCTGGAATTAAGAACTCACAGGAGTATTTTCACAAGCGTTGGGATGATGCGGTAAATGTAGCTGTTTCCGGAGAGTTATATTTGGATTTTATGGCGAAGAATGTGAGCAAAGGTCATGCAATGCAGCAAGTTCAGCAGGCACTTGGTATTGCAAAGGATGAATGTATGGCATTTGGCGATAATTTCAATGATATTGAGATGTTAGATGCTGTGGGACATGCGTATGTGATGGAACAGGCAGTTGCAGAGATTCAGAAGCATAAGACACATAGCTGTGCCAAAGTTGAAGATACGTTGCGTGCATTAATGGCACAGGGGATTTTGTAGTTATTACATATTATATAGAACGATTCGAGGTTGGTCTGTTTATTGAGATGACTTAGGATTGTTTCGCATTTTAGAATTAGAGGAGATGAATAAATGGGAGAATATTTACAGCAGTGTGCAGAAGTTTTTTTAAGAGAACAGGGCAAGTTATTTGATGAACCGGTTGCAGAGACGATTGAAGAAGCAGCGGACTTTTTAGAGGATTGTTTTGCACAGGTATTCGATTCACTTGCAGAAGTAAGAGAATATTTAGATGAAGAGGGAATGGACGTTAGCGATTTATCTGACGAAGAATTAGAAGATGAATTAGAAGTATTTAAATTAGAAGACGGACATTATTTTGTTGTAGAAGCGTAGGGATTTTTGCATAGTCATATCTAATGCAGAATGGCTTTTATAATTCAACGGAATGAACATTAGAAAGTTTAGAAAATAGACGTTCCAATATAAATGGAGAATCAACGTGAAGATTACAATTGTATGTGTAGGTAAGATTAAAGAGAAGTTCTATACGCAGGCAGTACAGGAGTATGTGAAAAGATTATCAAGGTATTGTAAGTTAGAGATTGTTGAGCTTCCAGATGAGAAGACACCTGAAAATGCAAGCGAACAGGTGAACCTTGCGATTAAAGAAAAAGAAGGCAGTCGAATTCTTGCAGCACTCAAAGATGATGCATATGTATGCGCACTCGCAATCGAAGGTAAGATGCTTGATTCGGTAGAATTATCAGAAAAGATTGACAGGTTAGGAATTGGCGGCACAAGCCATATTGCTTTTGTGATTGGAGGTTCATTAGGATTAGATGAAAGAGTTTTGAAACGTGCAGATTATTTACTGAGTTTTTCAAGAATGACATTTCCACATCAGTTAATGCGTGTTATTTTACTAGAACAGATTTATCGAGCATATCGGATTATGCGTAAAGAACCATACCACAAATAAATAGAATAGCATGAGGATGCATAAAACCTTATAAAATAAGATTTTGCAGATATAGGTAATTTGGAGGCTTTTGTGAGATATAGAAAGAAAATGTTAATTCGTGCAGCGATTGTGTTAGCAGTGGTTGCATGTTTTGTTGGGTATATTCAATTTTTTAATGGAACACTTATTTATATTTCAACAGGATTAGGAAAGAATAAGATTGTTCAGGTGAAGAACCAAAGTACACAGATGATGCAGGCAAATATTTTGTTGGCAGATGCGAAGGCAGAATATGAAGAGGTATTTGGTTCAGATGTCTGGTCAAAAGAGATAGAAGGACGTTCTTTTGAAGAGTATGCTAAGGAACAGGTCAAGGCAAAGCTCATTCGGGTGCGTTGCATGAATGTGTACGCCAAAAAACGTGGTGTTGTATTAAGTCGTGCAGAGAAGGAGTCTGTAGAGAAGGCTGCAAAAGATTATATGGCTGGTCTGACAAAGGAGCAGAAGGATGCTGCGGGCATCACGGAAGAGAAAGTGCAGACGATGTTTACAGAGTTCGCAATTGCAAAAACATTATATGATGATATGACAGCTTCCGTAAATCGTGAAATTAGTTCGGATGATGCGCGTGTAATTACAGTTCAGTATATTGCGTGCGACAATGAAGCAGATATCAAAGAGGCATACAGAAGTGTTCAGGCAGGAGATATTTTCTATACAGTTGCGACAAAGTATAACGGAGATGCAGGATATGAAGCAGAACTTCGTCGTGGAGATATGGATGAAGCATTTGAAAAGGCAGCATTTAACCTGAAAAATGGTGAGGTAAGCGGAATTGTAAATGCACAGGACAAGTATTATATTATTAAATGTGTCAGTGATAATGAGAAAGCAAAGACAGAAGCAAATAAGGCAAGTATGATTGAAGACGAGAAACTTGCTTATTTTAATGAGCAGTTTACACAATATGAGTCAAGTGTATATGTTGATTTTAATAAACGTGCTTGGAAGAAGAAAAAGATGAATCAGGTAGTTTCATTAGATAGAAGTTTCGAGGATGTATTTGATTCATATTTTCAGAAGTAATACATATTAGATGTATTACAGAATCAGATTAGAATGGAGATTATAGATAGAATATGGCAGAACAGAAATATGATGCATCGAGCATTTCTATATTAGAAGGATTGGAAGCAGTTCGTAAAAGACCGGGAATGTATATCGGAAGTGTTGGAACGAAAGGTTTGAACCATTTGATTTATGAAATTGCGGATAATGCAGTTGATGAACATTTGGCAGGCTACTGTACAGAAATTTCAGTGAGTCTGAATAAAGACGGAACAGCGACCATTCAGGATAATGGACGAGGAATTCCTATCGGTATTCATCCAAAGGCTGGTATTCCTGCAGTAGAAGTAGTATTTACAGTGTTGCATGCCGGTGGTAAATTTGGCGACGGTGGATATAAGATTTCCGGCGGATTGCATGGCGTTGGTGCTTCCGTTGTAAATGCACTTTCTGTATGGCTGGAAGTAGAAATCCGTGTTGGCGGTGGCGTGTACAAGCAGCGTTATGAGCAGGGAAAGGCTACAGCACCGCTAGAACAGATTGGAACTTGCAGAAAGAATGATACGGGAACGAAGGTTACATTTTTACCGGATGGAGAAATCTTTGAGAAGACACGTTTTAAGGCGGATTCGATTCAGAGCAGATTGCATGAGACAGCATATTTGAATCCGGGACTTACCATTCACTTCGCGGATAATCGTCAGGAGAATCCGGAAGTCGTGACATATCATGAACCTGAGGGAATTAGTGCTTATGTTAAGGATTTGAATGAAGGAAAAGAGACTGTAACAGATGTGATTTACTTCCAGAAGAAGGAAGCAGGTATGGAGGTTGAAGTCGCTTTTCAGTATATTAATGAATTTGAAGAAAATATTCTTGGTTTCTGTAATAACATTTACACGCAGGAAGGTGGTACACATATCACCGGATTTAAGACGAAGTTTACGATGGTTATTAACCAGTATGCGAGAGAACTGGGTATCTTAAAGGACAAGGATGCGAACTTTACAGGTATGGATGTCAGAAATGGTATGACTGCCATTGTTGCGATTAAGCATCCGGAACCGCGATTTGAAGGTCAGACAAAGACGAAGTTAGATAATCCGGATGCCGGTACGGTAGTTAGTTCTGTAACCAACGATGAGATTCAGCTCTATTTTGATAAGAATTTGGATGCGTTAAAATCAGTTATTGCTTGTGCAGAGAAGTCTGCAAAGATTCGTAAGGCCGAAGAAAAGGCGAAGACGAATATGCTTTCAAAGCCTAAGTTTTCGATTGACAGCAATGGTAAATTAGCAAATTGTGAAAGTCGTGACGCTTCAGAGTGTGAAGTATTTATTGTAGAGGGTGATTCTGCCGGAGGTTCAGCAAAAACTGCGAGAAACCGCAGAACACAGGCAATTTTGCCAATTCGTGGTAAAATTTTGAATGTTGAGAAAGCAGGGATTGACAAAGTTTTGGCAAATGCAGAAATTAAGACGATGATAAATGCATTTGGCTGCGGATTCTTAGAAGGTTACGGCAATGATTTTGATATTTCAAAGCTGCGTTATGATAAGATTATTATTATGACAGATGCCGATGTTGATGG
>DGTC01000026.1 GCA_002394205.1 Lachnospira sp. UBA4346 | reverse complement strand
TGGCACTGCTTGTTGCTTCGTCAAATCCAAATTTATCTGCCATCTGAACTCCCCCCTTCAATACCAAGAAGTTTTTTCAACTCAGCAATTTCTGTCTGGATTTCTGTTTCAAGTGTATCAATACGTCCCATAATAACTTCTGTAGAATCATATTCTACCTTTTCATAGACAACCTCTTTATATTTATTGATGGAAAGGTCATATCCATTTGCAATAATGTCATCTACAGGAACAAAGAAGCTCTGCTCAGTTCTCTTACGTTCTTTCTCAGCTTCAAGATTATTGAATCTTTCGATGATATCAGGAATATCATTTTCTGAAACCTCCTGTCTCTTATCATCCAAGCTGTAACCATCTGCCTTCATATCATAGAACCAAACATTATCAGTTCCGCCTGAGCCTGTCTTTGTAAAAATAAGAATAGCTGTAGATACCCCTGCATATGGCTTGAATACTCCACTTGGCATAGAAATGACAGCATCTAACTTGTTTTTATCAATAATCTCCTGTCTAATCTGCTTATGAGCATTACTGCTACCAAAGAGAACTCCATCTGGAACAATAACTGCTGCTCTTCCACCTTTTTTTAGAATACGCAAGAACAATGCGAGGAATAATAATTCTGTTTTCTTTGTCTTAGTTGTTTTAAGCAGGTCTGCTGATACAGCTTCATAATCTAAACTTCCTTTAAACGGAGGATTTGCAAGAACAAGGCTGTATCGCTCAACATCTGTGTTCTGCTCTGAAAGACTATCCCTGTATGAAATATTAGGATTATCTACCCCATGCAACAACATATTCATTGCACCAATTCTGAGCATGGTTCTGTCCATATCATTTCCATAGAACATATTGTTATTAAAATGGTCACGAAGTCCTGCATTCAAAAACATATCTGCATGATGCTCTCTCAGATACGCCTGTGCTTCGATAAGGAATCCAGCAGACCCCATAGCTGGGTCAATGATCGTATCTTCAGGCTGTGGCTTTACCAAATCAACCATCATTTTAATAATATGACGTGGTGTTCTAAACTGACCATTCGTGCCTGCTGTTGCTACTTTTGAAAGTAAATACTCATATAGGTCTCCTTTAGAATCATCATCGCCCAATTCCAGCTTATCAATGCCATCTACAATCTTTGTAAGCATACCTGCTGTTGGGATCTTAAAGATCGCATCTCCCATATACCTTGAATATGCAGAATCTCCATCCTGATGCAAATTCTTAATGAAAGGGAATACCCCATTTAATACAGTATCATACATCTCATCAGCAGAACCCAAATTCTTAAATTTGCTCCATCTATATCTCTGGCAATCATCAGGGAACATTGACACATAAGGTACTCCTAAGAAATTTGCCTCGTTTTCCTTAGTAGTCTCCACATCATCCAACTGCTTAATGAATAATAAATATGTAAACTGCTCAATTACGTCTAATGGATTTGTAATACCACCTGTCCAGAACGTCTCCCATATTCTGTCAATCTTGTTCCTTAACTCGCCTGTTATCATAATTTGCATCGCTCCTAAAAGTTTTCTTTTATTCTCTCACATTAAGTGTCCCATAAAAAGTACACGTCTTATGTTTTATACAACCTAGTGTTTCAAAACATACATAATCATTTTATCACAAAAACCTCTGGATTTCATCTACAAAATTAAGCAAATGTGCATAATAAAAGCCAGTTTCTACATGAAACTGACCACTAATACAATATGCTTTCTCCGATTGGGCTAGGATGCACTGTACTCGCCTACAACGGATGCTCTTATAGAATAAGGCATAATAAGACAAAATCCTGCTGTAATGGCGTGTGCTGTGGTACTGCCAAGTTTACTGCCTCGATGCGTCCTGCTTTGCGTTGAAATAATGCATAACTGTAGAGAACTATTTAATGCTGTGAACATATGTGGCAATATCCTCAATCAAATGCACGACAGTGTGTCGATAAAACCGAGAAACAAAAAAAGATGGTCGACAAAGCTGTCAATGACCATCTTTTTCAAAATTTTATTCAATTTTAGTCAAACTATATTTTGCAAGAAACCCAGTAAAATCAAGGGGGTTAGCCTTCTTCCTGCATGCGGCTTAACTTGGCAGCCTGGTCGGCTGCGATACATGCATCAATGATTTCCTGAATATCACCATTCATAATCTTGTCTAACTTATATAATGTAAGACCAATTCTGTGATCTGTTACACGTCCCTGTGGGAAGTTATATGTTCTGATTTTTTCTGAACGGTCACCTGTACCAATCTGACTTCTTCTTGCATCAGCTTCAGCATCATGTGCCTTCTGACATTCTAAGTCATATAACTTTGCACGTAATAATGCAAATGCTTTATCCTTATTCTGAATCTGAGACTTCTCTGTCTGTGCATAAATTACAATACCTGTCGGATAATGTGTTAAACGAACCGCAGAATCTGTTGTATTAACGCACTGTCCACCATTTCCAGAAGCTCTCATAACATCGATTCGGATATCCTTATCGTTAATTTCGATATCTACTTCTTCTGCTTCCGGCATAACAGCAACAGAAGCTGTTGATGTATGAATTCGTCCACCGGATTCTGTCTCAGGAACTCTCTGTACACGGTGCACACCACTTTCATACTTCAAAACAGAGTATGCCCCCTGTCCCTTTACCATGAATTCAACTTCCTTCATACCGCCAATGCCTGTTTCTTCTGCATTAACAACTTCAATCTTCCAGCCTTTAGACTCTACATAATGTGTATACATACGGAACAATTCTGCTGCAAATAATGCTGCTTCATCTCCACCTGCACCTGCACGAATCTCGACAACAATATCCTTATCATCATTTGGATCTTTTGGAAGAAGAAGAATCTTTAACTGTTCTTCTAATTCTTCAATTCTCTTCTTAGATTCTGACAATTCTTCCTTTGCTAAATCACGAAGTTCTTCGTCACTTTCTTCCTCTAACATCGCAAGACTGTCTTCTACATTCTGCTTACAATCTTTATATTCTGTAAATGCTGTTACAATCGGAGCAATATTATTCTGTTCCTTCATCAGCTTTCTAAAACGATCCTGATCATTTACAACATCCGGATTACTCAATTCCGCTGTAATATCTTCATAACGATTTACAATATCTTCTAATCTATCAAACATATCCATAAATTTATCATTCCTTTCTACTATCGCGCAATTTATAATAATCTACCCAATACAACTCTGTCAAGTCCTGCATAGTCCTGAATCACGCGAATATCCGTATATCCGTTCTCCTTCATGATTCTCACGACATCTTCTGCCTGATCATGTCCGATTTCATAACACAAGAAACCTCCACGTCTCAGATATTGTACAGCCTCTTTTGTAATCTTTTTATAAAAAAACAATCCATCTGCATGTCCATCTAATGCCATCATCGGATCATGTAAACGAACTTCTTCCGACAACGTCTGAATCACATCTGTCCGGATATATGGCGGATTTGATACAATCACATCTGCTTTTTTCTCTGGAAATGCTATCTGTGCGGCAACCTTTGTAAACACATCACTCTCGATAAAAGAAACACAATCAATTCCATGCTTCCGCTTATTTCTCTCTGCAACAGCCAATGCATCTTTCGAATAATCTACGCCATATCCTTGATGGACATGCCCCTGCAGGGCAAGTGACAAAATAATGCATCCTGAACCTGTACACATATCAATCACATCACTGTGCTCATCTGTAAGCGCAAGTACCTGTTCTACCAACACTTCCGTATCCGGTCTTGGAACAAGCACCGATTCATTCACTTCAAACGCATATCCAAAAAAGTATGCCTCACCTAAAATGTGCTGAAGTGGGATGTGCTTTGCCCTTTTGTTAATATTTTCACGAAAGCATTGTTCCTGTTTTTCTGTAAGAATATCCTCGCCATGCATAAAATAATATGTACGATTCATCCCATTGACTGCTGCTAACAGCGCAAAACTGTCATTTTGCGCATTCTCTATCTGGTGTTCCTGTAAAATTTTTGCACCGAAACGTACTGCTTGTACTATTGTCATCATCTATTTATCTTTCCGCTCTCTAAACAATGGAATATCATCTCCGGTAATCTCATCTTCCTCGATATCTTCCATAAACTCTATACCATCATCTGCTTCTTCTAATTCCTGTTCTAATACCGTCTCCGTCTCTTTCACAGGCTCATCTTCTGATGTTTTTATTTCTGATGTCTTCTCTGATTCCGCATAGTTGACATTATCTTTATGAATAAACGTATTGTCATAAGAATCATCATCTTCAATGATTTCAAAACCTTCCGGTAATGCATCATCATTTACATCTTCTTCATCCACATCTTCAATATCATAGAGTGTACTTTCTGACTCATCACTCGCCTCATATACAGACTCCAATGTATTATGGATATATTGTTCAGATGTACTTTCCTGCGTTTCATTTTTAGATTTTGCAATAACATCTTTTAGATGCGCAGTCTCTATCGTTCTAGTCGTTTCTTCTGATTGTAAGAGTGTTGTTGTAAATGCCAGCTTTGCCGCATTTTCTTCCATTTCCTCAAGCGGATTTTCTGAATCTTTATAATATTCTACAAGGAACTGTTTCCAGTCAAATACTGCCTCTACCGCCTGAATGGCTACTTCAATCATATCCATATCCGGCTCCTTTGTGGTAAAATGCTGTAACCACACGCCTGGTGCACTAATGACATCCACAAGTTTTCCTTCTGATTTGCCGGCATAACGAATGACCTCATATGAAACGCCCGCAATCACCGGTATACATAATACACGAATCACAATCTGTAACAATGTATTATCCACACGAATAAATATAAAGAAAATAATGCTAATAAATATAACAAGAAATAGGAAACTTGTTCCACATCTTTTATGAAAACGTGAACTGTTCTTCACATTTTCCGGTGTCAGAACCACACCTCGCTCAATACAATTGATACATTTATGTTCTGCACCATGATACATATACGTTCGTTTAATATCTCTCATACAGGATATCAACAGAATATAAAGTACAAATACAATCAGACGAATACAACCTTCTATCAGATTCATCACAAACTGTGAGCCAATATATTTTGTCAACAATCTGGATGCATAATATGGCAGCAACATAAATAAACAAATTGCAAATGCGAACGATACCAGAATCGTTACTGCCATCAGAATTGATTCTGTCTTATCCTTAAAAATGCTTTTTGTTACCTCATCTACCTTTGTCATCTCATCTTCTGCCGGTTCATCATAAAATGATGCAGCATAATTAATAGCTGAAATTCCCGTAACCAAAGATTCTACAAACTGTACAATTCCTCTTATAACCGGATAATTTGCCCATGCATGCTTGTCAGTAAATGATTCATGTTCCTTTACCGTTACCTCAATCTGTCTGTCCGGCTTACGGACTGCAATGGCATATTTATCTTTATTGCGCATCATAATGCCTTCAATAACTGCCTGTCCGCCTATCCCTGATGTCTTCATATATTTTTCTCCTATAAAGCAAAAAAGATTGAGGCCTCATCAACCTCAACCTTGTGATATCAATACTACTATTAGTCGTTCTTAACACCGTACTTCTTATTGAACTTATCAATACGTCCGCGGGCTGAAGTAGCTTTCTGCTGACCTGTGTAGAAAGGATGGCACTTTGAACAAATTTCAACGTGGATTTCTTCCTTTGTTGAACCTGTTACGAATTCATTACCACAGTTACATACAACCTTTGCCTGAAAGTACTCTGGATGGATTCCTTCTCTCATGATTTTCACCTCTTTAATAAAATCTAAACGAGACATATATGCTTATGCATTTTGCTCGCGTTAATAAAGTATTACTTTGTAGAAATTACTCTGCAAAGTAATTTCCATATCTTTGATAAACAGCTTTCATATTGTATCATACATATTCTATATGTGCAAGGGTATTTTTAGATTTTTTATATTTTTTGTAAATACAACCTGCTTTTTTCTGCGCTCTTTATACCTTACGATTTTTAATTACGGTTTGGACGAATTCCTGATTATTTTTGGTTCTTACGAATAAATCTAAAATACGTTCTGCCGCTTCTTCTGTTTTTAAGCCATTTAATGCTTTTCTCATAATATCCGTTGCTGCCAGTTCTTCTTTTGACAGCAGCAAGTCTTCTCTTCTTGTACTTGACTTTGCTACATCAATTGCCGGAAATACCCGGCGTTCTGATAACTTTCTGTCAAGCACCAGCTCCATATTACCGGTTCCCTTAAATTCTTCAAATACGACATCATCCATCTTACTTCCTGTCTCAACAAGTGCTGTTGCAAGAATTGTAAGACTTCCGCCTTCTCTCATATTTCTGGCAGCACCAAAGAAACGCTTCGGCATATGTAGTGCCGCCGGATCAAGACCGCCGGACAATGTACGGCCACTTGCCTGAACCGTCAGGTTATATGCTCTTGCAAGCCTTGTAATACTGTCTAGCAGAATAATAACATCTTCTCCCTGTTCTACCAGACGCTTTGCACGTTCAATAACCATTTCTGAGACACGTTTATGACGTTCTGGTAATTCATCAAATGTAGAATAAATCACTTCCACATTCTCTCCATGAATGGATTCTTTCATATCCGTAACTTCTTCCGGTCGTTCATCAATTAACAGAATCATCAGATGCATATCCGGGTGATTGGTCGTCACTGCTTTTGCTACCTGCTTTAACAATGTTGTCTTACCTGACTTTGGCTGAGATACAATCATACCTCTTTGACCTTTTCCAATCGGTGCAATTAAATCCACCATACGCATTGCTACTGTATTTGTATTCTTTTCTAAATGGATTCTCTCATTTGGAAAAATTGGTGTCAAACTCTCAAATGACGGTCTTTTTGCTGCCAAAACCGGATCTTTTCCATTGACAGATTCTAAATATAACAGCGCTGAAAACTTTTCATTCTGCGACTTCACACGTTTCGGTCCGTGGATAATATCTCCCGTTTTTAAATTAAATCTGCGAATCTGTGACGGCGAAACATATACATCATTTTCTCCCGGCAGGAAATTTTCACAACGAATAAATCCGTACCCTTCCTGAAGCACTTCTAAAATACCGTCCGCCGGCTCTGCATCCTGACGCACGTCCGGTCTGTTATCATATCGGTTCTGTCCCTTTGCATCATCTGATGCCCCCTGTTCAGAACGTGATGCATGTATTCCTTCTTCCTTATTTAGGTTTGTATTCTTTTCCTGTTCAGCCATATCCTTTCGTGATGTACGCATCTGTCGTTCTCTTGACTGATGCTTTTTATTTTCTTCTACAGGGCGTTCGCTTTGTTTTTCCTGCTGGTCTGCTGCAATCAATGCATCAATCAATTCACTTTTTCGCATGGTCGAAATATTTTTGATGTGTTTATCTTTTGCAAACTCTTTTAAAACTGCCAATGACAAGGTTTCTAACTTTTCTCTCATTCTTATCCTCACTCTGTCTTTCTTCAAACTTTTATATGTTAAATTCAATATCTGTCAAAACGAATCTCACTTAATTTTTTTCGTTCAATCAATATCAACCCCAACGCAATTATGGATTGTTATATTTTTCACAAAAATTACATTTCTACATCCTATTATATTATGTACAGCTATACTACTGTCTCACTGTTATTCTTGTTGTATCTTCTACGGAATATGACGCTGATCGTTGCGTCCATAAGACTTTATTTTAAGAATTCTCTTTTAGTATATACCTTTTTCCGGAAAAATGCAAAATAATTTCTTCGCACTTCCTTTCTTGCCGTATGCATCTATTTATGATATGATTAATAAATAAATTTTTATTTCAGAAAGGAAGGTATTTACCTCATGACAAATGCAGAGAAAGCACTTCAATTACATGAAGAATGGAATGGAAAATTCGAAACAACACCTAAAATGAAAATCGCAACACGCGAAGATTTAGCACTCGCTTATACACCTGGTGTTGCTGAACCTTGTAAAGTAATCGCGAAAGACAAGGAAGCAGCCTATAAATATACAATCAAATCCAATACAGTTGCCGTTGTTTCAGACGGAAGTGCCGTTCTTGGTCTTGGTAATATCGGTGCACATGCCGCTATGCCTGTTATGGAAGGTAAAGCTGTTCTTTTCAAGGAATTCGGTAATGTAAACGCAGTTCCTATCTGCCTTGATACTCAGGATACAGAAGAAATCATCAA
>DGTC01000054.1 GCA_002394205.1 Lachnospira sp. UBA4346 | reverse complement strand
ATCTTCTCATAAGGCATATTATCCTCACCTCTGAAAATATAGGATGGATTCTTTTCTTTTTTGATCTTACCCTCTTTAATCAGGCGTTGCTTCTCTTCTCGTATTCTCTCTATCAATACACTTGCAGGCTCATCATTCGGATCTTGCGGAACAAGTTTTCCCTGAACAGCCATTTGCAATATTGAATTTTTAAGTTGCTGTCCTGTCATTAAATTTCCTCCACATCAAATCCTAAGATTTCACTTATCTGTGCAAGTATTCTGTCAATATCGGCGTTTAAGCTGGCTCTCTTTTCTTGATACTGCTGAATAAGCTCCTTTGGTGGTAATATTTCCTCTTCTTCATGTGGAAATCCGCATAAGTCAATATTATAGTTTCTCTCAGCAATCTCAGCAGCACTATATTTCTTGGCTTTTTCAAAATCATCAACAATGATTTCCTCTCGGTTATTCCACCACTCCACAACGGGATCAAAGTGCTCTACCTTCATAGGCTTTGTCTTTGAAAAATGCTTATACCCATCTGGCATATCCAAGCGATAAAACCAAGTATCCTCTGTAGGCTTTGTATTATCAAAGAAAAGGATATTTGTTGTAATGGATGTATATGGGGAGAATACACTTCCCGGCATACGAATTACTGTATGTAAATTGAACTCACCTAATAATTTCTTTTTAATTGCCACCTTTGCATTATCTGTACCGAACAGGAAGCCATCTGGCAAGATAACTGCAGCTCTACCATTTTTCTTCAGGCGATACATGATAACCGACATAAATAAATCTGCTGTTTCACTACTTGCCAAATCATCAGGGAAGTAGTTCTTTACACTGTTATCCTCGTGTCCACCGTATGGTGGATTCATAAGAATAACATCAAATTTATCACTATCTGTATAATCAAGTACATTCTTTAGCAACGAATTTGAATGATATACCTTTGGTACATCAATATCATGCAAAAGCATATTTGTAATACAAAGCAGATATGGAAATGGCTTTTTTTCAATAGCATAAAATGATTCATTAAATGCCTGCTGATCGTTGGTATTCTTAATCTGCTTTTTCAGTTCCCCTATCCAGCTCGTAAGGAATCCACCTGTACCACAGGCAAAATCAGCCATAACCTCTCCGATTTTAGGCTGTATCATTTTTGCCATAAATTCTGTCACAGCTCTTGGGGTATAAAATTCACCGGAAGAACCTGCACTCTGCAATTCTTTCAGGATATCCTCGTAAATATCACCGAACGCATGACTTTCTTTGACATCCTCAAAATCAATCTCATTTACAACATCAATTACCTGTCGTAAATAAACACCATCTTTCATATAGTTATTGGCATCTTCAAAAGTTGACTGAACGATAGCCTTTTTAATCGGTGTCTGTGGTGTAATCTCCAGCTTTTTTAATGTAGGGAACAGCTTGTTATTTACAAATTCCAGTAAATCCTCGCCTGTAAGGGCATGTCCATTTTCATCCGCAGCAGCCCAATTTCTCCATCTGCATTCTTCTGGAATTATTGAAACATAATTGTCCTCGTCAAATTCCCAGTCACTTTCCTTTGCATCATACACCTTCAAGAACAAAATCCAAACTAACTGCTCTATTCTTTGAGCATCACCATTGATACCTGCGTCCATACGCATAATATCTCTTATCTTTTTAACAAACCCTGACTGACTAGCCATTTTAGCTTACCTCATCTTCCTGATACATTTCCATTTCAAGCTCGTTTATGGCAGCTTCATATCCGCTTTTGCCACCAAACAGTTTTGCAATTCTGGCTGGTTTGCCGAATTTTGCAAAATCTTCAAGCTTAAGAATTTCTGTTTTCTCTATTTCATAAATTCCTTCATTCATATACTTGTCGAGAAGTATTTCAAGTACAGCCTTTGCGTCACCACTGTACTTGCTGAAGAAATCTCTCTTTTTTACATTATTTGCACGCTCTTTTCGGGTAAGCGGTTTCTTTCCATACGCCACATAACAGATGAAATCGAAATCGTCTACATCTCCCATACCCTGAGAATCTTTTAATGCCTGCAAATCTATTCCAACCTCTTTTAATGATTCATCAATGACAGCCTTTCTCTTTTCGCCTTTCCACTTGGTTATAAAGCTCTGTAGAGAAGCATATTCACCAACAATGTTGGTCTTTGTATAATCAATAATATCCTCCTGACGAAGCAGTTTTCCGTTTGTATCATAGACTGATACTGTCTTATTGATAATCTTTACAGTACAACCGTCCTTATCGACAAAAGGCTTAGGCTCGTTCGTTGGCGGATCAACAATAGGTGGTTTTGTAGGCGGCACTCCTGGCTTTGGAGGTGTTTTAGGCGGTACTCCCGGCTTAAAGTCTGGATCTTGCTCTACTGGACCATCCCAATCCGGATCAGCAAAAATTCTGGTAACATTTCTGAAATCCATTACCATAAAATGTGTCTTACCGTCTTTTTCTCTAATTCTTGTACCCCTACCTATAATCTGCTTAAATGTAGTCATAGAAGTAATTGTCTTATCCAAAACAATAAGCTTTGTCATCTTGCAATCTGCTCCTGTTGAGAGCAATTCAGATGTTGTTGCAATCACAGGATATTGTGCTGACACAGAAATAAAATAATCCAACTTTCCTTTTCCGTAATCATCACTGCCTGTAATTCTTACAACATAATCAGGATGTTCCTTTACGATATCTGAATTGAGATTAGATAATGCTATTCTCATTCTCTCTGCATGTTCTTCCGAAGCACAGAATACGATTGTTTTCTGCATACGGTCTGTACTCTTCAAATAAGCTGTAATCTCCGCTGCAACCTGTTCAATTCTATCTCCAATGACTATGTTGTAATCATAATCATTATTATTATATATTCTGTCCTCTATCTCATTTCCAAATATATCAAGCTGACCTTTGTATGGTCTCCATCCGTCTGCTATATTTGTAACCACATTAGCAACCTTAAAAGGAGCAAGGAAACCATCTTCAATACCTGACTTCAAGCTGTATGTATAAATTGGATCACCAAAATAATCTATATTGGATACATAAGTGGTTTCTTTTGGAGTTGCTGTCATACCTATTTGCACAGCTTTGTTGAAATACTCCAAAACTCGCCTCCATCTGCTTTCTTCCTTTGCAGATCCCCTGTGACACTCGTCAACGATTACAAGGTCGAAGTATTCAGGAGAAAACCAATCCTTGAATTTTTCCTCTTCATTATCACCAATCATCTGCTGGTACAAGGCAAAATAAACCTCATACGCATTTATGGTGCTTTTATCGTCCTTTGCAAAATTGACTTTATGAATTGTCTTGCTCAGAGGAGAAAAATCCTGATCTATAGATTGATCCACTAAAATATTTCTGTCAGCCAAATACAACACCTTTGCATTTTTATAAAGCTTAAGGTATCTATACACAATCTGAAAAGCTGTATAAGTCTTGCCTGTTCCTGTAGCCATAACGAGCAATAATCTATCCTGACCTTTTGCAATACATTCAAGAGTCCTATTTACCGCAATTCTCTGATAATATCTTGGAGAATTAGTCGTCTGACTAAAATAATATGGCTGTTCTATCACTCTTTCCTCTTCTGCCGACAGCCCTTCTCCACCGTTGGCTTCCCTTTTATATCTTTCTATCAACTCATCCATTGTTGGGAACTCTTCAAGTGTAAGCTGACGCTCTTTTCCAGTCAGAAAATCATGCTCAAAAAATCCGTCCCCATTGGAACTATATGCAAATGGTAAATCGAGTTTCTGTGCATACGCCATAGCCTGCTGTAAACCATGAGAAATGGAATGCGTATTATCTTTTGCCTCAATAACCGCAATCGGATTGTTCGCATTCAGATAAAGCATATAATCTACTCTCTGTGGTTTAGACCTAGCAACCATATTTCCACGAAGATTTATCTTTCCGTCTGTAATCTGCGTTTCCATTGTAATATTCTGATTCCACTTGCTTTGAACTGCAGGGGTAATATAATTAAGCTTGATATCTTCTTCTGACATTTGCTTCTTATCTAATATCATAACCTAACCCTCCTCAACAGAATTATTATCTGATTCCTTCGTCTGACTTTTCTTTCTCCAATTCTTATAGTTCCCCGATGTTATACGATTATCTACCGGTTTCTCTGTATTCTCTGGTATAGCCCAAGCATTACCAAACTTTACAGCTCCCTCAATTCGTCCATCATTACACATAATTTGAACAGTCCTTCTATTCAAATCCCATTTTTCCGCTGTCTCTAAAACTGTCATATATCCTGGAATCATATCTTTACCTCATAAAGTGCATAACTTCTCATAATTATCTTATTCCAAACAGCGAAAAATGTCAATAATTATAGGAAGTTGGTCACATCAATGTAGCACTCTGCTACATTTCTGCTACACGAAGATAAAAAAATAAAATCAGTGCTACAAAACTGCTCACTTTGCTACAAATTTGTAGCAGACACCTTTAGATGCCTGCTACATACCTACCCCAAGAAGTCCAATGCTCCACTTGGTAACTCCGTTGACTGCTCCGGTAATTGGCTATTGCTTTCACTCTGACTTTCTACGACATTTCCTGTAGATACTCTACCATTTGAACCCGCCAATAATGCTCCGACAATCTTCATACTGCATTTTTGCATTTCATCCTGAACGATTTCTACAATTTGTTCCTTCAAATCCGAGTCGGTAGCATTCTCATAGGATAGCTTAATCCTTGCTTTCGCAACTGACGCAAGAGAACCACCATTCAAAGCTTCATTCTCCAGCTTTTCATACAGCTCCATATCCTCATCACTGCTATTATGAAATCGGATACTGATTACTTTCTTATCTGCCATCATGCCGCCCCCTGTCTCTTCAACATCTGCATAGCTAGAAATTCATATCCTTTTGCATTAGCAAGGATATCTGTATCGTATGCAAAATTAGATTTATGTTCGGAAAAATTCTTTGCTGCAACAGCTCCACCGCCTACAAAAATCACATTGGTGTAGTTCAAATCATATTCTCTTTCTTCCAGTTCCAGCAACAAGGCTGAAATTTGTCCCATAATGCCATTTTGAATGTGAAGGCTATATGATTTAGGCAAGCTGGTGTTCTGCTTCAATATGACCTTTAAAATCTCGTTCTCAGGTATATTCTTTCCATACTGTACTTGCAGACTGCCTTGTATCTGTCTAATCCATTTCACCATTGCTTTTTCAATCGTGATAGATTTGCTCTCCACAGGGATACCATTTACCAGATAAACAATATCTGTAGTCTTGCTTCCGATATCCACGATCATATAATCGCCTTTCATATTTCCTGTTCTGGAAGCGATTGCCGAATAGCACTGTGGAAATACAAAAATCCGACTGATAGTAATATCATATCGGATTCCCTCATACTCATATTTCATTACTGGCTTTTCCTCATAGTATTTAATGAGTTCTTTCTTCTCCCTGCCATAATCGGAGAACGGCAAGCCTACCGCAAGAATAATCTCTGCTTTTCTAACTCCTACCGCAGACAGTTCCTTTGCGATTGCAACCATTGTCAAAAGTCTTGCATTTTCATCTGATATCTTATCCTCTGTTATGGCAGCTCTGCCCTCTGCAACCTTATAATATTTTCTCTCAAATTTCAAAGAGTGTTCACTTACGGATGGTTCAACCTTTCCAAGAGGAAATACACCATTCTCAAACATCAGATTTGCAGTCTTGCCAAACTGATAGCCATTATCAAAACCGATAATATATTTATTGTCTCCTAAATCAATCATTTTCTAACGCCTTCTTTCTCATAATATTTACAGCCATATAAAATCATCATCTTGCAACCATAGCTTTCCTTCCTCATCCAGTGGTAACTCCGTCCTGCTAATCAGTGTGCCAAAGAAATTTACCAATATTCCTTTTGCCACCCTTACCGGATCACCACCACTATCATCATCTCCAGCCACCTCATAGTGATACAGCCCCTGTGGAACGGAAGACCTCTCAATTCGTACATCATAAAATTCACATTCCACTCCACAGACACAAACCATTTCAAAATTTTCGGTATTATAATCATATCTTGCCATGCTCCTTCCTCCTTGTGCTTAGACATAAAAAATCCGTAGATAAAAGACCTTCATTCAGCCTCTCATCTGCGGATAAATTTCTTTGAGTAATTATACTTTTTTTTTTTGATGTTTTCTTTCTTTTACAGATTACCAAATCTTTTTGATGTCATTTCATTTATCTCTGTAGAGATTTCATGGATAAATCTGTGAATTAAAATTATTTTTTGTGGTATTCGCTTACCAAACGCTTACCAGAGCCAATAGTAAAAGCCCGCAAACCCTTGATTTTACTGGGCTTGCAGGCTCTAAAAATACAATTTTCTCTACTCAAACTCAATCGTAGCAGGTGGCTTACTTGTACAGTCATACAGTACACGGTTTACCCCTTTTACTTCATTGACAATTCTATTTGCCACGAGACTTAATACATCCCATGGAATCTGTGCGCAGTCAGCTGTCATGAAGTCGGCTGTACATACGGCACGAAGTGCGACTGCATAATCATACGTTCTCTCATCTCCCATAACACCTACAGAACGCATATTTGTAAGTGCTGCGAAGTACTGACCGAGATCTTTGTCTACACCAGCCTTAGCGATTTCTTCACGATAAATATAATCAGCATCCTGAACAATACGAACCTTTTCTGGTGTAACTGCACCGATAATACGGATACCAAGTCCCGGACCTGGGAATGGCTGACGGCTTACGAGATATTCTGGAATACCAAGTTCACGTCCTGCCTTACGAACCTCATCCTTAAATAACATACGAAGTGGCTCTACGATTTCCTTGAAATCTACATAATCAGGAAGTCCTCCAACATTGTGATGAGACTTAATTGTTGCAGACTTACCAAGTCCTGACTCAATCACATCTGGATAAATTGTACCCTGAACTAAGAAATCAACTGCACCAATCTTCTTTGCTTCTTCTTCAAATACACGAATGAATTCTTCACCGATAATCTTACGCTTCTGTTCTGGTTCTTCAACATCCTTTAACTTCTCATAGAAACGATCCTGTGCATTGACACGAATGAAGTTCAAATCATATGGACCTTCCGGGCCAAATACAGCTTCTACTTCATCACCTTCATTCTTACGAAGAAGACCATGATCTACGAATACACAAGTAAGCTGCTTACCAACTGCCTTTGCAAGCATAACAGCTGCAACAGATGAATCAACACCACCGGAAAGGGCACATAATACCTTACCGTTTCCTACCTTTTCTCGAATCTGGGCAATGGTTGTTTCTACGAAAGAATCCATCTTCCAATCGCCGGCACATTTACATACATTAAATAAGAAGTTATGAAGCATCTTCTGTCCTTCTACAGAATGCATAACTTCCGGATGGAACTGAACGGCATAGAGCTTCTGATCCGCATTCTCCATTGCTGCAACAGGACAATTATCTGTATGACCTGTAACCTTAAAGCCTTCCGGTGCGTTAGCAATATAATCTGTATGACTCATCCATGTTGTTGTTGTTGGATGAACGTCTTCAAAAAGCAATGAAGTTGTATCTACTTCTACATCTGTCTTACCATATTCACTGACAGGTGCTGTCATAACCTTACCGCCGAGCTTATGTGCCATAAGCTGTGAGCCGTAACAGATTCCAAGAATTGGCACACCAATTTCAAAAATAGCCTTATCATAAGAAGGTGAATCTTCTTCATAGACACTATTTGGTCCGCCTGTAAAAATGATTCCCTTTGGGTTCTTTGCCTGAATATCTTCAAGGCTTGTTGTATGTGGAATTACTTCAGCATATACATTGCACTCTCTGACACGTCTTGCAATCAGCTGGTTGTACTGTCCACCGAAGTCAACAACTAATACTACTTCGCTATTCAAATCGTTCCTCCATTCTGTCGCAATGCGACATCTATCTTCATTTTGCTTCCTATTGAAACTATAACGAATATTATACAATATCTTCATTTTACTGTCAAAGGAATTACGGATATGTAACAAAAGTTCCTTCAACAAGAATGATATTCTCATCAAAGGAACCTTATATATTTGTTAAATGATTAGACACTCTTATCTAACTGGAAACTCTCTACAAGTTGATTCAATGTAACTGCCTGTGCCGATAACTCCTCACTGGTTGCTGATGTTTCTTCTGCTGTTGCAGAATTTGCCTGAATAACATTAGAAATCTGATCAATTCCGGCTTCTGTTTCCTGAATTGCCTGTGACTGCTGCTGTGAAATCTGACTCAGATCATGTGCACCCTCTGCAACGTGATTAATTCCGACAACGACCGATTCAATCGTATCCGCAACTTTTTGAGCTGCCGCATTTCCATGATTAATTTCTGACAATGCCGCTTCAATCAACTCTCTTGTGCCAACAGCTGACTGTGTACTCTGTTCTGCAAGCTGTCGAATCTGATCTGCTACAACCGCAAATCCCTTACCTGCCTCACCTGCTCTTGCCGCTTCAATAGAAGCATTTAATGATAACAGATTTGTCTGACTTGCAATATCTTCAATATCAGAAATGATACTGCCAATCTTCTGTGATGTTTCACTGATTCGATTCATTGCATCTACCATGTTCTGCATTTCGCCACGGCTCTTATCTGCTTCGTTTGCATACTTTCTTGCATTTTCATAAGATTCCTGTGCCGTTGTCGCTGTCTTTTCAACACCTTCTGCAATATCTGCAAATGTAGCCTGTAACTCTTCAACGGTCGCGGCCTGATCTGTTGCACCTTCTGCAAGGGCCTGTGCTGCCTGTGAAAGATTTTCTGCCCCTGAAGTAACAAGGTTTGATGATGTTTCAATCTGACCCAATGTATGATTCATCTGAATCTTCAATTTACGAAGCACTTCTAATAACTTCGCATACTCACCCTGATAAATTTCTATATGCTCTGACACGACTGCATAATTTCCATCTGCCATTTGATCTACAAGATAAATGATATCCTTAATAACCATTCTTAACTTCTCAGACATTTCTGAAGCCGAGCCTACAATTGCTGCAATCTCATCTTCTCCTCTTGTCTCTGGAAATGGTGTATCTAAATCACCATTTTTAAAGGTATCTAATCGCTGCTGTAATTCAGCCAATGGATCTGCAATGTCATCTGCCATCTTTTTACTAAACTTATTCGATGTAATATAAACACTGATAACTACTACGAGAATCAATATAACCAATACCAGCTGCACCACACCCATACGTGTCTCTAATGCATATCCCTCATCCACCTTTAAATCCATGATTTCAAGGAGCTTCGCATAAATTTCATTATACTGTGGTGCAAGGTATTTCATTCCATATTCTTGTGACTGCTTTGCTGCCACTCTATCCGTATTTGTCGCATATTCCATTAATTTGCTGTCTGTTTCCCAATATGCATCGAACAGCTTTGCAGTCTCTTCATATAACTCTTTCTCTTCAGGCTGAACCATATATCTCTCCAATTCAGCCCAATATTTCTCAAATTTTTCTTTATAATCATCATGACTTTGTGTCATAGATTTCACATGTTCCGGGGCATCATATCCCATAACGCCTCTTAAATCAGATCTTGTCTGCGTAAATGTTGTCAACACCTTACCTGCTGTTCCCTGCGCAAATCCATAATTATTCAACGCTCTATTGTACAATATAGATACTACTACTAATACAACAATCGCTACCAGTCCTACAACGCCTAAAGAAGCCTGCAGCATCTGAAAACTCTTCTTCAAACGTTTTCTTACATCCAATTTTTGTAATCGTTCAAACATAATGTATTCTCCTTCTTTGATGTATTTTCGAGCAATTCCTATTTTTCTTTTGTTGTGCAAGTGCTCATTTATTAAACAATTCTTTTCTTTATACTATCACACAATATTCACAATCTATAATTAAAAAAAGAAAAAACAGATAAACTTTTTATGAAGCAAATCTGTTTTTTCTATAATAATCATTAATTGGTATTGATTCAAATTTTGTATTACCTACAGGCAGGTTATTCAATCATGCGCACGTATCCATACAAAAATGATTCACTCTTTAAGGGCTTATTTCTTAAGTACAATGCATGCCTCTTTAATCTCAATCTTGCCTTCTTTGAGTAAACGTCCGACTGCACGTTTAAATGCATTCTTACTCATCTTAAAATATTCCTTAATTACTTCCGGAGATGCCTTATCTGTAAATGGAAGGCTGCCTCCATTTTGCTGCATGGTATCATAAATAATCTTAGAATCTTCATCCATCTGAATATACGCCTTCTGCTTCAGGCTGACAGATAATTTCTTATCCTCACGCACCTTTGATACACGACCATATACCTTTTCTCCGATATGAAATGTACGATATACTTCGTTCTTTGGAACCATTCCAAAATATTTATTATCAATTGCAAGATAAACGCCAAAATCCGGATTTACCTCAATAACCGTTCCCTCCACTGCGCTATCCTTAACATATGGACTGTCACAGCTTAAATAATCATACACACGCATGGTTGCTGCAAGACGATTACTTTTATCAATATAGAGTGCAACAAGACATGTATCGCCTTCCTGTACGTGCGTTGTCTGTTCTTTAAATGGAAGCAGCAAATCTTTTTCTAACCCCCAATTTAAGAATGCACCAATCTTACTTGTCTGAGATACTGTCAATTCTGCAATCTGTCCAAGCAAAATCTTAGGACGATTCGTTGTCGCAATCAGACGATCACTTGAATCACGATAAATAAATACCTCTAGTGCATCACCGACTTCAATATCCTCCGGCACCTGCTTCTTTGGCAGCAATACTTTATCTTCTTCTGTTCCAAGATATACACCAAAATCTGTCATCTTAACAACATTCAAACTCTGAACTTTTCCTAATTCGATCATAGAACCTCCATTATCATCTTAATCTGCTTATCTGTAACCATTCTTCCTATCCTGAATATACACTGCACATCTTTCCATCACCTTCCGTGATATTTTTACAAATGTACATATCTCCATACAAAATCTTTTCTTTATACAAGCAAAGTAATCCTTTTATAGTTTTTTATAAAGAAAAAACCCCTCGCAAATGCGAGGGGCAACGTAGCTGGGCTTGAGGGACTCGAACCCCCAGATGCTGGAATCAGAATCCAGTGCCTTACCATTTGGCGAAAGCCCAATAACTTGTGTTGTCTTGACGACAAAAGTTATTATATCTCAGTATTTGAAAAAAAGCAAGCACTTTTTTAAATTTTTTTTAAAAATTTTTAAACTGCCATTTTTCACTCTCGTTCATCACATTTTCTTAAGACGAACTGTACCATCTGCATCTGTTCCAAGGTTGGTTGGATTCACAAAGAACTTATACTGTTCTAACACTGCATCTTTTTGCATAGCTGATATTTCTTTATCTACATCAACATCTTCCATATCATTCTTTGCTGCAACAAGATGATAGTCATTATTCTTCTTAAAGTCAAAAACAAAATCGTTCGGATTCGCATTGGCTGAAGCCTTCTTTATTTCTTCCTGTTCCTTCGGAATCTCCTGATTAGAAGAAGCCTCCTGTAAGGCTGCTGACTGCTGAGCATTTACTACAGACTGCTGTTCTTTTAATTCTTTTGACTCTATACGATAATTTGTATACTGATTATTTAACTCCATTGAATCTGTAATTCTCATCCTCTCAGCTCCTTTCTATACTCTCTGCTTTCGTATGTATAAAAATATATCAGACACATATGACTCTTTTATAAATACTTATCTGTCAATTTGTTTTAACTACATAGTATATCGGATATACCTTTTAAAACTTTAGACCTATTCCACAAATTTATATTTCTTTTATAATTTTACAGTTTATAATGCATCTTCTCCACGTTCCCCTGTACGAATTCGCACTGCATCTGCCACATCATAAATAAATATTTTTCCATCTCCATGTGTTCCCGTATTAATCGTATCTATAATCAAATCAATAATCGGCTCTGCCTGTTCATCCGTCACAATTGTCTCCACTTTTACTTTTGGAAGCAGATTTCCATTAAAATCAAGCCCATTATACGTCTGCTTATGTCCTTTCTGGATTCCGTAACCCATAATATTTGAAATCATCAGTCCATGTGCATCACATGTATTTAAAATAGATTTCAAATCATCTAGTCGTTCCGGACGAATAATAATTTCTAGTTTTTTCATAAGACTCCTCTCTTTCTGACAATGGATTATACCCTATCATCGCTATCTGTCTCCATATCCCATCATAGGAATCGCCCAGCGACTTTTCCGAATCGGGCAGATACCTCTTATGTATATTATATATAAATCTGATTTGTATCACTGCAATAAAAATGCTGTTTGTTTAAATTATACTGTATTTATAAAGGAAGTCAATTTGAAACATACAAAAAATAAGAAAATAAATGTTTTTACATAAATATAACAAGAAAAGGATGTCTATACTTAATATCTTTTCGTATAAACATCCTTTTTCTCTAAAATATTCTATTGATACTTTCTATAATACAATACGTCGTATACCATTCAAATTACTTCCGGCGATTATTCGCAGACATGTCCATATGTGCCGTTGGAAGTCCTTCCATATACAGCTGTTCTCCTGCCGTGAGAACCTGCATACAATAATAAATGGCACTAACTGCTGTAAGTATCTGCATACCAATGCCTGCAATAGACACATTTGACATAAATGCAATATAATGAACAAACTTCAATGCACCAAATAATACCCAAGTCACACGCAATGTACGTGTCACGGCTGCCTTATCCTGAAATTTTGCCTCTAAAATAAGAGCCTCTGTAAAATAGTAAGAAAAATAAATTGTAAAAACGGTAGTAATTGCAGAAACGATGGTTATTACTGTTTGTGTACTGTCTCCCCAATTCATGCAGAATAGTACCTGACATACAATGGCAGCCACAAGACCGATAAAACTAACATTTCTTGCCTTTTTATAGAGAATATTTCGTTCTGATAACGGACAAATTCCAATGACTATCAGGACAAATGCTAAAATATCCGAACATACATCAACGCTTACGCCGCCTATCTTTACATAGAATTGCAGCACAAGCAGCATCACTCCGATTAGTATCAATGTTATATGTTTCTTATTCATAATGTAATGAATATCTCCTCTCTATGCAATTTAACCAAATATGCTTTCTGGTTTATATTTCTGATTTGTATTTTATATTATAGAAGAAACACCGACTCTTCCCATGCTACTCTCCATCCATTACCTGAACACTTCCACTGTCTCCGTCTTTTTTGATATACTGCTGGAAAATTCTTGCCAGGATAAAAGAATCTACATACAAAATCAATGGAATCGTTACAATAAATGCCGTAAAATAGCGCAATGAAAAATAAATAAGTGCACCATTAATAATCAGCATCACAATGGTCTGCGGCAAATGATGCATACATAATACAAGCGCATTTTTCATCGTTGCACGAATGGTATTATCAAACTTTGACAATACCGGAAATACATAAATCGTAATTGCTATAAGCACCAGACATAATCCAAATATACCAAACATTACAAGTCTTGCAATGTTGCTTCCATCTTTATGCATCCATAAATAACAGATACGGATGTCGGCTGCAAATAATGCTGCTGCTGCAACAAGAATCAATTCAATAATAAATGCCTGCTTAAAATTCTGTTTCCATGATTTCCAGAAATCTTTCCAAATATAACCTTCCTCATCACGTACCAACTTTAACGCCACATAATTTACTGCCGTAAGTGTCGGTCCAATCGTCACAATCGGAATACTAAAGACTACCGCTAATACTGCCAAAATGAAAAAATCGCCCGCTTTTGTTAACCCGCGGAAGAATTTTCCATCTATACTAAAAAATCCCATAGATATCCTCCGTTTTCTTTCAATCTGTATCCTTTCGTTCCTTGTAACTAATTTCATTAAATAGAAACGATTGTTATGATTATACGTTTTATACAACAAAAAAGCAAAGTATTTTTAACAAATAATTGTAAAATGTTTATAAAAGGACTATCTTTTTGTGCATTTTATGGTAAACTTTACTAATCAGTTTGAATTCCAAAATATAAATTCAAACTGTTGCCTTAGATATTTTCAACAGAAATGGAGATTGAATTATGAAGAAAGAGAAAATTAAGGAAATCAAAACACCATTCAAAGAACTGACTTTCGATCAGAAGGTTACACATATTATCCAATATTACAAATATTATTTTCTTGCTGCATCGATTATTATAGTTGCAGTTGCTTCTTTTGTAAATTCTTATAAACGTAATGATTTTGATACTGACTGCAGTATCGTTGTGGTTGACGGCAAAATGACCGGATATGACGATCACTCTGATTATATTACAACAAATTTTGCATCTTATTTAGGAATTGACAACAAGAAACACCGTGTAATATGCAATTATAACTATTCTCTGTTAGAACAGTTCCTTGATAATGAAGCACAGGTCAGCCGCACAAAGATTTATACACTTGCTTCGACACATTCCATGGACGGCTACCTTGCACCCATTGATTATATTGACTATTTTTCAACAGATGCTGAACCATTTTTAGAAGATTTACGGGAGATTCTTACAGCAGAACAACTCTCAAAAATCGGCGAAGAAAATATTATCTATTATACGAAAAAAGACGGTACATCCATTCCTATTGCCGTGAATTTAAGTCATACAAAAATTAAAACAGATACAGATTTCACAATGGAATCTCCGTGCTACGGCGTTGTTGTATCTGCCGCACATCCGGAAGCAGCTGTATCATTTATCCGTTTTGCATTTGATTTATAATCCAAGTTCTTTGCGGTAGAATATCTGTCCGGAATCGTCCCCATCGATAATTGCATTTGCATATGGTACAAATCCTAATTTTTTTGCAAATGCTACCGATGGGGCATTTGTTTTATCTATACATGTATAAATTTCTTCTAATCCCAATTCTTCTTTTGCATAATCTAAGATAAATGAACATGCTTCATATGCATACCCCTGCCTCTGAACATTTCGATGAACCAAATACCCTAATTCACACTGTGTCTGTCCATCAACCTCACGATGCTCAATTCCCATTCTGCCAATCAACACACCATCTTCTTTCCGAAATACCAGCCATAATCCATAATGAAAAAATGCATACATATGATTTATATAATTTCTTGTAAATTCTTCTTCCTGCTCCCGTTCATACAATGGTTCGATATATTTACAATCCTTCAGACTGTCGTACAATTCATATAAATCGTCCAAATCCTGAAGTGTCATTTCACGAATCTGCAGTCTGTCGGTTTCCCCTATTATAAGCGGCTGGTGAAATGCCCGTGCGTATACAGTATCCAAAAAATGTTGCGTCAATGCTTCCCAATCTTCAATGATATAAGAAGCCTCCCCTTGATAATTCACTCCATATCCTAAAACTGCACACTGTTCACGCCAATTTGTCTGTCCATATGTCTGCAGATTCAGCCGGTGGCCTGTAATAATCAAAATCTTTCTGTCTGACGGTGAGAACTTTGGCATAATTTCTGACACATCCCCGCAATGCAATTGCATCGGAAACTCCTTTAATGCCATTTGCAACTGATTTATATTATCAGTCTCCTCATTTTTTAAATCAATAATTACATCTGTAAACATCTATATCCTCACTCCCGTATATTTCGCAATAACAATTTCTGCAATTATTATACATAACTTTGTCCACATATTCATACTTTTATTATTGAGAAATATTTTCCGTGTAAATCTGTGCCATTGATAATTGATAACTTTTGTCAAATGCGCACGAATGAAAGATTTTCTCAGATTTTATCGTTTAATTCTTCAAAAGTTTTCAATTTTGTGCATAGATTGTCTTTCCTTTTTTTGGTATTTGCGATATAATAAAGTATATTAAATTTGGGAGGTAATGTTATGTTAGTTTCAGCGAAAGATATGCTAGAAAAAGCACGCGATGGCAAATACGCCGTAGGTCACTTCAACATCAATAATCTTGAATGGGCTAAGGCAATCCTTCTTACAGCACAGGAAATGAATTCTCCTGTTATCCTTGGTGTATCTGAGGGCGCTGGAAAATATATGGGGGGATTTAAAACCATTACCGGTATGGTGAACGGATTAATTGAAGGTCTTGGAATTACAGTTCCAGTTGCCCTTCATCTTGATCATGGTACATTTGAAGGTTGTATGAAATGTATCGAAGCTGGTTTTTCTTCCATCATGTTTGACGGCTCTCACTATCCAATTGCAGAGAATATCGAAAAGACTACTGAACTTGTTAAGATTTGCAAAGAGAAGGGTATGTCTTTGGAAGCCGAAGTTGGTGCCATTGGCGGTGAAGAAGACGGTGTTGTAGGTATGGGCGAATGTGCCGATCCAAACGAATGTAAAGCAATTGCAGATTTGGGCGTTACAATGCTCGCTGCCGGAATCGGTAACATTCACGGCAAATATCCTGCAAATTGGCCAGGATTAAGTTTTGAAACACTTGCCGCTGTTAAGGAACAGATTGGTGATATGCCACTTGTATTACACGGTGGTACAGGTATTCCATCTGACATGATTCAGAAGGCAATTTCTCTTGGTGTTGCCAAAATTAATGTTAACACAGAATGTCAGCTTGCATTTGCAGCAGCAACAAGAAAGTACATCGAAGAAGGTAAGGACTTAGAAGGTAAAGGTTTCGATCCTCGTAAGCTCTTAGCTCCTGGTACAGAAGCTATCAAAGACATCGTTCGTGAAAAGATTACTTTATTTGGATCTGAAGGAAAGGCATGAGTCTGATTCACTTGGTGTCACGTTACATATTTGTTTGTATGTAATTTCAGAGGGGTTGATTCATCAGCCCCTCTTTTTCATATCATCACAAATAACTGTCACACTCTCATGATTTACATCATATTTATAAAACGGAGACTATGATTTATGAACAAACACAAGTTACATTCTACCCTGCGTATTTTGCTTCTATGTGTATGCATCTGTGTATTTTGCTATTCTTCTTACCGGTTAATTGACATATTCTTAGAATATAAAAAAGGCACTGATATCTACGGGCACATTGAAGATGTCGTATTAGACACTTCCGTACCGCAGTCCATTTCATTTACAAGTGAATCGCAGGAACAACCTTCCGAAACTATCATTCCATTTACATATGACCACGCTGCGCTTACAAGGATAAATCCTGACGGCATCGGTTATCTGTATATGCCTGCATTTGATATGCGCCTTCCACTTGTACAGACTGATAATAATGATTACTATTTATCACATACCTTTGATTTAACAGAAAATTCCAACGGATGCATTTTTGAAGATTATCGAATTCAGCAGGGAATCGACAGTCCACATGTTATTTTGTATGGACATAATATGCGCAATGACAGTATGTTTGCCAAATTACTAAAGTATGACTCTGCTGATTTCTGGGGGCAGGATGACAACCGGTACTTCTATATTTATACCGGCGATTCTATTCGAAAGTACTGTATTTTCAGCACATATATCACAGACCCTGTCAGCGATACCTACACATTTGGATTTGATACAGAAAATGCATTGCAAAATTATGCTTTGCAACGCAAAAAAGAAGCATTGTTTGACACCGGAATCTCTATAGAACATACCACTCAGGTTGTAACACTCTCGACCTGTACAAATGATACCACCAGACGATTCATTGTACATGGAACCTATGTCGGTTCTTCTTCTGATTCGGATGTGCTTACAAATAATCAATAAAATTTATCCGTCACAATTTGAACGTCGAACTTCATTCGACATTGGAAATTGGAAATTGTTTCCATTTTCAAAACGATTCAGAACAAATTTAAAATTTTACGAAACTTTTTATAAAAAATACTTGCATTCTATAATCAAATGGGGTATCTTAATTACAGACAGCAATTTGTCTTGAATCGAATAGTAGAACAACGGCGTTCCATATTTATACTTACATAAATTGGAATGCCTTTTTTCGTTTTACTAGTGCGATTAGAAATATATGATAAGAAAGGATTACAAAGTTATGAGCGAAAAATTTAATGTTGCAGACATCTTTGGCGAAAATGTATTTAACGATACGGTTATGAAAGAACGTTTACCAAAAAACGTTTATAAGAATCTTAAAGCTACTATGAATGGTGTTTCAGAACTCTCTCTTTCTGATGCAGACGTTATTGCAAATGCTATGAAAGACTGGGCAATCGAAAAAG
>DGTC01000034.1 GCA_002394205.1 Lachnospira sp. UBA4346 | reverse complement strand
AAGCAAGAATCTGCGAAGCAGATTAAGGAGCGCGAAAGCGCGCTTTTGCGAGGCAGAAAAGATAAAAACAAGCATATAAATAGTGTGGAACGATAGAGATAAAGTCAGGAGGGCGTAATGTCATCGAAGAATAATGCAGAAGTTGCAATCGGAGGAAAAATATATACGGTGTGTGGCTATGAGAGCGAAGAATATTTACAGAAAGTAGCTGCACATATAAACAATAAGCTGCAAGAGGTAAATTCAAATGATGCAGCCCGTAGATTGACAGCAGATTATAAAACCATGGTAATGTATCTGAATCTGGCAGATGATTATTTTAAGGCAAAACAGTTAGGGGATAGCCTGCAGACAGAGGCGGATAATAAAGAAAAACAGATATATGATCTGAAACATGAGCTGATTGCTGCACAGATTAAGATTGATTCTCTGACAAAGGAGAAGCAGGAATTAAAAGAGCAGTTAGAAAAGATGAAAGCACATGAGACAGAGGAATAGAGGATTGTGTGAGAGAATGGAATAGAACAGTCGAGGTATTAGCACCAGCCGGCTCTTTTGAAATTATGAAGGCGGTAATTCATGCAGGTGCGGATGCAGTATATCTCGGTGGAGATCATTTTGGTGCGCGTGCCTATGCAGGCAACTTTAACAAAGAAGAGTTGCTGGAAGCAATAGAGTATGCGCATTTATACAACAGAAAAATATATCTTACAGTGAACACGTTGTTGAAGGAAAGAGAATTAGAAAGCAGACTTGTAGAATATTTAACACCTTTCTATGAAGCAGGACTGGATGCTGTAATTGTACAGGATATGGGGGTGTTTCGAGTGGTACACGCCCATTTTCCGGATATGGCGATTCATGCGAGTACACAGATGGCGATTACCGGAAAGAATGCTGCAAAGATTTTGCAGGATATGGGCGCAGCCCGTGTTGTTACGGCAAGAGAACTAAATTTGAAAGAAATACAGGCTATTCATGAAACAACTGATGTGGAAATTGAAAGTTTTGTTCACGGCGCATTGTGTTACTGTTATTCAGGACAATGTCTGCTTAGCAGTATGAATGGTGGACGAAGCGGGAATAGAGGGCGTTGTGCACAGCCGTGTCGTATGGAATATGATGTATCAGATGCACAGCACAATAAGATAAATGGAGCAAAAGAAGGCTTTGTCTTAAGTCCAAAAGATATGTGTGCACTGGATATTTTGCCACAGATTATTGAAGCCGGTGTATATTCTTTGAAAATAGAAGGCAGAATGAAAAATGTGACGTATGCAGCAGGTGTTACGGCATTATATCGCAAATATGTGGATATGTATTTTGCAAAAGGGAAAAAGTATCATGTGGCAGAACAGGATCGCTTAGATTTAATGGATTTGTATAATCGTGGTGCGTTTACTTCAGGATATTATAATTCAAAGAAGGGCGCAAAAATGATGTCCGTATCAAGACCAAATCATATGGGGACACAGGCATTAAAAGTGTGTGCAAATCACTCAGGAAAAGTTACATTTGAAGCATTAGAGCAGATTCATCCACAGGACGTATTTGAAATTGACAGAGATAATTCATTTTCAAGTGGACAGACATATCATGTCGGAGAACGTTTTGTTGTGAATCTTCCGAAAAAATATCAGTTAACAGAAGGAATGATTCTAAATAGAACCAGAAATGGAAGAATTGTTCGTGAGGTAGAAGAAAATTATGTGAAAAATATCTGTAAACAGCAGGTGGACGCTGCCTGTTTTTTGCATACTGCAGAGCCAATGCAGCTGATTCTTACAGAAACAGAACGTGGTATTTCTGTTCATGTGGAAGGTGATATAGTATTAGAAGCGCAGAAGCAGCCGATTGCAAAAGAAAAGGCAGAAATGCAGTTGAGAAAGACAGGGGATACTCCATTTGTAATTGGAAATATTACAACGGAAATTTCAGAAAATGCATTTGTACCAATAGGACAGTTAAATGAACTGAGAAGAAGTGCATTTGCACAATTGCGGTCACGAATTGCTGAAGAATACAAGAAAATATTGCCGGAATCAGAGATGCACCGTATGACAGATGATACATGGTTAGAGGAAGAGGTTTATGCGAATAAGTCCATTTCAGAATATGGACATAGTGTGACAGTAACGACGCTGGAGCAGTTAGATACATTTTCATCTGAAAATAAACCGCAGTGGATTTATATTGAAGATGTTTTGTATGAACAGGATGCAATGAGCGTTCAACGGGCGGTGGAAGATTTTCATAAGATGGGAATTCAGGTTGCGTGTGTTCTTCCGTATGTTACGACTGGAAAACATGAAGAGCGTTTGCAAGAGAGAATCTTACAGAGTGTACAGCATGACAATCAGGAAATGTCTGTCGATGCATTTGTTGTGCGTAATATTGAGCAGATTGGTGTTATCGCAGTGATGCATAAAGAACAATTACGGATTCCGTCAAAGATAATTACAGATGCGAGCTTGTATATATGGAATACACAGGCATTGATACAGTTAAAAGATTTTGTGGAAAATCAAGGACTGACATTGATTCGTGTGACATTGCCATATGAAGAGACTGCACGTGAAATGTGTATGATTGACAAGCAGGCATGTGGCGTTGATGTAGAACTTGTGGTGTATACAAGAATACCGGTAATGGTATCAGAACAATGTGTAAAAAGAACATTGGGACGCTGTGATCATGCGAATGGAAAGGTTGTATTGTCAGATCAGAAAAAGCAGCAGTATGTTGTTCAGAGCAGATGTGCATTTTGCTATAGTGTTATGTATCACAGCAAATCATTATATTTGCTGGATATGGAAGATGAGATTGCAGAAGTGTCACCACAGTATCTTCGTATGGATTTGATAGAAAAAACAGATTCCTATGCAGCACTGGTACAGGATATTATTACAGAAAATGACAGATACAGAGGACATTTTGTTCTGGGGGTTGAGTAATGCAGGCGTTATTTATTGAAATTTCAAAATATGTTTTTGCAATTCTGATTGCATTGTATACATTGGCATCCTATTGGGGAGCTGTTATGCAGACAGAACGGGCAAAAAGACGTATTGGTGCGGTACAGCTTGTTTTTATGTTTGTAATGCACTTGTTGGGATTTTTGATTTTATTTATATTAAATGAAGAAGATATGCGGTATGTATATCTGTATTTTGCACAGTTTGTTTTTCTATTCATTACATTGATGATTTACGACGTGATATATCCTAGGGCATCAAGGTTGTTGGTTAATAATATGTGTACGCTGATGGCAATTGGGTTTGTGATGATAGCAAGACTGGACTTTGATAAGTGCGTGAAGCAGTTTTTGATTGCAGCAGCAGGTATGATTGTGACATTTTTTGTTCCGTGGTTACTCAAGTCAGTCAGAAGTTTTCGTAATTTTGGCTGGTTATATTGTCTTGTCGGACTAGGGCTTCTTGTTGCGGTATTATTTGGGAAGAAAGTATTTGGCGCAAATCTGGTATTAACAGTTGGCTCAATATCTGTACAGCCGGGAGAGTTTGTTAAAATTTTATATATCATGTTCGTAGCATCTTTATTTAATAAATCGTGCTCATTCAAACAGATTGTAGCAGTATCAATCGCAGCTGCAGCACATGTGATTGTACTTGTAATATCAAATGATTTAGGAGCTGCATTAATATTTTTTGTTGTATATATTATGATGCTTTATACGGCAACCAGACAGGTTCGTTATCTGGCAGCGGGAGTTGTAGCTGGAAGTGCAGCAGGTTTCGTGGCTTATAAGTTGTTTACACATGTACAGAATCGTGTAGCAATTTGGAAAGATCCGTGGGCAACGATTGAGACAACGGGGTATCAGATTTGCCAGTCGTTATTTGCACTGGGGATGGGTTCCTGGTTTGGATACGGTTTAGGTCAGGGAATGCCTGCAAAGATTCCGGTAGCAGAAAAAGATTTTATGTTTTCTGCATTGACAGAAGAATTTGGGGCAATCTTTACGATTGCGTTATTATTAATTTGTTTAAATAATCTGATATTGATGATGAATATTGCATCTCGCTGCAGAACGCTGTTTTATAGATTAGTGGCAGTAGGAATTGGTGTTACTTATGGATTTCAGGTATTTTTGACGGTAGGTGGAGCAATCAAATTAATTCCAATGACAGGGGTAACGTTGCCATTTGTTAGTTATGGCGGAAGTTCGATCGTCAGTTCGTTATTTATGTTTGCGTTAATTAATGGAATGTATAATATGAGACAGGATGAAGGTGAAACTGGATATGAGCAGAGAAGAAAAAAGACAAAAAACAGCAAAAAAATACAGCAAGCCGGCGACGAAAAGTGATATTTTAGAAAAAAGAGACAGAGAGTTACGTAACCGGGAAACCAATATAATATCCTTCTTTTTTGCAGGACTTTTTATGCTGATGATAGGTTATCTTGTGTATTTTAATTATGAGCTGGCACCGGATGTAATTAATCATCCGTATAACAGCAGAGTAGATAATCAGGAAGCAAAAGTAACAAGAGGGGATATTCTTGCTGCAGACGGCTCAGTTCTTGCTACAACGCAGATTGATGAAGAAGGACATGAAGTGCGAAAATATCCGTTTGATAATATTTTTTGCCATGTGATAGGACTTAACTCTGCTAAAACAGGAGTAGAAGGGGCGGAAAATTATAATTTACTGTCGAGTGGCGAAGGGATTTTATCTAAGCTGTCAAATGATTCTGCAAATGGTAAGGCAATGGGAAATACCGTTGTTACAACACTTATTCCGGAATTGCAGGAAGCTGCATTTGATGCATTGGGAGCGAACAAAGGTGCGGTTGTTGTGATGGAACCGGACACTGGAAAAATTCTGGCTATGGTTTCTAAACCAGATTACAATCCGAATGATGCATCGACTGATTATACGGAGTGGCTGACATATAATAGTGCAGATTCTGTATTGCTGAATCGTGCAACGCAAGGATTATATGCACCGGGATCGACATTTAAGATTATGACAGCTTTGGAATATTTGAGGGAAAATGGCAGCGATGATGCATTTGCTTATCAATGTAGTGGCTCTGCATATATAGAAGGCGGAACGACAATTCCGTGTTTTGACAACACGGCACATGGATATGAAACGCTGAAAACAGCATTTGCAAACTCATGTAATTCGGCATTTTCTACCATTGGAACACAATTGAGTAATACACAATTTAGAAATTTGTGCACAACATTTCTGTTTAATTCGAGTATTCCGATTAGTATTGAATACAGTAAGAGTAGTTTTCATTTGGACGGTGATTCCGGTATCAGTGAGGCACAGGAAACGGGAATCGGACAGGGAAAAACAATGATTTCGCCATTACACAATTTACTGATTGCATCAACTATTGCAACAGGCGGAACGATGATGAAGCCATATCTTGTTGATAGAATTCAGGATGTAAATGGAACGGTTGTTTCACAAAACCAACCGGAGGTAGCGGTGGCGAATGTAATCACACCGGACGAAGCATATAAACTGACGGAGTATATGCGTGCAGTTGTTACGCAGGGAACGGGACATGCATTCCGCAATTCATCTTATGATGCAGTAGGAAAGACCGGCTCAGCACAATATGATAATTCGACGAACTATCATTCATGGTTTGTTGGATTTGCGCCGGAGGAACTACCAAAAGTATCAATCAGCGTTGTGTTAGAGGGTGGTTTTAGTGGAGTACAAAGTGCACAGTATGTTGCAAAATCAGTACTTGATACCTACTTTTCATTAGAGCAATAAAGTGATATAATAGAAAAGAATAATGCAAAGGAGACAATGAATTCATGGATATAGTTAGTGCAGTCAGTTTTGTTGATGGTAACCAATATCAGGTGCAGAATGATAGCACGGATTCAGAGAGTACAGGCGAATTTGATTCTGTATACAATGCAATAGAGACGAATGATTTGACGTTGGATGAGATATTTCAGAAAGTGTCAGATGAATATGGAGTGGATGTCAACCTTTTAAAAGCGGTAGCACAGGCTGAGTCAGGCTTTGATGCGAGTGCGGTGTCTTACTGCGGAGCTATGGGAATGATGCAGCTTATGCCGGCAACAGCAGAGTCGCTTGGGGTTGAAGATCCGTTTGATGCAGAACAGAGTATCACAGGTGGGGCAAAGATGCTGGGGTATCTTTTAGATGATTATAATGGTAATGTTACACTAGCTCTTGCAGCATATAATGCAGGAAGTGGCTCTGTTCAGAAATATGGAGGAGTTCCGCCATATGATCAGACATTGCATTATATAGAGAAGATAAATGATTTGTTGGGAGGAGCATTGGAAAATGATTCGAGAACCATTGAAGGGGCTTCTGCAACAGATTTGAGTCGCGTAACCGCACAAGAGGCACCGGATGTTGAAGTGCATAGCAATAAGATGCCGACAGATGCGATTGAAGGACAGGGAGAAATTAAGATTGGAATCTCTTATCCGACAGTTGAAGATATGTTAAAAGCAAAGGCATATGAAAGCAGTGAAAATACTTCACCGTTGTTTCGGTATGAAGATTATGAAGTGCTTCTGAATACGTACAAGGAAATTTATGAAAAAAGATTAACAGATGCAAAAGAAGAAACAAATATTACACAAACAGCTGATAATCCCAATATGATAGATTCTGTTGTTCAAGGGCAGGATACACAGAATCAGCAATCACAAAACATGGTAATTCAGAATACAAATCAGGATGAAAATGTTACTACTGCACAGTCATTATATGAGATGCAGGCAGCAATGGTAAGTCCATTGGCGGTATCTCTTAGAAAAAGTGAATAATGTAATCAGAAGTTTATTGTAATTGAGTTAAGAATGGGGGATTTAATATGAATAATAATAGTAAGATTTTAGTTTTTTTGCGTAATAAGACAACAAAGGGCATTGAAAGAAGTGATTACAGCATTATTGATGAAAATATTTTTTCAGGAAGAGAAGATGTTGTTAAGATTGTTTTACCGGAAGGTGTTCGAGAGATTGAACATAATGCCTTTGAAGACTGCTATAATTTGCAGGAGGTTGTGCTGCCTTCGTCTTTGGAACGTATTGGAGAAGAGGCTTTTGCAAATTGTATTAATTTGGTACATGCAGAGTACTGCAGCAATGTAGACGTAAATCCAACAGCTTTTAACGGCTGTCAGCGTTTACAGTACAAAGTTGAAAAATAATTTTATTAATAAGTTAAATGCAAAATTGAAAAAGTGTGTATAGGAAGGAACTACAAAAGCAATGAATCAGAAGAAAACATTTGTATCATTAGAGCAGTTACAGAAAATTGACCAACAGTATCCTACGCCATATCATTTGTATGATGAAAAAGGAATTCGTGAGAATGCAAAGAAATTAAAAGAAGCATTTTCGTGGAATAAAGGATATCGGGAGTATTTTGCGGTGAAAGCGACTCCAAATCCATATATTTTGCAGATTCTAAAAGATTATGGCTGCGGTGTGGACTGTTCTTCTATGACGGAATTAATGATGGGCTATGCATTAGATTATAAGCCGGAAGAGATTATGTTTTCTTCAAATGATACACCGATTGAAGAATTTCAGTATGCAAATAAAATTGGTGCAACAATCAATTTAGATGATATTACACATATTGAAACATTAGAAAAGGCTCTTGATGGAAAGTTTCCAGAGATGATGAGCTGCCGTTATAATCCGGGTGGATATTTTCAACTTGGAACATCTATTATGGATAATCCGGGAGATGCAAAATATGGTATGACACATGATCAGATTATTGAAGCATTTCGTATCTTAAAGAGTAAAGGTGTAAAACATTTTGGAATTCATTCCTTCCTTGCAAGCAATACAGTATCGAATGAATATTATCCTGCACTTGCTAAGATTTTATTTGAACTTGCAGTTGAATTAAAGGAAAAAACAGGTGCAGATATTCGTTTTGTCAATCTGTCAGGTGGGATTGGCGTGGCATATAAGCCGGATCAGGAACCGAACGATATTGCTGTTATTGGCGAAGGGGTTCACAAAGTATATGATGAAATTTTGACAAAGGCAGGTATGGGGGATGTTGCAATTTATACAGAACTCGGAAGATTTATGCTTGCCCCATATGGTTGTCTTGTTACAAAGGCAATTCATGAAAAACATACGCATAAAGAATATATCGGTGTGGATGCATGTGCAGTAAATTTGATGCGTCCGGCAATGTATGGAGCATATCATCACATTACTGTTGCAGGAAAAGAAAATGCACCATGTGACCATATGTATGATGTAACAGGTTCTTTATGTGAAAATAATGACAAATTCGCGATTGATCGAAAGTTGCCAAAGATTGATATGGGTGATTATCTCATTATTCATGACACGGGAGCGCATGGTTTTGCAATGGGATATAATTATAATGGTAAATTGAAATCAGCAGAATTGTTATTGAAAGAAGATGGCTCTGTTCAAATGATTCGTAGAGCGGAGACACCAAAGGATTATTTTGCAACATTTGATTTTAGTGATGTACTGAACAAGTTGAATTTGAAGTAATCCTACAAATGGATAAATGAAGGAGACTGTTCGTAATGAAGGACTTAAATTACATTTCACATGAGATTTCAAAAGGAAAGAATTTAAAAGAAAATTTAAAGAAATACGCAACAGGTATGGCATCGTTGTATAATGGATTGGCATTTATGAAGTTATCAATGAATGATTATACAGTATATGATATTTTACAGGAAAATAATGCGACAGAAGCAAAATTTGCAGAATTATATCAAAAGTTTCATCAGATAGTAAAAAATCAAATATTAGATGAACAGCATAAATGCGATATTACTGCGATTGAAGAACTTCGAAACGAGGTAATTCATATTATGGAGGTTGTTACAGATTATGTAGACTGTTTCCGTATTTATGAGTACGTGTTAAATCGTGTGGAATATCGTTTTACAGAAAATACAGTCGACAGAGAATATTATGGAATGTATTTTACGAATGATTTAATGCATTATATTCTGTCAGATAAAGATAATATTGTAATTAACAGTAAGATATCAGAAGTTGTTGGTCAGCTTCCAATGCGTTTGTCAAAAAATAAATTTTATGAATATGTTCAAGAAGCGTTCACGTTGTATCATGGTGCACAGAAAGGCACGATTGACGAGTTTTATATGAATTTGTCATCAAGTGCAATGCTTTCAAAACATGAACAGTTTGATACGATGTTTGAAGAAGCAAATGATATTTATAAGACACTTTCAAATGCAGATTATACGCAGCTTGATGAAGCAGAATATCATCGCCTGAAAGGGGCATTGGATATTGCGACAGAAAAGATGAGCAGTGTGGCAGATTTATTTGTTTTACTTGCGCAGATGGTTAATGATGTGTATACAATTTTGCTGACAGAGGAGCTTGCATTAGATACAGATAATGTAAGGGAAGTTCAGACTTCAAAAACAATTTTATCAGAGATTCTTGCTGCAAACGATGGAGAAATTTCAGAGGAAACAATTAACCGTTTTACGCTGTTTGAAGGAAAACTTGAACGAATTATGATGGCAGTAACAGAAAGTGATTATGCCGTGGGTGCAGCATTACAGACTTGTCAGAAAGAATTAGAAGAGAATGATTTGGTAACAGGGTATCAGAATTTAAAATCTGTTCTGTTGTTGCAGTCGGGAAGCGATTTTGTATCATTATATCAGAATGTAGAATCTGAGCAGGTTCCGGATGATACGTATGCGGATCAGATGGCACAGAAACTTATTGCACAGTTGGACGTTTTGTTTAAAGGCATGCCACAAATGGTACGCAGAGCGGTTATGTCTGCAGTGATATCACAGTTGCCGGTGTTCTTTAATAATACGGAAGAGATTCAGTCTTATATTAATGTATCATTAGAACAGTGTAATGATGAGGCTGAACAGCAGGCAGTTATTGATATTTTAAAGAGTCTTATGCAAGAAGATTAAGCAGGATATATATGAAGTGGTATAGGAAATTATATTTAGGAGAACGTGCAAAAAAAGCAAAATATAAAATATTTGGCAGGATTCGAAAGAATCGTTTCACATATGATACGTTTCTGATTAGTCTATCTGCACATAATAATCTGTTGGATATATTTTCTGCCAATGAACTGAAGCAGCCTTATTATAAAGATAAGCGGCATTTGGAACAGTTATACATTGTTGGAATTGCAGTGGGATATGATGAGGCATTAGAAGTTGCCAAACGGATTGTTGAGGATGTATATCAGGCAACAGGGAATTTTGAGATTCGAAAATTCCTTCACTTTGGAAATGAGAATAAATAAGAAATGGGGAATCAATGCTTCATATAATTTTATTAATTTTAAAAATATTAGGCATCATACTGCTGAGCATTATAGGAATTGTTTTTGCAATTGTTCTGTTGGTGTTGTTTTCTCCGGTTCGTTATAGGATTCAGGCAGATTATTTTAGTAAGCCACATATGGAGTTTCGGGCAAGTTATCTGCTCCATATTGTTCGTGCAACAGGTTGTTACGAGAATGATGAATTTATTTTACGGGTTAAGGTGTTATGGTTTACCATTTATCAAATACCGGAACTAGAAATAAATGAACAGAAGGAAACACGCAGTTATATGGACGAGCAAGGCACAAAATCGGGTGGGAAGACAGTGTTTGATGAACCTGCAGCTTCTCAGCAGCGACCGGTGCAGATTAGACAACATAAAGAGGAGGTTCAGGAGATTGCACCTCATTCGCAAAAGGATGTCTTGCAGCAAAAGTCCAATGACACAGAAAATACGGTATCTTTATTAAAGGAAACAACACATGAGAACAATGTATTGCAGATACAGGAAGTCTCACAGGAAAAAGAAGAATCTTTAAAAATAAATAAAATCAAGCAACTGCTTCAAAAAATAAGAAAAGTACCGAATTCTATTTTGACAAAAGTGATTCAGCTGGGAAAGCGTATTGTTGAATTGCTAAAGGGTGTGTATCATAAGAGCGAAGATGCGATTACAACTGTTAAAGCCAAAATAGAATCAGTTAAAAAGACAATTCGCGATGAGGATAATCGTGAAATGGTAGCATTGGTATGGACGCAGGCAAAAAAGTTATATAAATTGTTAAAGCCCAAGAAATACCGTATTCATATCAGATATGGATTTGAGGATAGCAGTATTACCGGCTGGGTTGCAGTGCGACTTGCAGTAGTTTATGGATTATTGGGGCTGGATGCGGAAATTATTCCGGATTTTGACCGACAGGTTATGGAAGGAGAAGTTTTTGCAAAAGGCAGATTCTGTCTGTTTCCAATTATAGTAATTGCAATTCGTTTATATAGGAATCAGATAATACGTAAATTTATTTCAAGATAAGAATAAATAAGAAAAGAAGGCAAATGCTATATTTGTGTCGAAAATAAACACAGTCGCAGGCGTTTGCAGAATGGAGAAAGAATATGGCAGATTCAAAATTTAATGAAACAGTATCGTCACTTTTTAAAGGAATGGATGCGTTTGTATCCGCAAAAACAGTTGTAGGAGAACCTGTAACAGTAGGTGATACAATTATATTGCCGCTTGTAGATGTTTCATTTGGTGTCGGTGCAGGTGCATTTGCTTCAGATGCAAAGAATAATGCAGGTGGTGCAATGACAGGAAAGGTAACGCCAAGTGCGGTACTTGTTATTCAGAATGGTCAGACGAAACTTGTAAATATTAAGAATCAGGATACCGTAACTAAGGTACTTGATATGGTTCCGGATTTGATTGATCGTTTTACATCAGGAGGAAATGATGATACGCCGGATGATGTATCAGAAGCAATAGATCATATTGCGAAAGAACAGTAATAAATCGGGAAAATTGGCATATATTAAAGCAATCAAATGTTTGTCAATGAACATTTATGAAAATGATGTCGCGGCTTATCGGATTTATTCTATTTTGGGTAGCAATTGGTATGATTATAGCGATGATTCTTGCAGACAATGTTTTTATAAGTATTTGCATGATTATATTGTTTTTACTTATTGGATTTAACCTGTTTTGTCACTAGAAATCAATAGGATTACGAAAAATAGAATAAAAATATAAAAAATAGTTGCAAAAGCTATCAATATCTGCTACAATATGTCATGTTGTGGAAAAAACACACAATACCATTAAGGAGGTGTTACAAAATGGCTAAATGTGCAATTTGCGAAAAAGGCGCTCACTTTGGTAATGCTGTGAGCCATTCTCATAGAAGATCTAACAAGAAGTGGAATGCGAATGTAAAGTCTGTAAGAGTACAGGTTAACGGCGCTGCAAAGAAGATGTATGTATGTACATCATGCTTACGTTCAGGTTTAGTAGAACGTGCATAATATTCTGCTATTAATTTTCGAAAATTTATATCAGTATTGAGGTGGATTGTCAGATGACAGTTCACCTTAATTTTTACTTTATGAGAAAATTCTATAAATAAAATATGTTAGAGCGGTGCATAGATATATGTACAATGATAATAAATGTTTCAGGAATTATGAAGGAACAAAGAATTAACAAAATAGAATTAAGAAATATACTCCGGAATCAGATTTTATGTATAGTCTAAGAGATTTTAAGATGAAAATACGGATGTGAAATCGAAAAAACGAAAATATAGAACTTGTATTGAACAAGAGATTGAAATTTTTTCATAGAAAGGGTATAATAGTCTATAATTATGATATGGTAAGTATATCTGTGAATGGAGGTTTTATATATGAGAGGATATTTGGATGGAGAATATGGAGCTGTTTCCATTGATTCAGAAGTAATTGCAAAATATGCAGGCTCTGCAGCAGTAGAGTGTTTTGGTATTGTTGGTATGGCAGCAGTCAGTATGACGGATGGGCTTGTGAAGTTATTGAAGGGTAACAGCCTGACAAGAGGTATCAGAGTTCAGATTGATGAGGAAAATCGTGTAGAGCTTGATTTCCATGTTATTGTGTCATATGGTGTTGGTATTGCAACTGTTGCAGATAATCTGATTGAAACAGTAAAATACAAGGTTCATGAGTATACAGGATTAGAAATTAAAAAGATTCACGTGTTTGTTGAAGGCGTGCGTGTGATTGATTAATTTGAGATAGATTGCGAAATATTGCAAAGTAGAATGGAGGATTTTAGTTGTGGCAAATACAATAGATGCAGCACTTGTGCAGAAGATGTTCATTGCGGGTGCAAAGAATCTTGAGTCAAAGAAAGAATGGATTAACGATTTAAATGTTTTTCCGGTACCGGATGGTGATACTGGAACAAATATGACACTTACGATTATGTCGGCAGCAAAGGAAGTAAGTGCAATCAAGAATCCTACAATGGAGAATTTAGCAAAGGCAATTTCCAGCGGTTCTCTTCGTGGCGCAAGAGGTAATTCGGGTGTAATCTTATCACAGTTATTCAGAGGCTTTACAAAGGAAATGTCAAAGCTTACGGAGTTGGATGCAGAGAGTATTGCAATTGCAACACAGAGAGGTACAGAAACAGCATATAAGGCTGTTATGAAGCCAAAAGAAGGAACAATTCTTACGGTGGCAAAGGCTGTATCAGATAAAGCAGCAGAAGTTGCATTGGATGTAGAAGATACTGTAGAAGCATTAGAAGCAATTATCGCATATGCTGAAGAAGTATTGGCAAAGACACCGGAGATGCTTCCGGTATTAAAAGAAGCAGGTGTTGTGGATTCCGGCGGACAGGGTCTTGTTGTTGTATTAAGAGGTATGTTAGATGCTCTTACAGGCAAAGTTACAGATTTTGAGATTACAGCACCAAAGGCAGCAGAAAATAAAGAGCAGGGCAAGGGTGCAGCTATTGAAAATGTAGATATTAAGTTTGGTTATTGCACAGAATTCATTATTATGCTGGATAAGGAATTCAATGAAAAGACAGAAGCGGAATTTAAGGCGTTCTTAACATCTATCGGTGACTCAATTGTGTGCGTAGCATTAGATGATATTGTCAAGGTTCATGTGCATACGAACCACCCAGGTCAGGCGTTTGAAAAAGCTCTTGAATATGGTCAGCTTACAAAGATGAAAGTTGATAATATGAGAGAAGAACACAACCAGAAGGTATTTGAGCAGTCTGAATTACAGGCAGCAGCAGCAAAGAATGCGATGAAGAAGAATACGCCAAAGAAAGATTTTGGTTTTATTACGATTGCGCCTGGTGAAGGTCTTGCAGAAATTTTCCGTGAATTAGGCGTTGATGAAGTTATTGAAGGCGGACAGACAATGAATCCTAGTACAGAGGATATTTTAGAAGCGGCAGATAAGATTGCGGCGAAGACTATTTTTGTATTGCCAAACAATGGTAATATTATTCTTGCAGCACAGCAGGCTGCTTCTATCGTAGAGGATAAGAAGATTGTTGTCATACCTTCTAAGACAGTTCCACAGGGAATTACTGCGATGATTGGATTTGAAGCATCTCGTTCGGCAGAGGAAAATACAGAATCTATGACAGAAGCAATGTCAGCAGTAAAGACTGGTCAGGTAACATATGCAGTTCGTGATACATCAATTGACGGTAAGGCAATTTGCAAAGATGATATTTTAGGTCTGGCTGATCATGGTCTGGCAGCAGTTGGCAAAGAGATTGATGCAACAGTGCTTGAGATGATTGGTACCATGGTAGATGAAGATTCAGAACTTATCAGTATTTATTATGGTGCAGACGTAACAGCAGAAGATGCGAACAAGTTATCTGCTGCGGTAGAAGAACAGTATCCGGATGTAGATGTAGAATTACAGGAAGGCGGTCAGGCTGTTTACTACTATATCGTTTCTGTTGAGTAATCATTGGCAATATTTAGCAAATATATTTTAAATCTGAAACATATATACAATTAGTGTAAATAAAATGAATAAAGGTGCAATTTCAGGAAGTGTGGGTTATGGGCATTTCGGGAAATTGCACTTTTTGTATTTCCGGATACTTTAAAGTGATATGTGTTTATATGATTTAAAATGCAAGTTCTATTTGAGAGAATGTAGGTATATTAAAGTTGTTAGTGAAATCAGAGACTGTTTTCAAAAAGGCAATAAAAGTATGTAATAAATGGAGAAGGTTTATGGATATCAAAGAATTGAAAGGAATCGGAGATAAAACGGCAAAACTCTTTGAAAAATTAAATGTATACACGGTAAAGGATCTTGTGGAGTTATATCCAAGGGACTATGACATCTTTGAGAAGCCACTGCTTGTTCGTGAGTTAGATGAGGTTGATGATAAAAAAATTATTGCGATTGAAGGCATTATTGCAAAAGGTGCAGAGTTGTATTCAACACCTCGATATAAGATTGTATCCTGTGTACTTCGTGATTTGGAGAATCAAACGATTAAATGCACCTGGTTTAATATGCCATTTTTAAAAGGCTCTTTAAAACAGGGAATGCGTTATGTGATGCGGGGGCATTTGACACGTAAAGCCGGTGCATATGTGTTAGAACAGCCGGACATGTATACAATGATGCAGTATTCGGAGAAAATGGGAAACATGCAGCCTATTTATCCATTGACAAAAGGATTGTCGAATAAAACAGTTGTAAAAGCAGTTAAACAGGCGTTAGAGAAATATAATGTCGGATTGGAAATGGAATTCTTACCCAATTTCGTAAGAGAACAATTTCAGCTTGCAGAACATAATTTTGCAGTGACGAGTATTCATTTTCCGGCAGAAATGGAAAGTTATAAGCAGGCCAGAAAGCGTCTTGCCTTTGAAGAGTTTTTTTTATTTGTTTTGGCAATTCGCAGACTGAAAGAAACCAATGCAAAAAGAGCGAATACGCATGTGATTGAAAATGATTCCAGAACAGATGCGTTTATTGCACATTTGCCATTCCAATTAACGGATGCGCAGCTTCGTGCGTGGGAAGAAGTCAAGCAGGATATGCGTGGTGCAGGACTAATGAGCCGTCTGATTCAGGGGGACGTAGGCTCCGGTAAGACGATTTTATCAGTATTAGCATTGATGAATACGGCATTTGCAGGGTATCAGGCAGCGATGATGGTTCCAACAGAAGTCCTTGCAAAACAGCAGTATGAATCAATTTGTGAAATGTTTGACAAACAAAACGTGCCATTGAAAGTATCGCTGTTAATGGGGTCTATGACGGCGGCTGCAAAGAGAAAAGAATATGAAAAAATTAAGTCGGGCGAAGTAGATTTGATTATTGGAACGCATGCATTAATTCAAGAGAAAGTAGAGTACCACAGTCTTGCATTGGTTATTACCGATGAACAGCATCGATTTGGTGTAAATCAGAGAAAAACATTTGCACAAAAGGGAGAAGAACCGCATGTGTTGGTTATGAGTGCGACACCGATTCCAAGAACGCTTGCAATTATTGTTTATGGGGATTTGGATATTTCTATTATTGACCAGATGCCGGCAGACAGACTTCCGATTAAGAATTGTGTTGTAGATGAGACGTATCGACCAAAGGCGTACCGTTTCATAGAGCATCAGATTAGAGAAGGCAGGCAGGCGTACATCATATGCCCGATGGTTGAAGAAAGCGAGACTATTGATGCGGAAAATGTTGTTGATTATACGGCACAGCTTAAGAAAGAACTGCCTTCGGATATTCATATTGAATATCTGCATGGGAAGATGAAAGGCACAGAAAAAAATGAGATTATGGAACGTTTTGCAACGCATCAGACGGATATATTGGTGTCAACGACAGTTATTGAAGTCGGTGTGAATGTACCAAATGCAACTGTTATGATGATAGAAAATGCAGATCGTTTTGGCTTGGCACAGCTTCATCAGCTCAGAGGTCGTGTGGGACGTGGAAAATATCAGTCATATTGTATCTTTTCATCGTCCATCAAAAATAAAAAAACAAAGGAACGTTTGGAAATTCTTAACAAATCCAATGATGGATTCTATGTTGCAAGAGAGGACTTAAAGTTGCGAGGTCCCGGAGATTTCTTTGGAACGAGACAGAGTGGTGATATGGAATTTAAGGTTGGTGATATTTTTACAGATGCAAAGGTATTAAAAGATGCGGCAGATGCAGCAAATGCAATTATGGAGCAAGATCCGGAGTTAGAGTTGCCGCAGCATATTCGATTATCAGAAAAAGTAGAGCAGTATGCCTTGCAAAGTTTGGATAAAATTAATCTGTAAATAGTAATTTTTGATTTGTTATATATCCAGACGCAGATAATATATAGGATTGACAGGATATTCAGAAAAAGTTTCAAATATGTTTTAGAAAAGTATGTGCATACAGATGTTGTGAAAATAAGGATAGATATTTAAACGAAAACAAGAGAGAAAGAAAAAACGGGAGGCAGGAACAATGCGGGAAATGGAGTTTACAATGAGTCGTCCGGGACTTGTCAAGGCTGGAGACAGAGTACAGGTTACAGAGGGGAAGTTACCAAGCAGTTATTATTACACAATTGAACCGGCAGTTGCAATGTCGGGAAATTATTCCACACCGGAACGATTAAAATCTACAGAAGGTGTTGTAAAAGAAGTGGGAGAAACCAACAGAGGATATTATGTGCTTGCCGAATTTGATGAATAAATAATTTGAATCAGCAGAAATTAGGAGTGCTTTAAGAGGAATTTAGTTGAGATGCTGCTAAATATGAGCAAATGGATTCTATAAGTGTGAATTATAAGCGGACGGAAGCTCTATGCGAATAGAACAAAAGATGAAATAAATGATGCCGGAACAGAATACATGTATTTGCTATAAAATAAATATATTTAAAAAGTATATATAGATAAAGAAAGTGTACATAATTGACAATTCTTTAAAGAAATAAAATGTGAAAATATGTGCAAACTGCTAAAATATAAGTTCGTTAAAAATAATACTTTCATTTTGAAATCAAAGTGTTATAATATTAACAAAGCTTGTTCGTGACATGAATAAATTCTTAGTAACTTATGAACACTATCGCAGAACAGCAAATTTATTCAAAAGGAGAGTTTATACAATGGCAAACAGATTTATTTTAAACGAAACATCATATCATGGAGCAGGAGCAATCCAAAGCATTTCTGAAGAGGTAATTGGAAGAGGCTATAAGAAAGCATTTGTATGCTCTGATCCGGATTTGGTAAAGTTCGGTGTAACACAGAAAGTACTTGATGTATTAGAAAAGGCAAATCTTGATTATGAATTATATTCAAACATTAAGCCAAATCCAACAATCGAAAATGTTCAGACAGGTGTAGCGGCATATAAGAAGTCCGGCGCAGATTATTTAATCGCAATTGGCGGCGGTTCATCAATGGATACATCTAAGGCAATCGGTATTATTATCAACAATCCTGAATTTGAAGATGTAAGAAGTCTTGAGGGTGTAGCACCTACAAAGAATAAGAGTGTTCCAATTCTTGCAGTTCCAACAACAGCAGGTACAGCAGCAGAAGTAACAATCAATTATGTAATTACAGATGCTGAAAAGAATCGTAAGATGGTATGTGTTGATCCTAAGGATATTCCGGTTATTGCATTTGTTGATCCGGATATGATGAGCTCAATGCCAAAGGGATTAACAGCAGCAACAGGTATGGATGCGTTAACACATGCAATTGAAGGTTATATTACAGCAGGAGCATGGGAATTATCAGATATGTTCCATATCAAGGCGATTGAAATTATTGCAAAGAATTTAAGAGGTGCAGTTGAGAATACACCGGAAGGCAGAGAAGGAATGGCACTTGGACAGTATGTTGCAGGTATGGGCTTCTCAAATGTAGGACTTGGTATTGTTCATTCAATGGCACATCCATTAGGAGCTTTGTATGATACACCACATGGTGTTGCAAATGCAATCATTCTTCCAACAGTTATGGAATATAATGCAGATGCAACAGGCGAGAAGTATCGTGATATTGCAAAGGCAATGGGTGTTGAAGGAACGGAAAAGATGACACAGGAAGAATACAGAAAAGCAGCTGTTGATGCAGTTAAGAAGTTAGCTGAAGATGTAGGTATTCCAAAAGATTTGAAGGATATTGTTAAGAAAGAAGACATTCCATTCCTTGCACAGTCAGCATATGATGATGCATGCAGACCTGGTAATCCAAAGGAAACAAGTGTGGAAGATATTACAAAATTATATGAGAGCTTAATCTAAGTGACTGATATTTGTGAAGAATTTCACAATTAAGCGGATGACGAAGATTATAAAGAGAAAGGATGTAGACATGTTGTTGTGTACATCCTTTCTTTTTATAGGATTTGGGCGTAAAAGGTGCCGCAAACATACGTTGATACTGTTGATAATTCGTGGAGATTCGCTCGCAACGGAGTTCAGAGGTTTAAGCATTTAGCGGATATAATTTGCAGTCGGTACGTGATGAAAAAGATGCTTCAGCAAGTTCTAACAGATACAGATTGCGCATATATTCTCATAAATGAAAAAGAGGAGTATTTAGCTGTAATGGTTACAGCTTGTGAAAAAATGGACAACAGTTTAGAAAAGGAATTTCATTTATACAAAGATATTCAGATGCGGACCGGAGGAGAAATCTATATTGGTGTAGTAGGACCGGTACGAACCGGAAAGTCAACATTTATTAAACGTTTTATGGATTTGCTTGTGCTGCCGGATATGACAAATGAACATGAAAAAATGCGAGCACAGGATGAACTTCCACAGAGTGCTGCCGGAACAACTGTAATGACAACAGAACCGAAATTTGTACCAAATGAAGCAGCACAGATTCAGCTTGCAGAGGGAGTGGACGTAAAGGTTCGTCTGATTGACTGTGTTGGATTTATGGTGGATGGAGCTTCCGGACATATTGAGCAGGATCATGAACGTATGGTTAAAACACCCTGGGCAGAAGCAGAGATTCCATTTACAAAGGCGGCAGAAATTGGAACAAGAAAGGTTATCGAAGACCATTCAACGGTAGGGATTGTTGTGACGACAGATGGTTCTTTTACGGATATTCCGCGTTCTAGTTATGTGCCGGCAGAGGAGAAGACGATTCAGGAGTTATCGCAGATACATAAGCCTTTTATTGTGTTGTTAAATAGTGCATATCCTTATTCAGAGGAAACGAAACAGCTTGCGGAGAGTATGCAGAGTAAATATAATGTGACGGTCTTGCCGGTTAATTGTGATCAGCTAAAAAAAGATGATATTTTGCATATTGTTGAACATATTTTGTTAGAATTTCCGATTTCACAGATTCAATTTGTGGCACCGCAGTGGACGGAAATGCTTCCGGAGGAGCATTGGCTAAAGCAGGAATTAATTGCGAAAGCAACGAAAATTCTTGAAAAATATACGTATATGAAAGATGCGATTAGGGATACAGAGCATTATGAAGATGACCATATAGAACAGATTGCAGGAAGTCAGGTGCAGATGGCGGATGGCTGCGTACGTATGGAAATTACAATGCGGCCGAATATTTATTATGATATATTAAGTGAACTTACGAGTACGCCAATTCATAATGAGTATGAATTGATTCATACAATAAGGGAGTTGTCTGCAAAGCGTTGTGAGTTTGACAAAGTGAAAGATGCGTTGGCAGATGTTGGAGTGAGTGGTTATGGTGTTGTCACGCCTGTCAAAGAAGAAATTCGCTTAGAAGATCCGGTTGTGATTCGCAACGGAAATAAATATGGTGTTAAAATTAAAGCGCAGGTACCGTCAATTAACATGTTGAAGACAAATATTTCAGTGGAAATAGCACCGATTGTTGGAACAAAGGCACAGGCAGACGATTTGATTGCATATATTCGCGACAATTCCAGAGAAGATGATACCGGAGTGTGGGAAACAAATATTTTTGGAAAGACCATTGCGCAGATTGTTGAAGATGGAATATATGAAAAGACACATAATATGACACAGGAAAGTATGGAAAAAATCAGTGAAACATTAGAAAAAGTCATGAATGAGAATTCAGGATTGGTGTGTCTGATTGTTTAATTACATTAAAAATGCCTGCTTTGGATATACGCTAAAACTTACAAAAATATGAAATTACAAGAGCACTATAAAAAAATTGTAAATAGTAAGAGTTTGTGATATACTTAACAAGTAGTATTGCGTTTTGCAATAAATCAGGTAAGGATATTGAAATGGAGATCACGAAAATGAAAAAAGTTGAAGATTACGTAAGAAGTATACCGGACTTCCCGGAAGAAGGAATTATTTTCAGAGACATTACAAGCGTATTACAGGATGCAGATGGATTACAACTCGCAATTGACGGTGTAAATGCATTGTTAGATGGAACAGAATATGATGTTGTCGTAGGACCGGAATCAAGAGGTTTTATATTTGGAGTGCCGGTTGCATATAATAATCATAAGGCATTTGTACCGGTTCGTAAGAAAGGTAAGCTGCCATGTGAGACAATTTCAGAGGAATATTCATTAGAATATGGCACTGCTACAATTGAAATTCATAAAGATGCGATTAAGCCTGGTCAGAAGGTTGTTATTGTAGATGATTTGATTGCAACGGGTGGTACAACAGAAGCTATTATTAAGTTAATTGAACGTCTTGGCGGTGAGGTTGTTAAGATTGTATTCTTAATGGAATTAGAAGGATTAAACGGCAGAGAAAAACTTCAGGGATATGATGTAGATGCTGTTATTAAGTATGAAGGTAAGTAATTTGTAAATTGAGTCATTGGCTCTATCGGTAACATGCCGATAGAGTCTCTGTTAAAATTTAAATTCAAGATTTGAAGATAAGACGATAGCAGGTTACAGTTTCATATGAACGTATTCATAGAAGGAGGAAGACATATGGCAACACCACATAATCAGGCAGAAAAAGGACAGATTGCAAAAACAGTACTGATGCCGGGAGATCCGTTGCGTGCAAAGAAGATTGCAGAACAGTATCTGACGGATGTACGTATGTTTAATGAAGTGAGAAATATGTATGGCTATACCGGAAAATATAATGGACAAGAGGTGTCTGTTATGGGAAGCGGTATGGGAATGCCATCTATGGGAATCTACAGTTATGAATTGTACAACCAGTATGATGTAGAGCGGATTATCCGAATTGGTTCAGCGGGCGCATTGGCAGATGATATTCATTTGATGGATGTGATTCTTGCGATGGGTGTATCGACGGATTCGAATTACGCAGCACAGTATCAGTTGCCGGGAACATTTGCACCATTGGCAGATTATACGTTGATAAGCACGGCACATCAGGTAGCACAGCGCAGACAGTTATCTGTGCAGGTTGGAAATGTCTTATCTTCGGATATTTTTTATAACGATGACAATGCAGTCAATGACAGATGGAAGAAGATGAATATTCTTGCAGTAGAAATGGAGACGGCGGCATTGTATATGAATGCAGCCAGAGCAGGCAAAAAGGCACTTGCTATCTTTACGGTGAGTGATCATTTATACAGACATGAGAGCCTGAGTGCAGAACAGAGACAGGATTCCTTTGATGAGATGATTCAATTGGCATTAGAGACAGCAATACAATAATCGGACAGAGGGGAGAATGATATGAACCTGATGAACATGAAAGGACTTTTCATTATACTCATTTTGATTATAATTATGATTTATGTTTCTGTAGATTCATCACGCAAAAAGAAGATGAAGTTGCTTCGGAGACTATCTGATACGTGGGGAAAGCCATCCAGACGTGAGATTACGCAGCAGGAGTTAGAGATAATCAGTCATTTGTTTCGCGATAGTTTAGAGGATGGTAAGGAATATATTGATGATATTACATGGAAAGATTTGAATATGGATGAGGTCTTTCGTGTGATGAATACAGCAAATTCTTCAGCAGGTCAGGAGTATCTGTATCGCATGCTTCGCATGCCGGAACGCGATCGTACAGAACAGCAGGAACTACATCGTTTGGCAGAATTCTTCACAACACAGGAGAAGAAACGAATTGCAATTCAGAAGCATTTTGCAGGGTTGGGATTTGCAAAATATATTTCACTCAGTGACTATGTTGCATTATTGGTTGAAAAAAAGAGTACAGGCAATGTGGTGCATTTTGCAATTCTTGCAGGTTTGGCAACGTCTGTTGCAGCCTGTTTTGTGAATCCGGGTATCGGTGTCGCAGCATTGATTGTTCTGATTGTGTTTTCCATTCTTTCTTATTATAAAATGAAAGCACAGGTGGAATCTTATTTTATTTGTATTACACAAGTGGTAAGAATGATTCATACTGCACAAAAAATTGCAAAAGAGCATTATGATGAATTACAGGAATATAATGCAAAGTTAGATACACTTTGTGAAATGTTTAGCAATATCACACGGTCAGCATGGCTTTTAGAGTCGGGAAATGTAAATGGTTCTTTGATTGAAGCGTTGATGGATTATTTGCGAATGATTACACATGTGGATTTGATTCAGTTTAACCGAATGGTTGATAAACTTTCGGAAAGAGAACAGGAAGCATATGAACTGATGAACATCTTAGGAAAGATAGAAGCAACAATTTGTATTGCTTCATTCCGTGAGATGCTTCCATTTTGGAGTGAACCGGAGTTCGTATCGGATAACCAGCAGGGGCTTGTGGTGCAGGATGTATATCATCCGTTGATAGCTGAACCGGTTACGAATAGTATCACGACAAAGAAAAATATTTTACTGACAGGTTCAAATGCATCAGGTAAATCCACATTTTTACGTACAATAGCAATTAACGCGTTATTATCGCAGGCAATTGATACGAGTGTGTCAAGAAAATATATTGCACCGCGATATAGAATTTATTCATCCATGTCACTGGTGGATGATTTGAGTAACAGCAACAGTTATTATATGGTAGAGATTCAGTCATTGAAAAGAATTCTTGAAGCAGCAGGAGAAGTAGGCAGACCAGTTTTGTGCTTCGTAGATGAAGTGCTTCGTGGAACCAATACAGTAGAACGAATTGCAGCTTCTTCTGAAATTTTGAAATATCTTCAATATCAGAATGTGTTATGTTTTGCAGCAACCCATGATGTTGAACTGACAACGATGTTGGTACAGTATTATGAGAATTATCATTTTCAGGAGGAAGTTACGAAAGATAATGTGACATTTAATTATCGTCTGTATCATGGTCCGGCTACCACAAGAAATGCTATTAAATTATTAAAAATGATTGGTTATGATGAAAAAATTGTTACAGCAGCTGAAAAACAAGCTGGATATTTTGTTGAAAATGGTGTCTGGAAGTTGTAATATAAAGGAAAGACACGATGCAAAAATATAACGGTGTAGTTGAATTCAGTGTTATAATATGATAAAATATTGTATTCAATACAGAATACGGAAATGGAGGATTGTTTATGATCGGTTTAATCGGTATGTTAGCAGGAGAAATCTTATACGAGGCAGCGAAGTTTATTATTATGATATTGTTACTCGTGTGTAGCGTATTCGTTGGGGGCGCACTTCGCAAGAAATCAGATGCGAAGAAGGCAGCAAAAGAAGCATCATCAAATATTACAGAATAAAGCATGCAACTAGGAGGAAAGAAAAGTGCAGTACAGAGGCGTTAATGAGTTAAGAAAAATGTTTCTTGACTTTTTTGAAAGCAAAGACCATCTTAAAATGAAGAGTTTTTCGCTCGTTCCACATAATGATAACAGTTTGTTAATTATTAATTCAGGTATGGCTCCATTAAAGCCATATTTTACGGGACAGGAAATTCCGCCAAAAAGAAGAGTAACAACATGTCAGAAGTGTATTCGTACAGGTGATATTGAAAATGTTGGTAAGACAGCAAGACACGGTACATTCTTTGAAATGCTCGGTAACTTCTCATTTGGAGATTATTTTAAGACAGAAGCAATTCACTGGTCATGGGAGTTCTTAACAGAAGTCGTAGGACTTGATCCGGATCGTTTATATCCATCTATTTATGAAGATGATGATGAAGCATTTGACATCTGGAATAAAGAGATTGGCATTGCACCGGAGAGAATTTTCCGTTTTGGTAAGGAAGATAATTTCTGGGAACATGGTGCAGGTCCATGTGGTCCATGTTCAGAAATCTATTATGACCGTGGTGAAAAGTATGGTTGTGGTAAGCCTAGCTGTACAGTTGGTTGTGATTGCGACCGCTATATGGAAGTATGGAACAACGTATTTTCTCAGTTCAATAATGATGGAAAGGGTAACTACTCAGATCTGATTCAGAAGAATATTGATACAGGTATGGGGCTGGAACGTCTTGCCGTTGTTGTTCAGGATGTAGATTCTATTTTTGACGTAGATACATTACAGGCATTGCGTAACAAAGTATGCGAAATGGCACATGTTGAATATGCAAAGGATGATAAGACAGACGTTTCAATTCGTGTTATTACAGACCACATTCGTTCTGTAACATTTATGGTTAGTGATGGTATTATGCCATCCAACGAAGGCAGAGGATATGTATTAAGAAGATTGTTAAGAAGAGCAGCAAGACATGGCAGATTACTTGGTATTGAAGGTAAGTTCCTGTCTAAGTTGTGCGAGACAGTCATTGAAGGTTCTAAAGACGGATATCCGGAATTGGAAGAGAAGAAAGACTTTATTATTAAGGTTCTTTCAGAAGAAGAAGAAAAGTTCAATAAGACAATTGATCAGGGACTTAGTATTCTTGCAGAGATGGAAGATGCATTATCAGCAGAAGGTAAGAAAGAACTTTCAGGCGCAGATGCATTCAAGCTATATGACACATATGGTTTCCCACTTGATTTAACAAAGGAAATCTTAGAAGAAAAGAACATTACTGTGGATGAAGCAGGATTTACACAGGCAATGGATGAACAGCGTAAGAAGGCTAGAGAAGCAAGAAAGACAACAAATTATATGGGCGCAGATGCGACGGTATATGATGAAATTGCACCGGAAATTACAAGTGCATTTGTTGGATATGATAAACTTTCAAACGAATCAAAGGTTACTGTTTTGACAACTGAAACAGATGTTGTTGAAGCACTTTCAGAAGGTGATAAGGGTACAATCATTGTTGATGAGACAGCCTTTTATGCAACAATGGGTGGTCAGGAAGGTGACTGCGGTACAATTACAACAGCAGAAGGCACATTTGAAGTTGAGACAACAATCAACTTAAAAGGTGGTAAGATTGGTCACGTTGGTGTTATGACAAAGGGTATGATTAAAGTTGGAGATGTTGTTACATTGTCCGTAGATGCTGCCAAGAGAGCAGATACATGCAAGAATCATAGTGCAACACATCTTTTACAGAAGGCTTTAAGAGAAGTACTTGGCAGCCATGTAGAACAGTCCGGTTCCTTTGTAAATCCTGACAGATTACGTTTTGACTTTACACATTTCCAGAGCATGACAGCAGAAGAGCTTGAGAAGGTAGAAGCCCTTGTAAATGAAAAGATTGCACAGGCACTTCCGGTTGTCACACAGGTTATGAGTATTGAAGAAGCAAGAAAGACTGGTGCGATGGCATTATTCGGTGAGAAGTATGGTGATAAGGTACGAGTTGTATCTATGGGTGATTTCTCAGTGGAATTCTGTGGTGGTACACATGTTGCCAATACAGGTAATATCCGTTTGTTCAAAATTATTTCAGAAGCAGGTGTTGCAGCAGGCGTTAGACGTATTGAGGCATTAACAGGAAACGGCGTTATGAAGTATTATGCTGAACTTGAAAGCACATTAAAGGAAGCTGCAAAGGTAGCAAAGGCAGAACCTGCACAGCTTATTAAGAAACTTCATTCTATGAATGATGAAATTAAGGCACTTTCAAGCGAGAATGAGAAGCTCAAGGCTGAACTTGCAAATAATGCATTGGGTGATGCAACAGAAGCTGTTACAAAAGTAAAGGGCGTATCCTTCCTTGCAACAAAGGTTGATAATGTTGATATGAATGAATTACGTAACTTAGGAGATCAGTTAAAGACACAGATTGGTTCTGGTGTTGTATTGATTGCAAGTGCACAGGGTTCAGATAAGGTTAATATGATTGCAATGGCAACAGATGATGTGATTAAGAAGGGTGCTCATGCAGGTAACTTAATCAAGGCAGTCGCTTCTTGTGTTGGCGGCGGCGGCGGTGGTCGTCCAAATATGGCTCAGGCTGGCGGTAAGAATCCGGCAGGTATTGATGAGATGTTGACAAAGGCAAAAGAAGTCTTGGAATCACAGCTTGCGTAAGGAATGAAACAAAGGAATAATCGTTGCAGAAATGCAATATGTATTATAAGGAAAATTTGCAAAAAAATGTGTTGAAAAGGTTGACGAAATTATATTATATGATATAATACTATTTGTGCAATTAATAAATACCCTAATAAATGTATTGTTCAGCACAATTTGCAACAGAAGGGTGGTCAGGGAAGAGATGTCAAATGTAATCGTTAAAGAAAACGAGTCTTTAGATAGTGCATTACGCAGATTCAAGAGAAACTGTGCTAAGGCAGGCATTCAGCAGGAAATTCGTAAAAGAGAACATTACGAAAAGCCTAGCGTTAGACGTAAGAAGAAGTCTGAAGCAGCTAGAAAACGTAAGTTTAACTAATTATTAGAACTAAACAAGAGAGCATTGATGTTTCTATTGTTCATCAGCCGGTATAGGATGATTCCTATACCGGCTTTTTCTTTTTATAAGATTCGAAGGTTAAAAGGGATAACAAAACATAATTTAGAAGTGTTGATTTGAATAAGTTAAATGTATAAACAGATATAGATAAACATACTATTTATATAAGTACAATAAAAAGTAGAATGAGAATGCGAACAAAAATTTCAGATACGTTAGCACTGTCTAAGGATTCCGTATATAATCTTCCGATTATTACAGTTGTGGGCTCTTGTGAGATGTATATAGAGAATTATCAGTCGATTGTAAAATATGATAAGGACTTGTTGAAAATACGAGTTCAGGGTGGGATGGTGATCATTCAGGGCAAAAATTTGGATATTGAATTTTTTGATTCAGATGAAATTGCGGTAAAAGGCTGTATTGAGCAGGTCGCATGGTCATAATCAGTATGGTGAGGATAGGTGGAAGGTGGCATGCAAAACAGAAATAGAGCAGGAATGACTTATGTAATAACGGAGGTTTGTGGAGAATCAAAAGAGCGATTTTTGAATATGTGCCGACATCGGGACATCCTGTTTTGGGATATCCATTGGAAAGAAGATGGATTTGTTGCGTGTATTACAAGGACGGATTTTTTTCGTTTGAAGGATATTTGTCATAAAACACATATGCGGGTTCGGATTATTCGGAAAGTTGGCGTTCGTTTTTTATTCTTTCGCTATCGTGCCCGAATATCTTTTGTAGTTGGATGTTTGATTTCATTTATAATAGTATATGTGTGCGGATTATATATATGGGATATTTCAATTGAGGGAAATACACAGTATACGGCAGAGAGTTTGAGAAAATATCTCGCATCGGAGCATATTACGACAGGGATTCCGGTGCGAAATATCCACTGTGATGAAATAGAAAGCGACTTGCGTAATGCATATAGCCATATTATCTGGGTATCGGTTGAAATACGCGGTACACGTCTGATTGTACATTTAAAGGAAAATGAATCAGATCATACGCAGCAGAAAGAGGAACAGGGAAATCTTGTAGCGGTTCATGATGGAGTTGTATCATCTATGGTTACAAGAAATGGAACCCCACAGGTACAGGTTGGAGATACAGTTGAGCAGGGACAGGTGCTTGTATCGGGAGTTGTCACATTTCATAATGATGCGGGAGAAGAGGTAGGAGAGCAGTTGGTGCGGGCAGATGCAGATGTTGTATTAGACACAACAATGGAATATGAGAAACAATTGCCGCACTATTATCAAAAGAAGGGCTATTTCAAACAGAATATACACAGCTTCATTATTCAATCAGGAACAAAAATGGTAGAATTACGGTTGCCATTTTCATACAAAGGAAAAAGAGAGGAATATGTATTGTGGGAGCAACCCAAATGGATAAGATTATTTCGACTGCCGATTCAGATTGGTAAAAAAATAACAAAATATTATGATTATACGGAAGAAGAGTATACCCAAGAGGAAGCTGCATCAATATTGCAGCGGCAGTTTCAACAGGATTTGGGGGATTTGTATGAAAATGGAGTGCAAATTTTAGAAAACAATGTTAGAATAGAAGAAGATGTATCGTGCTATCGGATGAAGGGAACGATGCATATTCTGATGCCGGGGGTACAATATGCTCCGATTGAAGAATATGATATGCCAGACGAAGCACTTACAGGAAAAAGAGACGGAGAGAGTGAACATTCATGAGTGTAATTGATACAACAATTGAGATGCCTGCAGAATATAGCACGGCAGTATTTGGACCATTTGATGAATATGTTAAAAAGATAGAAAAAACATTAAAAGTAACGATTATTAATAGAGATTCGCAGATTAAGATTATCGGCGGAGAAGTGGCTGCGAATCGTGCGGCGCGTGTATTACAGAGCTTATTAGAACTTGCACAGAGAGGCAATGATATTACAGAACAGAATGTAGATTATGCGCTGTCATTGGTGTTTGAAGAAAAAGAACAGGAATTAATTGAAATTGATTCGGATATGATATGCCGGACGATAGCAGGCAAACCGATTAAGCCAAAGACAATTGGTCAGAAACATTATATTGATTTGATTCGAAAAGAGATGATTGTATTTGGATTAGGACCTGCCGGAACAGGTAAAACATATCTTGCAATGGCAATGGC
>DGTC01000024.1:24284-96338 GCA_002394205.1 Lachnospira sp. UBA4346 | reverse complement strand
ACGGCTTAAAGGCAGCTCGTCGTGCTCCACAGTTCTCTAAGCGATAATATTTGCATTGGCGAATGCCTTGCAACAATATATACGAAGAACCTTGTTCTATGCTTGCATAGGACAGGGTTCTTTGCGTTTTATAAAAAAGAAGATAGTATGCGTGTTTTTATTCAATGCGGGATTAGAAAAATGCCATTTAATCAGCAATATTAAAAGATAGTACATTAATAGGACTAATATAAAATAAAGATATTGAGCAATAGATTTTGTAAGAACAATTTGTAGATGTAAGATGATATAGGAAATTTATATTTAGCAGTTAAGGAAGGAAACATCAGAGAAATGTAAGACAGTAATAAGATATTTGATAAAGTATATATAGTTAATATTTTGCTTTTTATTGTTAAATTTAATGTATTAGGTTACTGCGTTTATTAGAGTTTTTTCACCCACCACAATACTCAACACACATGCAAAAAATTTACACACAAATCCAGTAAACAAGATGCTTTGAACTCGTCAAAGAGTTAACAAAGAGATAGTATTTGTATGGGAAAATGCTTTGCAACAATATACACGAAGACCCCTGTTCTATGCTTGCATAGGACAGGTTTTTTGTGTTTTATAAAGATGAGATAGATTTTGAAGGAAAAAGGTTTGGTTTCCATTTATAACAAAACTTATTCCAATAACTCTTGTATACAAAGTACAGTATATGATATGCTACTATATAAGGGATATATCCCAGTGAATATTCGTATGAAGGACAATATGAAGCGAGGCAGTTGTCACTCCAATGATTTGTAGGAATGACGCAAACAGATAAATATTGTATTCAAACAGAGCAAATAAACGATAAGTGAGGAAAAATGATGAGCGAAATGACAGGACGTAATGTTGGTAAAACATGTAAGACACATTACAGAGGAACTTTTAATGATGGGACACAGTTTGATTCTTCTTATGATAGAGGAGAGCCTTTAGAATTTATCTGTGGTGCTGGTCAGATGATTCAGGGATTTGATGCAGCAGTTGCAGATATGGAAGTTGGTCAGAAAGTGAATGTACATTTGATGCCAAGTGAAGCATATGGTGAAGCAGATCCAGAAGCAATTTTTGAAGTGCCATTCGAGCAGATGCCAGGTGTAGAAGACCTTTCAGTTGGTGAAAGAGTAATTCTTTCTAATCAGATGGGACAGCAGTTTCCAGTAACAGTTACAGCTAAGTCTGAGACAACGATTACATTTGATGCAAATCATGAAATGGCAGGCAAGGAATTAAACTTTGAAATTGAATTGGTTGAAGTAGCAGAATAAAGCATTTCTTCAAACATTATATTTGATGAAAAATTCTCCGTAGGTGGTATATGATGCGACTGCGGAGATTTTTGCTGTTATATGTAAAAATTTTGTGACAAAGAGACATGGTGTATAATTTCCACCAATTTACACATACTATCCATAAACAATTAGTCAGCGAAGGGAGACATATCCTTTATAAAAACTGGCAGAAATGGGGAAGTATGTATTTAACACAAAAAGAACTTTCGGTTTTAAATGATTTGAAAACACAGGAACAGAATTGTATTGAGAAGTATACGAAGTATGCAGAGCTGGCAGCAGATGAAGAACTAAAAGAATTATTTTTGGCACTCAAACAGGATGAGCAGAAGCATTTTGAATCGCTTCGTCAGGTGCTTGCAGGAACGGTCCCTAGTTGTGATTGTAATGATACGAAAGGGCGTGATTATGCACCAAAGGGGACTTACAAGGGAAAGGCAGATTCACAGCAGAAGCAGTCAGACTGTTTCCTTGCAACGGATAGCATTGGAACAGAAAAACTCGTTTCAACAGAGTATAATTTCGATGTATTTGCAGCAGATAATACGGATATTCGGAAGTTGTTAGCAGACATTCAGATTGAAGAGCAGAATCACGCAGAGATGTTGTATAAGTATAAGAAAGAGAATCAGATGGTATAAAGAGTATAACATGCAGTTTCATAAATGAAAAGATTGGGGTATATCGGTGTGGTATGCTCCAATTTTTTATAACGACAAATGGGTTAGACGATAGGAAGTTCAGCAGAAATATGATAAAATAAAGATATAAACAAAACGAGGAGGGGGAAGATGACAAATTTAATTATTTATCCATCAAGTTATTTCCAAATTCGGAAGATAGATGAAGATTTACAAGGAGAATATGATGCAGCAGTGGCTACTGGGTTGTTTGATATTGTGTTATTTGGTTATGATCAATGGTTTCAAAAGGGCAAGCGTCTTAATTAGTGTAAATGTCAAATGGAGCAGTATAAAATATGATAAAAAGAAATCTCTCTTATCAGTTTCACAATCAAAAAGGAGCCATATATGAATTTTGACAATATATACTTTCACAATATAGAAGAATTAGAACAAACAAAGTTGGGGTATAAAATGTATCGGATTCCGCAGAAAATTGCCAAGCAGATGAATGAAAAAATCAGCAATCGAACAGTAAATTTTGCCAGTGGCGTAGAGCTGCGGTTTCGAATGGCAGATGATGAAGTTACGCTGCATTTGCGGGCAGCAGATGTAACAGAAGCACAGACGGCATTAATTTATTTTGGCAGTTTTCAAGGGGGATGGGACTGTTGTGCAAAAAATATAGGAACAGAAGATACAGCCATTACGATTCGTTATCCAAAGAGAATAGAAGATTTGGAACAAATGTATACGCAGTATCGGAGCAGCTTTCATCCAAGACTGGTACGAGTGTTACTGCCTTATGGAACGATTTATTACATTGGAAAAGAAGGAGAAACACAGTTGCCACTTGATACGGATGTGCCGCGAAAAAACTATTTGGCATATGGTTCTTCTATCACACATGGAAGTCTGTCTGTACTTCCAGCAACGAGTTATACACATTTGATTGCAAATGCGCTTCATGCAGACTGTCTGAATATGGGTTTTGCAGGATCAGCACATATGGAAGCGAATATGGCAAAATACCTTACTAGCCGCAAGGATTGGGATTTTGCGACAGTAGAGATGGGAGTGAATCTGGTTGGCAGTGAAATGACAGTAGAAGAATTTGACAATCGGATTGGGACATTTTTAAAAGTATTCAAAGAAGATGGCAGACCGGTATTTGTGACAGACATCTTTATACACAATAAAGAACAACGAGAACAAGAACGAAGCGTTATCTTTCGTGAGATTGTGAAAAAATATGCAAATGAATATGGTTTACCATACACATCGGGAATCGAATTGCTTGACCGAAAGGACTTCATTTCCTGCGATATGACACATCCAACGATGGAAGGGCAGCAGATGATTGCAAAGCGTTGGAGTGCGGTGATACTAGAGTGCATCGGAAGGCTTTAAATGCAATAATTTCTATAGTGTTTTTATGAAAATTATGATATTCTAAATCATAGAAGTTATGTTTTTAGAGTGGGTAAAAGAAGCGATAGATTACAGATATAGAAAGAATTATAAAAAAGAATATACTAATAGAAATTATAATGATTGGGAGAATATGGATAATGCCTACAATTGATTATTATAACAAAAATGCTAAAGATTTTGTATCTTCTACAATTAACGTGGATTTTAAAGATATACAAAATAGATTTTTAAATACGCTCTCGAATAAAAATGCTTTGATATTGGATTTTGGTTGTGGTGCCGGGACAGATACAAAATATTTTTTAGAGCAAAGCTATCAAGTTGAGGCAATAGATGGTTCTGAAAGATTGTGTATGATGGCGAGTGAATATACAGGGATTCAAGTACAACATACATATTTGACAGACGAATATTTCTCTCAGGATTATTTTGATTATCTCATTATTGATGAGTTTCATCATTCAGTAAATAGTCAGTATCAAAAATTGTAAAGTATTTTAACCCCAAATTTATGTTAGGTTTAACAGCTACACCTGAAAGAATGGAAATTGGAAGGATTTACAAGTTCAATCATTTGAAGAATATCAGCGAATTACAGATAAAGTACATTTGGCGAATATCCGAAAGAATCCGATAAAGGCTTTTTTGTCAAATGGCATGGGATTTTTTGTAGAAAAAGAAGGGTATGTATTGGCATTAAGAGATGACCTTGTAAATGTTATTTATAATAGGGCGTTCCAAAAGCATATGGAAGACATTATAAATTATAGAATTATGGATTATTATCAGCGCAGGTATCGCTTAAGTGATGAATATGAACATAGAGTGAGTAAAAGAAGCGAGGAGGAACATAAATGAACCAAAAGAAGTTATCTAAAACAATCAAATCAACGATTATAGCAGTGGCAGCACTTGGATTTGGAACAGTGATAGGAAGTGTATCACTCGGTAGTGTTGTTACAACATATGCACAGGAATATACTACATTTAGCCGTACATATCATCTAAAACAAGAACAGAATCAGTGGAATGTATACAATTGGAGATTTAAGAGAGTCAAAGATTATGATGGATTAGTATCTAATAAATATGGTTGGTGGAAGTGTAACAATGGTAGTGTTGATTTTAGCTATACCGGACTTGCACAGAATGAATACGGCTGGTGGTATGTTGAAAATGGCGGAATTAATTTTAGTTATGAAAATATTGTCAATAATGCGTATGGCTGGTGGAAGGTTATTGGAGGTCAGGTAGATTTTACCTACAATGGTGTTGCACCAAATGAATATGGCTGGTGGAAAGTTACAGATGGCAAGGTGGATTTTGATTATAATGGACTAGCGTCAAATGAATATGGCTGGTGGAAAATTACAAATGGCGGTGTAGATTTTGGATATACTGGATTAGAGCGTAATGAAGCTGGATTGTGGTATGTTGAAAATGGAAAGATTACATTTACTTACAATGGAACGATACAGATTGATGGGCAGACGTATGAGATTGAAGACAGTAAGGTAAAAGAAGCAGCACCAGAGCCTGAAATTGAGCAGCCACAGGATTCTATGATGCAGCTAAGCAGTGAAAAAACTTCTGAATATTATGATTTTTATGAAGAAGTGTTGTATCGTGTCAATGAAATTCGCGATGAGGTAGGTGTCGGTTATTTGGTATTAGATGAAACGATGTGTGAAGCTGCAACATATCGTTCACTGGAGATGAATTTTAACAATGTATTTTCACATACCCGTCCGGATGGAACATCTTGTTTTACAATATTTGATTATTATCAGATTCAGGATAGCAGAACAAAGGGAGAAAATATTGCAGCAGGATATCGAAGTCCGGAAGAAGTTGTCGAGGGATGGAAGAATTCACCGGGACATTATGCCAATATGATTAATGCAAACTTTACTAGATTAGGCGTTGGATTATCGAAAGAAGTTGAAGGTGATATGTATGGCTGGTATTGGACACAGCTATTTTCAGATTAAAAAATAGATGTGATAAGAGAATCAGTTGTTTTTATCAGATTTAAGAATATTAATAGAAAACATAACAGTTGAGGAGACAGAATGTCAAGAAAATCACAAATAGAGTTAACCAATATGTGTTTGGTATATACAAAAGACAGCGTATTGGTACAAGAAAAAGTAGGAACAAAATATAAGGGTGGATTGGTATTTCCTGGTGGACATATCGAGGCAGGTGAGAGTCTTACAGATTCCGTTATTCGGGAAATCAAAGAAGAAACCGGACTAAATATCTATCATCCGAAATTATGTGGTTTTAAAGACTGGATTCAAGAAGATGGAACGAGATACATTGTCATTTTGTATAAAACAGATACATTTGATGGAACGCTAAAATCTTCTGAAGAAGGACGTATATTCTGGCTGAACCGAAAAGATATTCCGACTGCGAATCTGATATGGAATATGCGGGAACTGCTTGAAATCTTTGAATCAGAAGATTATTCAGAATTTTATTTCGCATTTGAAAATGGTGCGTATGAGCAGGGAAGGCTGTTGGGATAGTGTATAGATGTATGTACAGAGTACAAATGGATTACGCAATTGTAACAGCGAGTATCTTCATTTTGTACATAAAACAGTTTGAATAATTTGTTTGTGAAAAGGTGTCAAGAGAGCATTGGTGTATGTTCTTATGGCACCTTTTAAAAATAAAGATGATTTTCTACAGTAAAAAATTAGTTTAATTTTTTGAATCTAGAACTTTGCATTGCGTACATAGGCAATGAATCTATAAAGATTTCAAACAATTATTGTCTGTATCCCACAGATATTGCGTACCCCAATCACAGATTGCATCAATGACAGGAGTGAGTGTTTTGCCAAATTCTGTTAATGAATATTCAGTTTTTGGAGGAACAACAGGATAGACCGTTCGTTGTACAATACCATCTGCTTCTAATTCACGCAGCTGCTGTGTGAGCATTTTTGGTGTTGCATTGGTTAGAATTTTTTTAAGTTCGCTGTAACGCAGTGTCTCATTTTTTAGATGAAATAGAATAACCGTCTTATATTTGCCGCCAATGATACCAAGTGCAGCTTCTACGGGACAGTTATAATGGATATTTGTATTCATATAATCTCCTTAAATTCAGTATTTATCCATAGTATCTTTTTGGATACTATGGCACTTTTAAGTGCGTACTTGTTTATTTGTTTTATATTGGTAGAATAATACCATAAATGAAACATAAGAACAAGCAGTATTTAGGAGGAAATAATCATGCAGAAAAATATCGGTTCGGTCATGGGATTATATCCTACACCAGTGACAGTTGTAGGAACAGTTGTAGAGGGAAGAGTAAATTGGCTTCCGGTTGCGCATGTAGGAATTGTGGAACATCACACATTTATGATTAGTGTAGATAAAGCACATGAATTTTCAAATAAAGGAATTCAGCAAAATAAAACAGTTTCTGTTAGTTTGGTGAATCAGAAAATGTTACAGGCAGCAGATTATTGTGGTATTGTAAAAGGAGCAGATACGGACAAATCAGATATGTTTAAATATCATTTTGGACGAGTACAAGGCGCACCGATTATTGATGAGGCACCACTTTCAATGGAATGTGAAATCTTAGATATGGTGAAAGTAGGAAATTTTAACAACTATATTGTTAAGCCTGTGAATACATACGTTCAGGAAGAATATTTAAATGAACGTGGTAAGGTTGATTATGAGAAAATGAGTCCGGTTCTGTTTGAATTTCAGAATGCAAATTATTTAAGTACGGGTTCGGTCATTGGTAAATGCTGGAATATTGGCAGAGATTACAAGAAAAATTAATATGGTATCATAGAGATATGATTTGTTCAGATTCCTGAAATAATCAAAATATTAGAAATCAATAATATTTATTATTATTGCAAAATTCCATAAGATGTATACAAATCAAAATAAAAGAATAAAGGAGAGTACAATAGAATGAAAACAAATGAAACACAAAATGCAATTTTTCACAGAACAAGTATCAGACAGTTTGAGGACAGAGCAGTAGAGCCAGAAAAGATTGAGCAGATTCTTCGTGCGGCAATGCAGGCACCGACAGCAGGCAATCAGCAATCGTGGGAATTCTATGTGGTTACCAATTCCGATAAATTAGAGCAGTTGTCAAAGACAAGTCCCTATGCAGGCTGCGCGGCAAATGCACCGACGGCAATTGTTGTCGCATATAAAGATGGTGGGATTTTCCCAGATTATAACGATATTGACTGTGCAATCGCAGCAGAACATATCTGGCTGGCAGCAGATGCACTAGGACTTGGTACGGTTATGCTTGGAATTGCACCATTACAGGAGCGCATGCAGGCAGTGGAGCAAGTTTTAGAGATGCCTTCTGATGTGCATGCATTTACCATTTTTCCTATCGGATATCCGGAAAAAGTCAATTCACAGCAGAATCGGTATGATGAAAGCAAAGTGCATTTTGTAAAATAAAAAACATCCTTATATGTAAGAAAGTAGTCAGTGGTTGTTAAAATCATTGACTCTTTTTTGCGTAAGGATATAATAAACATATTCGATAATCGGTTAAAATAAACGGAGGATATGAAAATTATATGGAACATACAACAAATGAAAATACAAAAGCATACTTTCATCTTCCAGGGCTCTTTGAGTTCTACGAATTTTATAAAGTATTTTTACAATTGTATCGTAAACACCGAGAGTATTTCTATGACTGGTGCGAGATTGGCTCTATTTATGGCGCACCGGCGGATTGTATCTGGGGTGGAGGGCGTGTCGGTTTCGGCGATGATGATGCAAGAAATGTAGCTGCGCTTATGCAGGAATATCATATTTCAGCCCGTTTAACCTTTAGTAACTCACTGATACAGCAGAAACATTTGACAGATTGGAAATGCAATAAACTGTGTGAATTATTTAACAAAGAAACGACTGCTCAAAATGGTGTGATTATTCACTCGGATGTGCTATTAGAGTATCTGAAACAGACTTATCCGAATTTATATTTTGTATCATCTACAACGAAAGTCATAACAGATTTTAAGGCATTTGAAAAGGAATTAAATCGTGAAGAATTTGCTTATGTCGTGCCGGATTTTCGATTCAATAAACAGTTTGAAAAATTAAATATATTGTCGGTGCAGCAGAAACAGAAAGTAGAGTTCTTGTGCAATGAATGTTGCTCTTTTGGCTGTAAAGACAGAAAGACGTGTTATGAAAATGTCAGCCGCAAGAGCCTGGGTGAAGATTGTCCGGACCATATCTGTGTGGCACCGCAGGCAAACGAAGGGTATCGCTTCTCCAAGGCCATGAAAAATCCCGGTTTTATCGGTGTTGATGATATATTAAAGACCTATATTCCGATGGGATTTTCCAATTTCAAAATAGAAGGCAGAAGCCTCGGAAATGCTATATTGCTCGAATTCCTACTGCACTACATGACCAAACCGGAATGTCAGTTGCTGGTGCGGGAAGAGATGTATTTGGATAGTATGTTGGATTTGTTTTAAGTGGAAACACAGGATGGTATGAAAAAAGGATATCGATATGGAGCTGTTCAAAATCCAATAGCATGTGTAGATAAGAAGTTTGAAATGGAATTTAGCTCTATAAGTTTGCATGAAGAATGGATTAGTATACAGTTATGTATATGAAATTGTGGAAGGAGAGAATCCTACGATAGGAATTTTGCTTTGTCCTGAGAAGAAAGATAGTATGATTGAAATGACATTGCCAAAGGATTCCAATATCTATGCGTCTGAATATAAATTGTATTTGCTAGATAAAAAATTGTTGCAGGACAAATTAAAAGAATGGATTGCGAAAGAGGAAGAAGAGTCTGGTAACAATGAAATTTAATTTTAAAATACAGCAATATCAGACGGATGCGGTAGAGAGTGTGGTTCAGTGCTTTTCAGGACAGCCATATCAAGACGATGTTTGAACTGAATAAGATATTGGTTAATTTTGAACAACATTGAAATGCACCATTTCATATCCTTTTTCTTCTGTACCAGAGAAAAGCAGTCCTGAATCATCACCATAGTAATATCCATTTAAATATCCTTTTTCCATATCAGAAAGTGCAGTATTAACATCTTCTGCCGAAATCTCAGGCTCTAATAATGGTGATATAATTTGTACAAGTGACTTTGATTGTTCCATAGTTGTACTTACTGTATAAATTCTAAAAATCATTCAACTAAAAAATGTTTCACTAGCAATAATATCAACGCTATTATCACCAAGTTTATACGCCTTACCGACTGCATCGGAAAAAGCTCCTGTATCAACTTTTTCGTCTTGTGCAGTTTCCACTTGTTCCGTTTCAGTAGTTGTATCTGTCTTTGCTGTATTTTCAATAGACTCCGCAGTTTGTTCAATCTGTGTTTCTTTCTGTGTAGTGGAATTATCATTATTTCTACCAGCGGCAGCAATAATAAAATATACAATCCATGCAGCTACAATAATTCCGTATTTAACAGCTGGTTTCATATCCTTCTTTCGCAGCATCAAAATAGTTAAAGGTATAGGGAAAATACAAATCCATCCAAGAACCCATAACCAAGTTTTAGAACTAGATTTTTTTACTGCTCCTGTTGCAACATTGGGATCCCATGTATAACCACAATTTTGACAAATACCAACAGTTCTATAAGCATTTTGACTTACAGCATGTCCTTTACTTCCAGATGTAAATGTATTTTTTCTATTTCTTGACTGTGTAGCAGTTCCAATTTTTTCACGTTTAAATGTCACTTTATCAGCCCCACATTTAGGACATTTTCCAGTAGATGTATTATTACCATAATAATTATTTGTAATATTAACAGTTGATTTGTCTTTTGGTATTTCACTTCCACAAAATTCACAAACATCATTTTGTGTTTCAGCACCACAGTACGGACACTTCATAAGAAATTCCTCCCTTTTGCATTTTTTTTATCTTATCATAATTTCAGCAAAAAGTCACTCGTTTATTGCGCTATACGCCTTGCACTTCGTGCAATTCCCAGTCTACCGCACAAAAAAGTATCGAGTCAGAAAAGCACTGGCATGGCACTTCTTTTTGTTTGGTGTAATCATCCATTTCCGTGGGTTTTATTATACCCATTATTGTAAGCATCATATTTTGCAATCATATCTTTTTCAAATTTATCAAGGCTATTATATCCACTGGTAGATAATGGCAATAGCTTCATAGTAAATTTGTCTCGGCATCTATAATCTGCATATATATCATCATTTCCATTGCCTGTAAAATGCTGGTTGACTCTAAATAAAATTTTTGTTGCTTTAATAATTTTGCCGTCAGTCGGGGGAGGCACAAGATCGACAATAAAAGCCGAAGAATGGCTCACTGTGTATTTTCTCCCGATAGAAAATAATAAATATAATTGTTAGCGGGGACTCGTTGCAGGAGGAACAAATGCGCGAACATGGAGACCGACAAATTAAATAAGACTAAGATACAAGCGTTGATAATTTGTTGATACCTTAAAATGAGATCGTTCTAAGCTGTGGGGGGGATTGTAGGTGCACACAAAAAAAGAGCGTGGTGAAAGGAAGTAATTGGTTTATGAGTCTTTAACCATGTGTACTGCGGAACGCAGGCTGAAACGCCGAAATTGAAATCAAGCACTAATGGAAACCTCAATGATGTACGTTCTGTATTTTTACCAGAATAACCCTTATCACGATATACTTTTACATCCTTACCACATTTTAATTTACATATATGATATTCGTGATTGGGCTTCAGAACATGAGAAGATGGGAAAAGGTATAACATTAACGATTGATGAAGCAAAGGTATTGCTAGATGTATTGTCTTCTGAATTATAATATGTTGACTTTATAGTTAAGGTGTTGCTAAAAGTTAAAGGAAACTATTCATTTGTCACGGCAGGAGATAAGCTGTATAGCAAAGCCGAAGTAACCTGCGACATAGTGGTGCAACCGGTGATGACAGAAATTTTGACTACGGTTTTACTACGAGTGATGTGGGTGTTACAGGAGAGTGTAGAGAATGTGAAGTACCGGAGAAAAAATGGTAGCATTTGGTTTGTTTGAATCAGGTGCTTATTTTATGCAGACTAATATTTGCTGTAAAATATGCATGCAAATATTGTTGCATAACATAAACCTCGTTGGTATAATAATATTGATAAATTGGAATTATTTTTGATTTGCGCGAACAACGAGCCAAGCGAACATACTTGTATGTCCATTTGGCGACTGTCGTGACAACTTGAGAAACTCGCCAAGCACGTTTCTCGTAGTTGATATGTGAAATGGAGGAATTGTTATGCCAAACATTAAACCAGTATCGGATCTTAGAAATTATACAGAAGTATTAAAGGAAGTTGATGTGTATAACAGAGTATATTTGACACGTAATGGACACGGACAGTATGGAATTCTGACAATGGCAGAGATTGATGAGCTTGATAGATATCGAGCTGCGTATACACTGTTTTCAAAACTGAAAAGCTCAGAGGAACGTGCGAATAAAGAGGGATGGATTTCAGCAGATGATTTAGAAAAAGAACTGGGGGTATAGAATTTGAAAAAATTAGAATACTCACCAGATACGGCGCAGAAATTACGTAATATCAAACGTGGTGTAACGGTAAAATTTGGCGCAGATGTAGCAAAACGTGTGGTGTCAAATATGATGCAGACGATGCGACGATTACAGAGATTTGAACAGTCTGGAATATCAGTAGAAAAGGCAATTGGTGTACCATGTGATTATCTGATGATATGTACAGAACATAATTATGCATTTTACAGAATTACAGATGACGCAATCTATATTGTAGATATCTTCCATGAGAGAGAAGACTTTATGTGGAAGTTGTTTGGAATACGAACAACATCCCAGGAGACAGAAGATTATTGGGATGAAGATTAGAATGATTGATGTTGAAAATTATGTAAAACAGAGCGTCTAATGGTGTATAGATGAATATAGAGTGATAAGTTGAAGAAGATAATGCGTATATGGAAGTGGTAAGTATACTGTTGAAAAATTAATCCTAGATTATTAGAAGAAAGAGCAATAAGGGAAGGCTGGATATCAGCACATGAAATATAGAAAGAATTAATGATTAAGCAGTTTTTTATTTTAATAGCGCTAATTCTTGATTTGCATAATTAATTATTAATATTAGAGCCATATTCTTTGCGGGTATTACAGAGAATATGGCTTTGATTAGTTAAAGCAGTTCAGCAATGTAAAAGCTATAAGATTTAATTAGTTTATGAGGAATATTAGCGATGTGTTTCTTGTAAGAAGCATACGAGTTGAAAACTAGATATATTGTAGTAATATTGTGATTATTAATATAAGAAAATTTGTTTTGAGAGATATGTTTAATTTCGTCTGAACTTTTGCATGAGGGAAGTACTTCTTTAATTGCTTCGGTCATGTTTTTTATAAGTATTCTATTTTCGATAAGAACTCCTTTCTATTGACCAGTGAGTTTATTTTTGAATTATATAGCTAATATATATTATAAAAGAGCATTGACCAATGAGTTTTTTTGACGTATACTAGTGATGTTGAACGGAGGTATATTATGAACTTAAAAGAATTGGAATATAAATTTAAGAAAAATATTTTTAATAATGAAGATGATGTAAAAATAAGTTTTCATTCAGATATTGTTAAACCTTTACTTGAAGAATTGAATCCAGAGATGGTAGGACAGTATCATAGTGAAGATGTTTTAAAAGCTGGGGGAAGAACCGATGCTACATTCCAGAATATTTCTTTTGAATTCAAAAAAGAAGGATATTTTAATAAAACTTCAGGAATAAAGGAAGCTGTGTTTGGAAGGGATAATGCAGATCATGGATTACATGATTATATTTTAAGCAATGCAGGAATAGGTGTCAATGATAAATTAGAAGTAATTATTGATAAAATATTAACAGGAATTGGAGTTGGTTTTGATGGTAAACAATTTATATTTGCCAGATTTATACCGTCTACACAGAAAAAGAAACTTGATACTAGTAAGATAAAAATTGATATTAGTGAACCTGTTAATCTTGAGTTTACATACGAAGTTAAAGATTTTTCTAGAGGAATTAAAAGATTGGCATTACTTTTGAAGCAGACGGATAAAGTATCTTTATCTAAGCAAATGTTATGTTCTGTAATTCATCCTAAGAGTGATTATGTTCGAAAAAGCATACTAACAATATATAAAAGTTTAGATGAAAATTTAGATACTACCAATGATGCGTTTAATAATAGAGTTAAAACTTTATTTGATGAATGGAATCGTGTGTTTGGTGTTATGTACGGCGATGATGAAGATGCAACTGATTTTACAGAAGTTTCTTCAAAAATAAGAGAAATGTATGGAATAAGTTCTGCGTTTGAAATTGATAGTAAAAAATATCTTTTTTCAATGCAAACGTTCTTTAATATTTTTCTTAAATTGCTAGTTTATTCCTTTTTATCACAATTGGTCGATCCAATGTTTACTACACAACAGGAATTAACAAAAGATGAAATAAATAGACTTTTTGATGGAAGTACTGACGCAAGTTGCCGATTAGTTAATAATTTTTTTGAATCACATTTTCTGGAATGGTTTACATTCACAGCAAATGTGGAAAATCCAGAAGCAAGTTTTGATGTTACATTAATAAATGAAACATTAGTAGTTGTAAATAAATTTGACTTGAGTACTTTTGTCTTAAAACCAGAGAATGTTCAAGATATTTTGCAAGAAGTTTATATGGGATTGATCCCGCAAGAAATGCGACACCTAATGGGCGAATATTTTTCGCCAGATTGGATTGTAGAACACGCACTTGACATGGTAGGTTATACAGGAGAAAAATGTGAGTCACTTATCGAAAAAACACTGATAGATCCTACCGCGGGTTCAGGACCATTTTTAACTCAAGCCATAAAGCGTATTGTGGAACAGAAAAAAGGTACATTAACTAAATCTGATATTGTAAATATAACGCATAATATTGTTGGGTTTGATATTAATCCTATTTCTGTAGTTTCAGCAAAGGCAAATTATATTTTAATTATGTTCTCTGCATTTTTTGATAACTGTGATGAAGAATTTGGTGAATCAGTAGAAATACCGGTTTTTATTGCTGACTCTATATTAGCACCAGTAGTTTATACAGAAGAAAATGATGATACTTTAAAATTGGAAACTACTGTTGGGGAAATAGAAATTCCAAAGTTTGATTCTTTTTCAAAAGGAAACGAATTTCTAAAATTGTTAAGTCAATCAATAGATGATAGGGGATCGTATGAAATATTTAGGAACTTGGCTCTTGGGAAAAAGCTAATTTCTGAAAGAGATTTAGAGATTGTAAAAACCTTGTTTTCAAAGTTAAGCGTATTACATAGAGCGAGTAAAGATTCCTTTTGGCCGATTATTTTTAGAAATAGTTTTGCACCGGTAATGATTAGAGATAAGTTTGATTTTGTTGTTGGTAATCCCCCTTGGATTGCTTGGAAAGCAATGAGTAAGAGCTATAGAGCCGGAACTCTTAGCATTTGGCAGAGTTACGGAATATTTGAAAAAAATGCCTATGATAAAAAAACAACACATGATGATTTTGGTATGGCAGTTACATATGTCTCTGTAGATCAATATCTAAAAATTGGTGGTAGCATGGTGTTTCTTCTTCCTGCATCTTTTTTGAAATCAACAAAGGGTGGAGAAGGATTTAGAAAATTTGAAATTATAAGAAATCAGCAAAAGGTTCCGTTTAATGTTGAGGAAGTACATGATTTTTCAGGAGTAAGTTTATTTACTATACCAACAGTTGCGATTAAATTCCGAAAAGGTAACGAAATGAAATATCCTATGGATAAATACAGATTTTATTCTCAGATAGGAAGAAAGAGTAAAATCGATTCTCATGCTGATTGGAATTATGTTGCTGGTTTAGTAGAATACACCGATTGTTTAGCACAACCGGTTTCTAAGGATGATATACAATCAGCATGGCTGACACTTAGAGATATGACGTTTGCAAATAATGTTGTAAATTCTCAGGTTGAAAGAGCTTATAAGGGGAGAAAAGGAATTGAACCCGCTGGAGCAAAGGGTGTATATATTTTACAGAAACCGAAAAGAGTTAGAAGCGGATATTTAGAAATTATTAACGATATATCTAGACAGAGGCGACAAGACATTATTGACAAAGGTGTTCACAAGGGGATTGTAGAAGAAAAATATATTTATCCTATGTTGGGAGGAAGAAATATAGCCAGATGGTGGATAAAATCAAATGAATATATGATTGTCCCACATACTGCAGAATATAAGTATGGTATTCCTGAAACTGTATTGGCTAAAGATGCCCCAGAAACATATCAGTGGTTATTTTTCTATCATGATGAGCTATTGGATACAAGAATACAAAATGGGAAATTTTATAATCCTGAAACACAACCATTTTATAGACTAGATAATGTTGGAACATATACCTATTCTCCATATAAAGTATTATGGAAAGAGCAAACAGGAAGTATGTCTGCAGTTGTAGTTTCGTCATATATGAATTCTATTCCTAATGCGGATGCTGAACTTTTTGAAGAAGATAAGCCGATTGTTGTCGACTCTAAGGTGCTGATGTTAGATGTATATGATGAAATGGAAGCATATTATGTTTGTGGAATTATTAATTCACCGAGTGTAATTGAAGTAGTGGATGGATATGCGATTTCTACAAATAGAGGGGTTGATGTATTAAAATATATTGCAATTCCAAAGTACAATAAAAAGAATGAGGTTCACAATAAGATTTCTAGTATTTCTAAAACAATACATTGCAAAATGAGAGAAACAATTGGACGAGCCGATGTAAGTGAGTTGGAAAAAACTCTGGACCTAGAAGTTCATAAGTTATTTAGTTGAGAAAGGAAATTTTAATGACTGCGCTACATATAGCTTTCAATGCACCATTACATGAGTTTGATACAGAGGTTCAAACTTATGGATGTAGACAAAGCAATCCAGATATTTGTGGTTCCAATGGAATTGAAGGAATGTGTGCATTTGCATCTGAAGATGGTATCTGTAAACATCCTTCAAAATCATGGAGGAAGCAATATATTAAATTAAATAAAAATTAGATAGTGGTAGGTCCCCTCAAATCTCTACAGCCTTTTTCGCCAGAAGACCGATGCCTCCTCTCACGCAAGTTTTCGCAAAATTGCATAGGGGGTATTGTGCGCGGAGCATATTGACTTTGGAATGTTGGAAATACCGTAATTCTAAGACATTGTTTTGTGTATTTGTTTTACTAGATTTCTGCAATATAACTTGTTATTTCTATGCTTTAGAGTGATATATGTACATATCAAAAAGAAAGGCGGTATGTATATGAGAAGAATCGAATTTAACACAAAGAACATGGATTGAGGAAGTCTGGCAAGACAGATAGGAAAGATATTAGGTAGGGATGTCAAATACCTGCGAGTGCCTACATGCAATTATGATATTGGTGGTTGTATTCTGGACAAGGAAGGTAGATTTTATCCGACAGATGATGTGGAGGATGTGATGCTCCAGGCAATAGCAGAATTACTGCATGGGAAGCCGATTATGGATGAAGATAGAAAAACGAATAGACAACCAAAGGAGCAGCAGGATATACCGTAAGAATCCAGAGATGAAAATGACACATTGTGCGTTTCGGTCTCGGCTAGTTTATTTGATGATAAAAGTTTGGAAAATCTACAGAATATAGTGAACGGGAAAAGCACATTATTACAACACGCATTTGGCATCGATACCAGTTTCGGCGATGCAAAATTTTTCTTCTGCGCTACCAAAACGTCTGGCGTATTCATTTTTCAAATATCCCTCTTTGGTTGGAGTCGGGATTACAGCTCCGAGTCTACGAAATACATTTTCCTTTGCAATAGAAGATGTGAAATCGTGTCCATTTTCAATTGGATGTTGGTAGCTGACAGAACTATTGTCATAGACTTTTGCAAGCCAAATACATTAACTAATTACAATTTTGTAAAGAATCTTCTTGCGAAGGAAGAATTCAGTGAAAAAAGCATTGGACAGATAAAGACCTCAGATGCCAAGTTGTTTCTGATTAAGTTACAATCGGATGGGAAAGGCCATAGTACAGTGAAAACAGTGCGAGGTGTTTTAAGACCAGCTTTTCAAATGGCAGTGGATGACGATGTGCTGCACAAGAATCCCTTTGCGTTTGAACTTGCAGGAGTAGTGGTAAATGATAGTGTTACCAGGGAGGCGATTACAAAAGAACAGATGAATAAGTTCTTGAAATTTATCCATGACGATAGATTGTATTGCAAGTATTATGAGGTTGTGTATATTTTATTTCACACAGGAATGAGAATCTCAGAATTTTGTGGGTTAACGATAGGTGATGTTGATCTTGATAATAAGATTGTAAATATCGATTATCAGCTTCAAAGGACATCAAAAATGGAGTATATCATTGAGTCAACCAAGACGAATGCAGGAACAAGAAAACTGCCAATCACTGACGATGTGGCAGATATGTTCCGGGCTATTATCGAGGACCGGCCAAGTCCTAAAGTAGAAAAAATGATAAATGGATACAGCGGCTTCCTTTTTCTGGATGAGAAGGGGATGCCGTTTGTGGCAATGCATTGGCAGCACCGCTTCAATCATATGGTAGGCCGGTACAACGATATCTACCGGGTACAGATACCGAATATTACACCGCATGTATGCAGACACACCTATTGCTCCAATCAGGCCAAGTCTGGTATGAATCCGAAGACGCTCCAGTATTTGATGGGGCACTCGGATATCAGTGTCACGATGAATGTTTACACCCATGTGGGATTGGATGATGCAGAGGAAGAACTAAGACGAATGGAGGAATTCAGGAAAGCACAGGCAGAAGTCGATAAGAAGAACGGCATCAAACCGGTATCGCAGAAAATGTTCAAAGCAATTTAATATGGATGATTATTAGCACTCCGGCCATCGTGTCGGAGTGTTTTGCTTTATTGAAAATTTCACGAATACGTGATATACTAAAATAATATATCTTAACAAATTTGGGGGCAGAAATGAAAATATCTGAGGAAGATAGAAAGCATATTGTTTCAGAATTAGAAAAATTACTTGGCACTAAGCCGATTTTTTACTTAAAGTTTTGCGCAAATGAGAAGTTCGCACAGGATGTATGTAGTGGTAACTTATTTGCAAATACAGCTAAGTATTTTCGAGAACAAGAAGAAATGTCAGGTGTACGGGGGCAAGGGGATAAATATGAATTGATTTCAGTTATCGAGGCACAAAGAATAACAGTATGTGATGCTGAAACAGGAAAAGTTGTATTTATTGCGCCTGGTGGACACTTACGAGTTCAGTTTAAAGAGGATGATTTAATTCCGCTAGTGTCGTTTGTTGGAATTCCTTTATCACAGATGAGATTAATGTATGCTGATGAAAAACACGCAGATTTCTTATTCCCATTTTCTAAAGTAGAATTTGACAGTATGTCAGAAAAATTTGGGGAATACTGTGTAATACTTAATGGAGTGGAATTAGAGGCACACATAAAAGAATACGCTAAACGGAATGAGTGTGATTACATTTTTGACCAAGTTGAGTATTGTGAGCAGAATTTAATTGATAGGATACAAAGTTTTAACACAGGTTCAAAAGAAAGATTTTTATATAAAAATAAAGATTTGTCATATCAAAGAGAGTATAGACTGGCCATGGCACATGAGATTCCTGAAGACCACTTTTTGCCGATTGGACAGTTAACAAATAGCAAAATATTTAAGTCAAATGAACTAAAAAATTTTGTTTTTTCAATTGGATATAAATCTCATACGAATGAGTAGTGAAATCCTTAGTAGTAATGACTTCGGTTTTACTACTAATTTTACTATTAACAGGTAGTAATAACTTGCTAAAATCCGCTATGTTTTGAAGCATTGCGGTATATAAGCAGAAATAACAAAACACCCAAGAAACTTTGTAAAACAGCGCCTTTCTTGGCAACAGGAGGTATATTATGACACCAATTCGTGTACTATTCATCTGCCACGGCAACATCTGTACTTTGCGACACAAACAGTACAAAATAACACTCTTGAAATAAGAATAGCGATCTAAGGAGGAATGTATGATAAGAGTAGCTTTTTGCTGTCATGGAAATATTTGTAGATCGACTTTAAGCCAGAGCGTATTTACCCACATGGTAAAGGAGAGAGGCTTAGGAGATCAGTTTTATATAGACAGTTTCGCAACAAGTACGGAGGAGATCGGGAACCCTCCGCACAGAGGCACCGTAAGGAAATTACAGGAGGTGGGGATCCCTTTAGTACCTCATAGAGCTAAGCAGATCACAGTAAAGGATTATGGTAGCTTTGATTACATTATCGGTATGGATGAGTGGAACATGAGAAACCTTAACAGGATGCTTAAAGGGGATCCAGAGGGGAAGATCTACAAGCTCCTTAGCTTTGCTGGATCTGGTAGAGATATAGCAGATCCGTGGTATACTGGTAACTTTGATGTAACTTACGATGATGTTATAGAGGGCTGTGAGGGCTTTCTGGATTACCTAAAGGGTAACGGAGAAATATAGAGAGTATGAGAGCTGGATCCAGCGTAGGATCTGGCTCTTTTTATATTCATTTAACCACAGGTTTATAGATACGCCTCCTTAGTGAGGTATAATGTTATTATGCGGAGAATATCCGCAAATTTACACAGGAGGCGTAAGCGATATGAAAAAATTTAGGAGGGGAGCGATACTGGTATTAGTGCTGGTATTGCTCCTTAATTCAACTGTAACAGCCATAGGGAGCACAGATAGCCCTACAACGATTGTAGACAGCTACGGAGCCCTCTTTAGTGCTGTATCAGAGGCACAGGATGGGGATGTAATAGGGATAAGTGGAGTGGTAACGATCCCAGCTATAGGAAACCTTAACAGGAATAATAAGTTTATTACCCTAGTTAGGATGGAGGAAAACGCCCAGATCGTAATATCTGGAGTGTATGGAGATGAGGCTAGAGCTACTCTAAGTAAGATTACTTTTGATGGTAGGAGCGGTAGTGGAGGGGAGGAAAAACCAGTAGGAGGAGCTGTACCTTTTGTAGTGGTAGAGAGTAACGCCCTCTTTAATATGTGCGATTTTCAGAACACTATACATACTCTTGGAGATGGAGGAGCGGTATATGTTAGCTCCTCTGGTAATGCTACTTTTAGCTCTTGCGTATTCGATGATAACACAGCTCAAAACGGAGCCAGTATCTACAATGAGGGCACTGTGAGTATAAGTAACTGTACCCTTAAGAATAACTGGGCGGAGGATAACGGAGGGGCGATCTATAACAGGAATATGCTCACAATCAATAACACGGAGATAAAGGGGAATACAGCTAGAATAGGCGGAGGCGTGTATAATATCGGATCTACAGAAATCTATAACTCTTTGATCTGGAGCAATACAGCCACCTCACAGGGCTCTGATCTGGCTAATGATGCAAGCCTAAGCAATTTTACTACAGAGGAGGAGTTTAATAGCTGGCTCAATTATTACCATCTCTTTTTTAATGGCTGGTACAACGAGCTGGATCCTTTAGTAGGTGGGGCTGGAGAATATCGGAAATTCTTAACCACAGAGACAGATCCAAGTACCGTAACCCCTACTCCAGATCCTACGGAGGAGCCAAGTACGGAACCCTCTACGGAGCCATCTACAGAGGAGGATCCTACTACTCCAAGTACGGAGCCCTCTACAGAGCCCACAGGGGAGGGAGAGGATACAGAGCCTAGCACACAGCCAGAGGAGGGAGGAGGATCTAATACTCCAGCAACTTCTAGCAATATTGATAACAGCTCTAGCACTACGGATAACAGCGATCATAGCACCACAGATAATAGCCAGAGCTCCACGAGTACCACAAACTCCACGGATAATAGCTCTAGTACGGATAACCGCTCTACCAGCTCCTCTAATACGAGTACTACAGATAATCACTCCTCCAGCGTGAGTAATGTAGATAACTCCTCTAGTAGGAGTGAGAGCTCCAAAACGGAAAACAGTAATAATACTACCAGCAATACATATAATTACTATGCTACGGATAAGAGCGGAGAAACGCCTGTAGGAGCCACTACACAGCCGATAACGGTAAATGTAACAGTACCAGAGGCTAAGACGGTAGAAACAGCCTCACAGGAGCCTACAGTAGATACTACAGAAACAGAACTACCTCAGAATATCCACATACAGGCGGAGGGCGTAAATGTAAATTATGATTATACAGAGGATGGGGTAACAATCAATATAACCCCATACGAGGCACCAGAGAGCCCTACAGAGGATTTTTCTGGGGCGTACCTAAAGGTACGGAGTTGGGTAGACTATGTAACCGTGATCCTCTTAGCGGTCTTAGTATTGCTGGAGCTAAAGGATAAAATAAAATTGAAAGATAGATCCTAGAGGCGTATAATGGGATCGGATCATAAGAGGGTACCATAGGTACTCATGGGGCGGTAGAGATACCGCTCCTTTTTCATGCACAAAAATAGGAGGGGGCTTAGTGCTCCTCCTTAAGTTTGTCCTCTAACAGGTTATTTAGATATGCTGTAAGGCTCTTAGCTCCAGATCTCTCCGCTAAGGCTTGATACTCCTCTTTCTTTCCCTTAGGCACACGGAACTTTATGAGATCTGTGTTATCTTTTTTCCAATTCTCAATATATTCCATTTTTTCCTTAGATACTGGCATTGTCTCACTCCGTTTCATTCTTTATATACCCCCTATCATATCATAATCACACTTAAATTAAAATCTTTAACTCACTTTTGAGGAGAAAGTTATTGACTTGTATAGGGTACCCTACTATAATACAAATTAAGGGTAGGGTACCCTATAACAGGATCATAACACAGGAGGTACAGGATGGAAACTTATATTTACTACGATCCAGAGTATCAAAAGGAAGTCGATGAGGACTACATAAGATCACAGTATGAGTGGTTTACACAGTTTAGCTGGTTTACTAAGAGCTATGAACAATTCAGAGATGAGAATTTTGAGCGGATCATGTGGGAAACAGAAATCTAAAGGAATTACACAGGAGGTACAGGATCAATGAAAGAGAATTACAATATTTTTACAGTAGAATTACAGGATTATACTAACGAGGAGCTTGTAGAGCTTTTCCAGACTACCCAGAGAGAGGAGTATCTTAAGGAGCTCATGGGTAAGAATGGGGGGATCATAAGAAACATAGCTATCACATACTCTATAGATGATGGGCTCCTCACTATGGAGGATCTCTTATCTATCGGATATGAGGCACTCTGGAAAGCAACTAAGTACTACAAGGCGGAAAAGGGAGCAAAGTTTAGCACCGTGTTAGGAGCTTTTGTACGCCAGAGCTATAACAGGATCTACGATCATTGTAACAGGGTTAAGAGAACTACTACAGAGCCTCTCCTTAGCTATGATGAGCTGGAGGATATCAATAAGGAGCATTACTCTAATGATGATTACAGTAGCCTCTATCTGGAGGAGTTTATGAGTATCCTTACTGGTACGATCAGACAGGTAGCGGAGCTCCTCCTTAGCGGATTATCTAAAACGGATGTAGCCAGATCCTTAGCTCTTACCCCAGCTACCGTAAGCTATTATGTAAAACGCCTCCAGATGGAGTATAATGGATATGCACAGGGAGGGCGATAAGATGAGTAGATCAGAGGAGATAGCACAGGAGAGGCTAAGTAGCTGGGAGGATAACGGTAAAGCCTGTATAGGCTGTAGATTTGCGGATGGATCCACGCCTTTTAGTGATGATCCTAGTAAAGGTAGCTGTGAGGTATTCCAGTATCCTAAGACTAAGCCAGACAGCGTATATATTGATGGATGCAAGTGTAAGTATTACAGGGAGGGCGGATCTAATGACGATAGATGAGCGTGTAGAGCTCTATAAGAGCCTTTTCCCAGAGTGTAAAGCCTTTTCCCCTATGAGATCCGTGATAATAGCTAACAGCTACCGTAATAAGGAGGAGAGGGAACAATTAGAGCTCCTTAGGGAGCTGGATACTAAGTTAGCGGAGGCGTATAAGGTTACGATCCCAGTACTTACCTTTTATGTGAGGGATAATAACTATGTACCACAGACTAAGGAGATCTTTCTCTCTTATCCAGATCTGGAGGGTTTTCTCCACCAGTTTAGGCACCACCTACAAAATGAGGCAAGAGCTACAGATCAGAGGCTCCTCTTAGTGGAGGGCAAAAAAGGAACGGATACAAGGATCCCCTTTAAGGATACGATCTATACGATGATGGGGGAGGATGATAGCCTTGCATGGGCGAAAATGATAATAGAAAGTGTGTAACATAAGGAGCTTATCCGCTGTAGTGGGTAGGCTCTTTCTTTTGTGATGATAAGAGATGGGGTAACGGTTCGTGACTCCATCGGAAGAGAGCCTCCTGTGAGCCTCTAGGAGCCTCATACAGCCCTTTTTCATGTTTAGTGGATAAAGAGTAAGGGTACAGGGATTAGAGGGGCTTAAAAAGGCTTGTAGTACTTACCTCATTTGTGAGGTATGAACAATGAATACATTATATAAGGGGTATATAATTATTAAAAATTAACAAAAATAAGTTGACTTTTGAAAAAACGCCCCTTACAATATAGAAAACAGAATAGAAACGGACAAAGAAAAAAGCACCCCTAACAGGATGCTCAATCAGCTCTTATATGTGTTACCAGCACAGATAAGGGAATGAGGTAGCGTGTTACTTCAAACCACCGTAAAGGCAACTGATTTTCTTAGCTATTATTATAAGGGCTATATAATCGGAAGTCAATAAAAATCGCCATATAGATACCTAACATAGATAGTATGAAACCTCCAGTTTCAACTGTAAGCTGGGAGAGGGCGGTTAAGGTTAGTAACTCCATGCTACCTTAACCGCTCTTTTCTTTTGGAAAATTTCATACTATGAAAAGGACAGCGTAACCTTTATAAATAATCGTGGTGTGTAGAGCCTAAATATAAAATCTACGGTGGTAGTGTGTCTGGTAAGCACTATGGAGCTCCCTACTAATCCAGCTACCGCCTAAGTAGGAATTTATACAACTCATAAACCTACATTAAAAAAAGAAGTTGGGTAACGGAAGTCTCTCGTGAGAGATTATCAGAGTTAAGCATGGAGAGAGATGTGCAACGCCTCCCAGATCTGGAGAGAGGATGCTCTGATATCCTTAGTTGAAATACTAGGACTATGTGTTAGGGATCCAGAAACCTCAAAAACGAGTTTCTATGGGCGTAGATTTTCTCCTTTTGCTAGGAGATCTACGCCCAATTTCCTAAAAACGAGTTTCGTGATATTACTTTTCATTACTTAGGAAAGATATTGATAATAAATAATTGCTAATAATGGGTAGCTATAGGCATTGTGAGACAGATAGAAAGAAAAATAAGGAAAATTTCTGGAGGGCGGAGGCTCTCCTTTTTTCTTTATCCGCCCCTTTGTTGTGTGGCAATAGGATTGCATAAAGATAGCCCTAAAAAGTGAGGGGAAAAGCTGGGGAGGAGAAGCTCTTTAGTAAGAAATTTCCTATGTAGGTTGTTAAAGTATCCTCTTATTGGGCTTGTAATATGAGAGAACTTTTTATAAAAACTGTGCATAGTTTTATTGTTTTACTTGCCTAGCTTATAAGAAAAGAAAAATTTTTTATAAAAAGTGTATATGAATGGAGGGGGTATGTGGGCTTGATATATGAGAGGAAATATTTTAGGAGGTGGATCTAATGGATGAGTTACTCTCTTTAAATACTGTAGCGGATCTGTTAAGCGTAACAGGACAAACAGTAAGGAATATGGTTAAGGATGGTCGGCTAGAGGCGGTATATCCGAAAAGAGGAGAAATGGGTAGACCTAAGATGATGATAACCGCCTCCAGTTACGGAAAATATTTAATGAGAAAGGATGGTAAGTAATTATGAGACACCCAAGTGAGGTAGAATGGGAAGAAAAGTATGGAAATATGTCAGAGCAAGAGAGGGATGCTCTAGTGCGTAAAAGCTTATCTGAGAGATTATCAGCGATGCGTGAGAATATGTTAGAGGAGAAAGTTGAGTTATCTTATCCAGAAATCGTCAAAGCGATCCCAGAGGTTCTTAGTAAAATCAATGCTTTAAAGGATAAACCAGAGCAGATGAGAGAGGCGATGATAGCAAAACTGAATAAGGAATTTGATAAAGAGGTAAAATTTGGAAGATGGCTAGAAAGCTCTAGGTTTAAGTATGTTAATACAAAAGTTTGTGCCTATATGGGTACAGAGGAGTATCTCTCTGTTAAGGAGGAACTTGCACACGCTAGTAAGGAATACGCACAGCTCTTATCTGATAAAGAAAACTGGGAGAGAGAAAACGCTGATATTATCGAGGCGGAGAGAGTAAGAACAAAGAGAGCGGAGCTCCTCAGTGCAGATCCAGAAACTCTTAAGGCTTTGGGTATTACTCCAGATCCCTCTTTTGTGAGTACAGCTATACAGCATCCAAATTTAAGCGATGAGGAAAAAGAAAATCTGGATGCACTTAGAAGTATCCACCCATACGCAACAGATGCGGAGCTTAGAGGTATGTTAAGAGATATGTAATGGAGGTGCTGGTATGCCTGTATTTTACAGTTATGAGCCTTATTTACAGATAGCTCCTATACGAGGGTATTTTATCGAGTTTAGTAAAGAATGTACTTATACGCCTAAGAATGAGGAGGAGCTACAGCTCCTTAGAGAATATGCAAAGCGTACAAGTAAGAGCTTTATCATATCGGAGGTAATGCTACCAGAGGAGCTTAAGCGGAAAAGTGATGAGCTCTGGGATAAAGAAGTACAGGAGGCGGAGGAGCGGATACGTGCAAAGGAAGAAAAGGAAAAGGCGGATAGAGAGCTTCATGAGTTTTACAGCCTCCTTAGAATGTAAGAAGAAAAACAGCGGAGGGCGGAAAGATGGATAAGTTACCTAAGATCCCTATAGAGGATCTATTTCAAATGATGGAGTATCCCTGTAATAAAACTCCTCTAAGATGGTGGAGTTTCAAAACCGCCCAGAATTACTTAGGAGTATCAGAAAGAACACTAAGGCGATACAAGGCGGAGGGAAAGCTGGAATTTCAGTATAAGAAAAAAGGATCCAGAGTAGGAATATATTTTACTAACAGATCTGTAATAAATCTCCATAGTGATAGAGTACCTAGAAAGATAAGAAATGCAGAGGGAAATGAGGTATAAGGGAGCAATGAAATTTTAAGTATTTTAATGCAATTTCTCCAAGATAGGATACAGAGGGAAAACTGTTAGAAAATGTAAAAATTGTAATATGAATTACACAAAATGTAAGTAAGCCATACAGGAACGCCAAAGAGCCCAGAGATGGGCGGATAACTCAAAAAGAGGCGATTTTGTCATGGGGAAATAGGGGTTAGGCGTGGTGCTTAGCCCCTTTAATAATATTCAAAGTAAAGGAGGTGGATGAGATATGATGGAGTTTGGAGCAAGGCTTACTCTGAAAGATGGCATGTATGCCACAATGCAGAAAAACCTTAAAGCCCAGAGAGATTTTACCGAACAGATAAACCGCTCTAATGCCAGCGTAAAGGAGCTGGGAAAAGCTAAGGCTAGTCCTACGATTACAGCAAAGGATAACGCTACAGGAATTGTAGCCAATATTAAGAAAACTGTAGAGGATTTATCCCAGCAGAGAGCTCTTACAAAGGCAGAGGTACAGGATGAGGCTACTAAAAAGCTGGAGGAAATCTTAGAGAGAATTAGAGAAGCAAAGAAAACAGTAGCCTCCCCTATTATTAGTCTTAAGGATCGTACCCATTCAGAGTACAGCAAAATTAAGCAGAGACTTAAGGATATTGCTACAACATATACCCCTATCGTGAGGATAAGGGATATGGCTACCCAAGGTATCTCAAAGATTAAGAACACATTAGGAGGGCTAGGCTCAAAGGCATTTTATACAGCGATCCGATTAAAGGATAATGCTACCGCTGGGATCAATAAGATCCGTGTAGGAATAGCAACGCTGGGAAAAATGACAGCAAAGCCTTTTATAGCCCTCAAGGATAAGGCTACACCAATAGTAAGTAAGCTAAGAAATAGCCTAAAGCTGGTAGGTAAGACGATTGTTAAGCCTGTAGTAGCTGTAAAGGATCTGGCAACAAAGGCGATAGAGCCGATTAAGGACAATCTTAAGAGATTGCACAATATGACAGTTAAGCCTCTTGTTTCGGTAAAGGATCAAGCCTCTAATGTCTTAGGATCTATAGGAGGAATTATAAAAAAACTGGCTAAGGGCGTAACCGTAGTAGTAGGGCTTGCTGGAGCTGGGGCTGGATATCTTATGAAAGAGGCTCTATCTAGTGGATCTATGCTAGAGCAACAGGAGATATCTATTAACCACTTTATAGGCATTAACAATAAGGGAGCAGATGAGGCAACTATTAAAAGTATGTCAGATGATTACATTAAATCCCTTAGAGAAAATGCAAACTTTACTCCGTTTACTACCAATGAGGTAATTAGTGCTGGTACTACAGCTATTAACACTACTGGCGGAGATATTGAGCAAGCTAAGAAATACCTAAAGATTGCGGAGGATATGGCGGCACTTAACCCTCAAAAATCCCTAGAGGATGCTATGGGGGCAATTAAAGCACTCTCTACAGGAGAAACCGAAAGAATGAAAGAGTTTGGTTTCAAGATCTCACAGGATGATATTAAAAATGCTGGCGGTGTTGGAAATATCATTAACGATCAAATAGCTCCTTACTTTGAGGGCGGTGCTCAAAAGCTGGCTACCTCTGGTGCTGGTTTAGTGTCTACAATCAAGGGTAAATTAGGATCTTACCTACAGGATACAGGTAGATCTATGCTGGAAAAATCTAAGCCACTCTTAGAGAAGATGGTAACAGTTGTGGATAATCTGGCTCCTAAATTTATGGAGTTTGGAAATTCCGTAGCGGAGGGATTTGGTAAGGCTGTAGATTGGGTATCTAAACTGGTAGGAGATGGAAAAGGTATTATTTCTGTGTTTGGCACTATAAAGAGTGTAATCTCTACAGCGGTGGGCGGTGCAAAGGGGGCTATAGAGGCTCTTGTAACATCTTTAGAGCCTGTAGTTACAGATATCGGAGGAATGTTTGAGAGATTAGCACCAGTAATTAGCGGAGCCTTTGAGGGGGCTTTTGGAAATGCTGGAGGAGTATTTGATACCTTAGTAAAGGCGGTACAGAGTGCTCTACCTGTAGTAGAAACGATCATAGGCACCTTAGCCACAACGATAGGGGCGGTAATGCCATCTATCTTAGGTATGATCCAGAGCTTAGGTAATGTATTTGTAGCGGTAATGCCGATAGTAAGCAATCTTACAATGATGTTAGGATCTGTGATACAGGCGGTATATCCAGTAATTTACAATACTATCTCAATGGCACTTAACGCTATTATACCGATCATATCCGCTTTTTCTGGATTGATCCAGAGTGCTATGCCGATAGTGCAAACGATTATCCAGACATTTTCTAATGTGGTGGGTACGATCTTCCCAGTAGTAGAGACTATTTTCCAAGGATTAGGCGATAAGGTAGCCCAGATCGTAGGGGTAGTAACCTCTCATATGGGATTATTACAGGGTATTGTAGAGACAGTAGCTCCTATCGTGGAGAGTGCTGTAACGATCATAGCCAGCGTGTTTAGTACAGCGTGGGATATTATCTCTCCTATTATGGATCTGGCTATAGGTATCTTTGATGCTTTACTTACCTGTGTAGAAAAGGTATTCCCTACGATCCAGAGTATCGTATCTGGAGTATGGGGCGTACTGGAGGGCATCTTTAACGGTATTGCTAAGGGCTTAGAGACAGTGGGAAACGCTGTAAGTAAGGTTACTGGCTTTATCGGAGATGTAGGTAGCGGTATTGCTGGAGCTTTAGGATTTGCTTATGGTAAGGATCGTGTACCGTATGACAACTACCCAGCGGTATTACACGCTGGAGAAAAGGTACTCACGAGAAACCAAGCCGATCAGTACGAGCGGAGCATGAGCACAAGAGGCGTAAGCCTTAGTAATGCTCTTAAGCCTGTAGGTAGCTCTATGGCAAAGGATACGCCTACCCCTGTAACAACTGTACAGGAGAGTAGCGGAGGAGCTCCTAAGGATACTGTAATCACTCTCACTATGAATAACTCTTTCGGAGATATTAACAATATGGGAGATATGGATACGGTAGCCGATGAAATGGCGGAGCGTTTCGTAAAGCGTATGAGAAAGCTGGTACCTAACTTAACTTAAAAATGAGGCGGAGAGGTGTAACAGCCTCTCCACCCTTTAGGAGGATATGATCTTATGAATTTTGGAAAAGTATTAGGCATTAGTAAGCCTAGCGATATGGAATACACCAGAATTAAGAGGATGTTGGATGAGATGCAAAGACAGGGCGTAGAGATCCTACAGGGAGTACCTAAAGCTATTGTATGTAATGATCGAGTAGTAATCATACAGGCGGAGGAAAAGGGCTTTACAGTACAGATTATCCCTGCCTACAGTACTCTTAGTTTTGATCTTAACCTCACCCCAGAGGAAATTAAGAATTTTAACGGAGGAGATGGATCTGTAAGGTATTTCAAGTACCACAAGGAGATACAGGAAAAGTATAAGGATACTGGAGGCGGTAGAAATGGCTGATAGTGGATTTACAGTAGAGGGCTGGGAGGAATTTGTAGAAAACTTTGCAAAGGTAGTAGATCGCTGGGATCAGAAAAAAGCGGAGCTTCTTAAGCGTATGGGCACGATATACCAATCTAAAATAATTCCCCATGTACCAGCAGATACTTCTACTTTGGCATATAGTATTAAGGTTTTTGGCGATGGGATCCCACAGGACTATATAGAGGTAGGATCTAATCTCAATTATGCCTTGTTTGTAAACGATGGTCATATACAGCACAGACGTTTTTTACCAGTTGCTTTTTTATCGGCTGGAGGTAAAAAGAAACAGTATAAAACATCAAAAGACGGAAAATATATAATGCTTAGTGAGAGATATATACCGGGTGTCTATTATATGGAAAAAGGATTTGCAGATGCCAAGCCCTCATTACAGAGAGCTGTTGAGAGTTTTATGCTCCAAACAGCTAGAGAAGTAGAGGGAGGAAACCTGTAAGGAGGATAATATTATGGTATTCGGAAAGAGAGAGGCGGAACTGGAGAGAAAATTTTATAAAAATCGTATGAGGTTAGTATCCTTAGGCGGAGATGCTCCTCTTAATCTCCAGATCGTAGCCAGAGTATCCGCTTTAGCGTGGGAGTACAAACAGACATATAGAGGATCAGAGGCAGTGGGAGCCTATTATGTGAGTAAGACAGCCTATAACAAAGATCTCCAGAGGATCCTAGTACAGGAGAATAAGCTGGAGCAAGGTGGAAAGCACCTAAAAGAGGCACAGGAGGCACTACTGGAGATTAAAGAGTATCTCTGGTTAGTGGCTGGTAGCAGAGTAAGAGACAATAAGAAACCAAGGGTATTTTAAGGAGGATATAACAATGAGTAAAGTAACATTTAGAGCGAGACAGAAGTATTTTTCATTAGGTCACTGCGTACTTTTTCCAGAGTGTGCAAATATGCCGAGCCCATTTCATTATAGCGAGACTTTAGGCAAGGAAAAGCTGGCTGTAACTGGAGATAAGCTAGAGGAAATCAAAAAGCTCCCAGATTGGGAGATGATCTGTAATAGTTATAAGTTTATTGAGGGAGCAGAGCATAATGAGTTTACAACGGATAAAAAGGTTGTGATTGATGCTATAAGAGCTTATATCCAGAGTAGAAACGATACCTTTATTGTGGAACTGGATGAGGCTGGTAAGGAAATTGTACCAGAAAAGCCAGAGGGGGCTATTACATTTACCGCTAGGGAGCCTTTAGCGGTAATCACTCCAGCTATGTATATGGGAAGATCGGATGCAGAGGGTACCACCTTTAGATTTAATCAAGGTGCAAACCAGAACCAGTACAGTACAGCGGATCCAGAGGAAATCAAGATCCTTAGAGCGTGGGTAATTCACTGTAGAAATTGTAACAGTACTAAGATTTCAGAGGGAGAGGTATTTAAGCGATAATGAGGAATCTTTTAGAGCCAGAGGCTATTTTCATAGCTCCAGAGCCTTATTATAATGTGTTTATTACGGAGCCTGTATATGCAGATGTTTATAACGCTGGTATTGAGCTAGAGATCAATAAGGTTAAGCCTCATATTGTAGGTAGTCAAGTGATTGTTTACAGGTTTAGTAGTAAATACTCTTATCCACCTAACTCTCTTACGCTGAGGGGATGGGAGGATATCCGTAGGATGAGACAGTATATAGAGGATCATCCAGATCTGGGGATAAAGGAGCTTAGCTGTAAGGAGCCAGAGGAGCCTCAAATTAAAATAGATGGATCCACAGAGAGTAATATGAGTGATTGGGATAGAAAGTACTCCCAGATGCTTACACAGCGTTAAATTTTGGATAATAGCAACTCCTTAGGGAGGGGCTGGAGGTCTTATATAGGCTTAGCTTTTGCTTGTTAAGCCATTCTTTAGGAGGGTTACTGTTTCGCTTAGTGCAGACGGTAGCCCTCCTCCTTTTTTATTGCCATAAAGTGAAAGAATGGGTGTATAATGTGATTAAGTTAGGGTACAGGAGGGAAAGCTGGTAGAGCTATCTCCAGTACCAGAGAGCTTACAGGCGGAGCTTAAGAGTTTTAGAGAGAGAGCTGGGATAAAGCACACGATCCAGCGGATCTATCAGAGTATTAGGGAGGCGGTAATATGCTAAAGATCATCAAACAGCAAACAGTACAGGTATGCTTACACCAATGGGAGGAGAACGCTGGGGTAGGAGCGTGGGTAGAGGTATACACCTTAGAGGATGGTACACAGGTTATAAGGGATCCAGAAATTCTATTTTTCCTAGATGCTGGGGGCACCTTATACGAGCCTGTAGGTAATCCTATAGAGGGCTTTGAGATAGAGGGAGAAACCACATTACCAGCAACTACGAGAGAGGATGATGTTTTCTATCAAGTAGAGAAAGCACTAGGAGCCTCATAAAGGGATATAGGGGCACCTATACAATAAAGTGTAAGGATAATATAGTAAAGTGGCTGTATGGGGCTCCTACTAGCTCACAGGGGGTATCTATAAGAGATAGACAGGGCTAGGGAGCGGATCCTTAGCCCTCTTTTTTAGTTAAGGGGTGTATAAAATTATATAGGGGTTATCTAAATTCTAAAACTTTCTGTGATAAAGATATATAAGCCTCAAAAGAGAGGCGATAAAAACAGGATCACACAGGAGGTAAAGGATATGGCACAGGCGGAGGCTTTAGATAGGGCGGTATTTTACGCTAGAGTATCCACAGAGGAGGAGAAACAGCTCAACGCCTTAGAGAAACAGGTACAGGAGAATAAGGATATTATAGACTCTATGGGATGGAAGCTTGTAGACGGATATGTAGATGAGGGAAAGAGCGGAACTACTACAAAGCGGAGAAACGAGTACCAGCGGTTACTGGAGGATATAGAAAACGATAAGTTTGATATTCTTGTAGTGAAATCACAGGATCGACTACAGCGTAATACTTTTGAGTGGTATAAGTTTGAGGATAAAATCGTTAGATCAAAGATAAAGCTATATTTTTATCTTGAAAATAAGTTTTATCAACCAGATGAGGATGAGCTCATTACAGGCATTAGGGCTATGTTGGCGGCACAATACTCAAAAGATCTTAGTAAAAAACTCAATAACTCAAATAAGAGGAGGATAGAGCAAGCTAAGAGAGGGGAGCGTGTAAATGCTATGGGAAACGGTCAAACCTACGGATATACAATAAAGGATAAACGCTGGGTAATAGTACCTGAGGAGGCGGAGATCGTTAGAACTATGTATGAGCTGTATCTGGAGCTCCATAGCCTCCGTAAGGTTAGAAACCGTATGAATGAGCTGGGATATAGAAACAAAAAGGGCAAGCTCTTTACAGAGGAAGTTATAGGGAGAGTTATTAAAAATGAGATGCACAAAGGCTGGGTAATTCTCAATAGGCACCACAGGGATTTTAAGACAAAGGAAATCATACAAAAAGATGAGGAGGAGTGGGTAATAGTGAAAGACGATCACGAGCCAATAGTAAGCCCAGAGGTATGGGATGCGGTAAACAATGAGATCCAGAGCCACAGAAACGAGGGAAACAAAAAGCCTAGAGGTAAGCGGATGGGCACAGATCCTCTTAGTGGTAAAATGGTATGTGCGTGTTGTGGTAAGGTACTCTGGAAACATACCTCTAAAAACACCTCTGGTACTTACCATCAATGGTACTGTAGTGGGAAGATGGGTAGAGGAGAAATGGCTTGTAAGGAGCCAGCTACCATATCTGGAGTAAAGCTAAATAATTACCTTGTATCCTTAGCGGATCGGTACCTAGATTACAGCACAATAGAGTACAGTAAAACGCTCTTAAAGAGAAATACTGTTAAGTGGCTGGAGGATCTAAAGAAACAGCTTACTACTCCTAATGATAACGAGAAAATAGAGGCGGAGATAGATAAGCTGGAGAGTAAAAGAGCTAAGCTACTGGATGCTTATACAGAGGATCTCATAGGCAAGGATGAGTTTAAGGCTAAGAGAGAGGAGATAGATAAGCTCATAGCAGATAAGCGGATCCTCCTAGCTCCTGTAGAGGAAAATCCAGATATTAAGGATATTGATGAGACTATAAGAAACATAGATCAAGAGATCGAGCTCCTTTTTGCAGATGAGGCACAGCTAGAGGAGAATAAGGTAAAATTCTTAGCGGATCATATTAAGCAAATAATAGTTTGTGCTAATGGAGATGCTTGTGTTACACTTGATAGAGTAGCTGGAGCTTTCCTGTTTATAGAGGGAGGAAAGGCAGAAATGATAATAAGTCCTCCAGAGATCGAGGGAGAGAGGGAGGGAGATTTTGTACAGTTTGATAGGGAAAGTATGTCGCAGTCCTATGGCAGAATTTATTATGAAAGACCTTGTAAGCAAGGCACATTTAGAAGACAGAATTTATATAGAATCCGCTGCGACGAGCAGGGAGGAGATTGGTAATCCGGTGTATCCGCCGGCAAGAAAGGTGTTAGCATCCGTTGGATTGCACACCGATGGGAAGACTGCAAGACAGGTAACGAAGGAGGATTATGATACATTTGATTACCTTGTCGTGATGGAACGCTACAATATCCGCAACTTAGAGCGTATTATTGGAGATGACACACAAGGCAAAGTGAGCCGATTGTTAGAATTTACAGGAAAGCCTGCTGACATTGCAGATCCATGGTATTCCGGTGATTTTGATACGACTTATCGTGAGATTTTAGAGGGATGTCAGGCACTCTTAGCGCATATTCAGGCACAGGATTTATAAGTACGTTCACATATTTTCCATATAAAGAACACGATTTTCCCACATAAAATACAAAAATTTACCATACCTCTTTGATAAATTATAGACAATCAAGGGACTGATACAGGAAGCACGTTTCGATGATTTTAGAGAATGATGTAGAAGAATATGTGCGTTGGTGTCAGAATATGGAGGTATATAAGATTCGTATGAGAAAAAAGATTCGTGTTAAGATTTTAGTACTGGTAGGACTGATGTTTCTTGCCGGTGTGGTAAGTATTAGTACAGGCTATCTGTCACTTCGCAAGATGAATGAGAAGAGCCAGAATATTGCCAATGAATGTATGGAAGCAGAAATGTTAATGGCAGATGTAACCACGTCAATTGAAAAGGTGCAGAAGTACGCCAATAGTTCGGCAGCCTTTAAAATGCAGGATCGTATGGGCGGTCAGGCAGAAGGGGAACAGCCAGCACAAGACCAACGACAGAGCGAGAATAATACCAATGCACAGCAGATGCAGTCAGGACAGGCAATGGGGAACAATCAGACAGACCATGCAACGAGTATGCAGGAAACTATGGAAACAGAGATTAGCAACCTGACCAGTTCATTTGCTGCGTTGGAATCTGCAATCAATGCATTTGGAAATGATGAGGTATTAGCAGGGTTAGAGAGCTACAAGACTGTATTTGAGACATATACGGCAAGTGTACAATCGGCGTTGTCTGCAAGTGATTCTCAAATGGATGCATTTTTTTCATTGACAGCGGAAGGGGAAGGAAGTATTACGAGCCAGCTAGAGACAGCAGCAGAGAACTTAAATACATTGATCGAGGCACAGGTTACACAAGCCTCTGAAGAGTTAGAGAATCAGTATGAGGCATCAACAGTTACATTTTTTGTATTATTGATTGTGATGTGTGGTGTTGGCGCAGCGATTGTATGTATGGTTATTTTCATTACAAAGCCACTCAAGCTGGCAAAGGACCAGCTTGGAACAATTGTTTCGGATATTGAACGCGGACAGGGCGATTTGACAACAAGAATTGAGGTAAAGACACAGGACGAAGTTGGCGAATTGGTTCGAGGAATCAATCTGTTTTTAGAGAAGTTAGAAACAATTATGCAGGATATTCAGATACAGTCGGGTAAGTTGTTGGATTCAGCAGGAACGATGAATACACAGATATCCGAGGTAAATGGCAATGCAAATGGTGTATCAGCCACCATGCAGCAGATGGCAGCAGGAATTCAGGAAGTATCTGCAACGGTGGAAGAACTTGGTGCTGGGGCTGACAATATTTTCTCTGCGGTTATAAATATGAACGACCAGGTTCATCAGGGCAATACATTAACCGAAGAGATTGCTGATAAGTCAGAGCAGTATCGGGAAAATGCACAGCGAGGCAGACAGGTAACGAGTGATATGGTTGCAGATATTAAGAATACGTTGGTGCAGTCTATTGAGAACAGCAAGCAGGTGGAGCAGATTCAGAAGTTGACAGAAGACATTTTAAATATTTCTTCGCAGACGAATATGTTAGCACTCAATGCTTCGATTGAGGCGGCAAGAGCAGGAGAAGCCGGCAAAGGATTTGCAGTCGTAGCAGGGGAAATTCGAGAACTTGCAGATAACAGCAGAGCAATTGCAAACCACATTCAGGATATCAGTGTAATTGTGATGGATAGTGTATCAGAGCTTGCAGGCAATTCGAATCAGTTATTATTGTATGTAGATGAAAATATTCTTGCAGATTATAATCAATTTGTGGAAATTACGGAGGAATATCGTAAAGATGCGAATAAAGTAAATGATTTGCTGGAGCAATTTGCAGTGAATGCACAAGCATTAAAGAGCACGATGGCGGAGATGAATTCAGGAATCAGGGATATTGCAACGACGATTGATGAGAGTGCAGCAGGTGTTGGAGAAGCTGCGAGTGACATGAATGAAATAGCATTATCGATGAAGGGCTTAGAGGCAAATGCGAACGACAATGCAGAAGTTGGCGCAGAATTAGCACATGATGTAGCGATTTTTGCAAAATAAATATAGGAATCTTGAATAATAAATCAAATACACCAGTACAGTGATAGGTTTTGTATGATAAGCAAAATCAAATCATTGTGCTGGTGTTTTTTAGATTTGGTGGGAAATACTTCACGTAAGAGTGGAAGTTCCAATTATATTTTATATATTTGTGTATGTTGCTTTAAATAAAATGGCGTTTTTCAAATAATTCTAAGAATTCTTTCGAAGGTTCTGCGACCACTGTATCTGAGAAGTATTTACGCAGGGTTTCCGGAAAAAACGTATAAGACATATCAGCATCCAGAAAAAAATCTCCGGCAGTAAATAGCGGAGAAATAAAGGAACTTTGTAAAAATAAATCACGAATCAGTCCTTTGATTCCATTTACAAAAAAGATGATATCACATTCTATTTGTTGTGCGGTCTTTGGATCTTTATAGGCTTCCGGCAGAATGTGCATTTTCAATTTTTCATATTCGACCTTTTTGTATGTTTCAATGATTGCAGTATTGTCTTGTGCCAGAATACAGTTATGGATGATGGCAACGCTGTGATCATTTAAGTCGCAGCCGTGATTGTACCATGTAGACAGATTATCATAAATATAAGGTTCTACAATATGCAGAAACATTGCCGCAGCCGCATCGTATTTATCATAGAAGTAATTATAGAAGGTACGGGAAGAAATGTTACAGGCATCGGCAATTTGTTTCGTTGTTAATTTTTGAATAGAATATTGTGCAAATAGTTCCTCTAAAGACTCTAAAATCTGAGTATAGGCAGGCTTCTTTTTCTCACGCATCATGACTCCTTTCCATTAATCATTCATGAAGTGAAAAATCTATATAAAATCATTCTAAATACTTTATTAATTAATGTTATTATACACGTTTTTTGCACAAAATGGCAAGATTGTGAATTGAATTAATTCGTAGTGGTTTTTATAGTAAAGATATATTCTTATGGAAGAAAAATAAGACGTGTGCAACAAAGAAGAGGAGAATGGAGGAACATTATGAAGAAAATAGGTTTGAAGATTTTTTGTGCAATTTTCGTACTGTATGTGGTGTTTAGTATCAATACGGCATATTCATTTATGACAGTGCACAATGTTGCCGAAAAAGGAACGGTTATGAGTGAAAATTATGCACCATTAGAAATGGATTATGCAGAATTACTGCGAAATATGGAGCGTATGCAAAAGTACATGAATATCATTGTTCTGACACAGAATGATGCTGCGCGTGTAGGAATGGGAAAAGATATTGAGAATGATATTGCATCTAGTAGGGAAAACCTTGCGAATATGGAGAAATATCTGGAACAAATTAATGATGCAACATTGAATGAGTCTTATCAGGCATTTGCAAATAATATTGAAGATGTTATTGCAGGGATTTCTCAGGTAAAGAAGTTTGCAGATGAAGGAAATTATGCGCAGGCAGGTGCTTATTTATCAAATAATTTTCAGCCGTTGATGGGAAAGTCTAATACGGTTCAGACACAGTTTATGGATGATTTAAGCAAAGGTCTTCAGGATACAGCAGATTCTTATGCACATATTATCAAGAGTGGTAATCGGATGATGGCGACAGCTACGACATTGTTTACAGTATCTGTCGTTATAATTATTCTGTTTATTATGAAATCTATTGCGACACCGGCAAAGAAGACGGGGAAGCAGCTTACAGATATTATTGACAAGATTCATACCGGTGAAGGTGATTTAACAGAGCGAATTGATGTACATACAAAGGACGAGATTGGCGTATTAGGAAATGGTATCAATGAATTTATGACGGAATTACAACAGGTTATGGGGAAGATTCAGAGTGCGACAGCACGTATGCAGCAGTCAATTCATGGTATGAATACGGAAATTACCAATTCGAATGAAAATGTGAGTAGTGTATCAGCGGTGATGGAAGAGTTAGCTGCGAGTATGCAGGAAATTACAGCTACCGTAGAGACATTGAATTTAAATGCACAGGATATTTTAGGCAGTGCACAGAATATGTATGCACAGGCAGGCGATGGAGAAAAATTAGTTTCTGAGATTAAACAGCGTGCAGTGGTTGCAAAAGAGCATACAGATCAGAGCAAAGAAAATATCAGCGAGATGATTGAAATAAAGCAGAATCAGTTAGGTGTTGCAATTGAAGAAAGCAAGCAGGTACAGGAAATTACACGATTGACAGATGATATTTTATCTATTTCAAGTCAGACAAATCTTCTTGCGTTAAATGCATCGATTGAAGCAGCAAGAGCGGGAGAAGCCGGAAAAGGATTTGCAGTGGTTGCAGATGAGATTCGGGAACTTGCAGAAAATAGTAAGACAGCAGCGAATAATATTCAGGATATCAGTGACAGAGTTGTAAAGTCTGTAGAGAAGTTAATCGGAAATGCACAGGAATTGATTGCATTTATGAATGATTCGGTTGCGCAGGATTACAGTAATTTTGTAGCAATTGCAAATGGATATTTTACAGATGCGGAATCTGCAAATGAAATCTTTATGAGCTTTAGGGAAAGCAGCCAGAAATTGCAGCATGCAATGGGAGAAATGGCAGATTCTATCGACGGTATTTCAACAACGATGGAGGAAGGCGCAAAAGGAATTTCGAGTGCGGCAGATAATACGGGAAGTCTTGTACAGGCAATTGCAGAGATTGGTAATGAAGCAAAGCATAATGTAGATATATCAGAAGAACTTTCACAGGAAGTTGGACGTTTTAAAAGAATCTAACGTTTTTAGATGATTAAGAGCATTAGCGAGCAGCAAATGGCGATTACAATATATTTTGAAGAATCGTTTCGTGCAAGCACGAATGGCAATATAACGAAAACGAGAATTGTTATAAACAAAAACAAAGGGCATACTTTTATAAAATGAAACACACCCGTCAGATGATTGTGAAAATAATAACAACTATCTGCTGGGTGTGTTTTTATGGATAAATGATTATATTTTATGCAGGTTCCACTGGATGAAGATTCTTTAAAGAAATATCCATAATTGGTGCAGAGTGTGTTAAAGCACCGCTAGAAATATAATCCACGCCGATATCTACAAGACGGGCAATATTTTCTTTTGTGACATTGCCGGAACATTCTGTTTCTGCACGACCGTTAATAATCTGGATGGCTTCACGCATCATATCCGGTGTCATATTATCTAACATAATAATGTCTGCGCCGGCATCGGCAGCTTCTGCAACCTGTTCAAGTGTCTCAACTTCCACTTCAATTTTACGTACAAATGGAGCATATTCTTTTGCCATTGTAACGGCTTCTTTGACGCCACCGGCAGCACCGATGTGGTTATCCTTTAATAACACACCGTCAGAGAGATTATAACGGTGATTATAACCGCCACCGACACGAACGGCATACTTTTCGAAGATACGATTGTTCGGTGTTGTCTTTCTTGTATCTAATAACTTTGTTTTGCTGCCCTTTAAGAGTGCGGCAACAGAATGTGTATACGTTGCGATACCACTCATGCGCTGTAGATAATTTAAGGCAGTACGTTCGCCCGATAACAGGACACGAATATCACCACGAATCGTAGCCATAAGCTGCCCTTTCTTTACTTCATCGGAATCCTTGCAATAGAATTCCACTTCTGTATTTTCATCAAGTAATTCAAATACACGGGCAAAGATGTCAAGACCTGCAATCACGCCGTCCTGCTTACAGATTAACTGAACTTCTCCCTGTTTTGCAGTTCTCATAACAGCATTTGTAGATACATCTTCGCTGGAAATATCTTCGGCAAGTGCCTGTAAAATCAGATTATCGACATTCAATTTTTTTGTTATGTTGTTCATGTTCTTTTCTCATCCTTTCGATTTCGTTGCGAATCATTGTCTTATTTGTGACATTCCACTGTTCATAATTTTCATATTGGCTGATGTCCATTGCCTGAATCAGTTTCTTTACAACAGCTTTTGAAGATGTAGCTTTCATACAGTCAATTGCATTTTCAGAAGAATTGCAGTTCATCAGTAAAGAATACTGTTCAGAATTATTTGTTATTTTTTTCACAATATCTTTGGCAGCACGTTTTGCAAATACAAGACTTTCTAACAGAGAGTTGCTTGCAAGACGATTCTTGCCATGAACACCGTTGCAGCTTGTTTCGCCAACTGCATACAGACATTCCATAGAAGTCTGACTATAGCGGTTGACATCGACACCACCCATAAAATAATGCTGTGCAGGAACGACAGGAATCGGTTCTTTTGTAACATCATAGCCTTCTTCTAAGCAGTGTTTGTAGATATTTGGAAAATGGTGAATAATATCTTCTTTTGGAATTGGTGCGAAAGATAACCATACAAATGGAGCGTTATCCTCTTTCATCTGCTTATGGATGGCATTTGCAACGACATCTCTTGGAAGCAGTTCGTCTACAAAACGTTCTTTGTTTTTATTTAATAACAAAGCACCTTCACCACGGACAGATTCAGAGATTAAGAAGCGTCTGCCCGGCTTATTTGAATAGAGTGTTGTTGGATGAATCTGAATATAATCAATATTTTGCAATTTAATCTGGTGTCTTAAAGAAATTGCAAGGGCATCTCCGGTTAAGTGTGGGAAGTTTGTTGAGTGGTCATAAAGTCCACCGATTCCACCACATGCCCAAATGGTATATTCTGCAGAAATCGTCAGAATAGAGGACGGTTCTTTGTTAGAACGGCATACAATTCCATAGCAGGTATTATCTTCTTCAAGGATATCAAGCATCGTAAGCTGTTCAAGAATGGTTACATTTGGCAATTCCTTTACATGTGCAAGCAGATGACTTGTGATTTCTTTGCCGGTAACATCTTCGTGATATAAAATTCTAGGAGTAGAGTGCGCACCTTCTCTGGTAAAGGCAAGTGCTCCATGTTCATCCCGTTCAAAATCTACGCCATATCCAATCAAATCATGGATAATATCCTGTGATGAACGAATCATAATATCAACGGAATCTTTGTTATTTTCATAATGACCGGCACGCATTGTATCTTCAAAATAGCTGTCGTAATCAGCATCATTTTTCAGAACGCAGATACCGCCCTGTGCAAGGAACGAGTCGCTGCTTTCTAAGTCGGATTTGCTAATCATGACGATTTTTAGGTTACGTGGAAGATTCAGTGCGGCATACAGACCAGACACACCGGTTCCGACAATAATAACATCTGCCTGAATATTCAGGTTAAAATTAGGATTAAGTTCTTTCATAAAATTCCTCGTTTCTAAGCAATACGTTTCTACGCTGCTTACTTCTTGGCTATTTTGCAAGCTCTAACATTCTCTCAAGTGGCTTATTTGCCTGCATGCGGACTTCATCGCTGACAGTAACAACGTATGGTTCGTTTAACAGTGCGTCACGTACTTTTTCAAGTGTGACTTTTTTCATATTTGGACAGAGCTGACGGATTGCAACAGAGTAGAATTTCTTGTCAGGATTCTTTTTTTCTAACTGATGTAATACACCGAGTTCTGTACAGATTAAGAATTCCTTTGCATCACTGTTTGTTGCATAGTCGATTATACCGGAAGTGCTTCCAATATAATCGGCAAGCTCTAAGACATCTAATGTACACTCCGGATGAACAAGTACTTTTGCATTTGGTTTTGCGGCTTTTGCTTTTAATACATTTTCCTTTGTAATACTTTTATGTACATGGCAGAATCCATCGTTGAAGATGAAATGCTTTTCTGGGACAAGAGAAGCAATATAACGGCCGAGATTCTCATCTGGGATAAAGAAAATGTGTTCATTTGGCAGTGCCTTTACGATACGCAGTGCGTTTGATGAAGTAACACAGACATCAGAATGTGCCTTTAACTCTGTAGTAGAGTTGATATAACAGACAACAGCAACATCTGGATATTCCTTTCTGACCTGTTCGATTTTTTCAACGTCAGCCATCAGTGCCATTGGGCAGTTTGCAAGGTGGTCCGGCATAAGAACTTTCTTATTTGGATTTAGAATCTTTGCACTTTCGCCCATAAAAGAGACACCACAAAATACAATGGTATCTTCTGGAACTTCAGTTGCTTTCTTACTCAAGAAGTAGGAATCACCAACATAATCGGCAATATCCTGAATTTCGCCTTCCACATAATAGTGTGCGAGAATAACGGCATTCTTTTCTTTTTTTAAACGTTTGATTTCTTCAATTACGGATTCCATATAATTCTCCATTTCCTTGGTTCATTGTTTTTCGTTGTATTATAACACCTGAATTTACATCTGACAAGACAGTTGTAAATACACTGTAAAAATATTTGATGTCATTTGACAAAACCGGCTGTGAATGGGATAATTTAAACATTCTATTGTGTAAGTGGAGAAAAGGACGTTGAAGAAGCTAGAAGTACTCAAAAAAATATTCGGTTATGACAGTTTTCGAACCGGACAGGAACAGATTGTAGATAGTATTCTGCATGGAAAAGATGTATTAGGAATTATGCCGACCGGAGCAGGAAAGTCTATTTGTTATCAGTTGCCGGCACTGATGATGGAAGGAATTACGATTGTGGTATCTCCACTTATTTCCTTAATGATAGATCAGGTAAAGGCACTCAATGAAGCAGGTGTACATGCAGCGTATATCAATAGTGCATTGACAGAAAATCAGATTACGAAAGCATTATACAATGCGATGTGTGGGCAGTATAAGATTGTTTATGTAGCACCGGAACGATTAGAAACGAATCGTTTTCTTGAATTTGTGATGAACGCGAATATTTCCATGATTACAATAGATGAAGCACATTGTATTTCTCAGTGGGGACAGGATTTTCGACCAAGTTACTTAAAGATTGTCAATTTGATTAAGCGTTTTCCAAAACGTCCGGTTGTCAGTGCATTTACAGCAACGGCAACACAGGCGGTTAAAGAGGATATTATGTGTATCTTAGGATTAGAAGATCCGACTGTGCTTGTGACGGGATTTGACAGGGAGAATCTCTATTTTGAGGTGCGTCATACGAAGACAAAGGATATTGAACTGTTAGAATATGTAGAAAAACACAAGGCAGACAGTGGAATTATCTACTGTGCAACGCGTAAAAATGTGGATAAGATATATCTGATGTTAAAGAATCAGGGGATTGCAGCAACCAGATATCATGCCGGGTTGTCGAATGAAGTACGAAAGAAGAATCAGGACGATTTCATCTATGACCGCACGCCTGTGATTGTGGCGACCAATGCCTTTGGTATGGGAATTGACAAGTCGAATGTGCGTTATGTGCTTCATTATAATATGCCGCAGTGTATTGAAAACTACTATCAGGAGGCAGGACGTGCCGGACGAGACGGAGAGCCGTCGGAATGTATTTTGTTTTATTCGCCGCAGGATGTGATGATTGCGGAATTTTTAATTGAAAACAAGGGGGAGAATTCAGAATTTACAGAGGAAGAATTAGAACTCGTGAAAGAAAATGACATCAAACGTCTGAATAAAATGCGTTTCTATTGTGCAACGAAGAATTGTTTGCGGGAATATATGCTGAATTATTTTGGAGAGTATACGAATAAGCACGACTGCGGCAATTGTGCCAACTGTAATACTGTTTATGAAGAGAAGGATGTCACAGACATTTGTGAAGATATTATCAAATGTATCACAGAGAGCAATGAACGATACGGTATGAATGTCATTATTGGCGCACTGCGGGGCAGTAATACAGCAAGGCTGCGTTCGTACCGTGTGGACCGTTGGAAGTGCTTCGGGATTCGCAAAGAAATTCGTGAGGCAATGTTAAAAAATATTGTGGAAGAATTATTGTTGCAGGGATACTTAACGGAGACGAATGACATTTATCGGATTATTAAGCTGACGCCGGAATGTGAAGAGATTTTAACAGGGGATGTGACGATTACGTGCAAATGGTCTGAGCGCAAGGAAGAAGCAAAAAGCACGAAGATTCGCAAGAAAAAGAATGGAAAAGCAGAGATTCTCAATGCAAAAGGTCTTGCACTCTTTGATAAGCTGCGTGCACGCCGTATGGAACTGGCGAGAGAAGAGAATCTTCCGCCATATATTATTTTCTCAGATAAGACATTGGTTGATATGTGTGTGAAGCTGCCATTTACGAAGGATGAGATGCTAGAAGTAACCGGTGTGGGTGAGAATAAATACAACCGTTATGGAGAACAATTTATACAGGAAATTGTAGATTTTACGGATGCAGTCAAAGATATATATTATTATAAAGATTTGGATGAATAAATTATAGGGCAAGAATGAAGTGACAGAAAGAAAGGAAGTATCATGGGGATAATATTAAAATTAGCATTTTTATTTTTTATAGGCTGTATTTTAGGCTGGTGTCTGGAATTATTTTTCCGCCGGTTTATTTCAAAGAACAATCCGGAGAGAAGATGGATTAATCCGGGATTTTTAATCGGACCATATTTACCGTTATATGGAACAGGTCTTGCGGCATTGTATATTATGGCAAGTTTAGAAGATACGCTTCCCATTCATGGAATTGCACAAAAGATAGTAGTTTTTGTAGGAATGGCAGTTGCGATGACGCTGATTGAGTATATTACAGGTGAGATTTTTATTCGTCATTTAAAGGTGAAATTATGGGATTATTCAGAGGAATGGGGCAATATTAAAGGAATTATTTGTCCAAAGTTTTCGCTTGCATGGGCATTGTTAGGCGGTGCATATTATTTTCTGGTGCATCCATATATATTAGAAGCATTGTCATGGTTGTCTGATAATTTAGCGTTCTCATTTGTTATCGGCTTCTTTTACGGTGTGTTTGTGATTGATGTATGTTATTCATTTAATGTGGTTGATAAGGTCAAGAAATATGCCAAAGAGAACGATATTGTCGTTCGTTACGACGAATTCAAATCCGAACTTGCACAGAATATTAAGCTGGAGACGCAAAAGAGCAAATTTATCTTTATATTTGGTACGGTGCAGCCATTGACAGAAGCACTCAAGTCTTATAAAGATAAATTAGAACAGCTGCAGAATATGAATATTTCTGATTACCGAAAGAAATTAAAGAAATAATACAAAGTAATGATAGATAAAAGAAATAATAAATGCAATAATGCATATCAGAAACGAAGCACCGTAACGATTTATCATTGAACAGATGAAACAAAGAGAAGAATAAAATAATCGTATTGAAAATCCAGAAAGAAATATATGATATACTTTCATGAACAAATACGAAGAAAGGAACGAGGTATGTCAGACCAGACAAGTTGTGAATATTGCAGTAATTACATATACGATGAAGATTGTGAAGGTTATGTCTGCGATGTAGAGATGGACGAAGATGATTATGGTCGCTTTATCACAAGCGGCAGGAGAGAATGTCCGTATTTTGTATACGACAACGAATACAAGATTGTGCGTCATCAGATGTAGGAAAGGAAAACAATAATTATGGAAGATAAACGATATGCCGTATTAATTGATGCGGATAATATATCATCGAAATATATCGGCAGTATTTTAGATGAAATGACAAAATATGGAGTTGTGACTTATAAAAGAATTTACGGAGATTGGACAGCACCACAAGCTGGCAAATGGAAGAAAGAATTGATGGAAAATTCCATTACACCGATTCAGCAGTTCCGTAACACCGTTGGAAAGAATGCAACCGATTCCACATTGATTATTGATGCGATGGATATTTTATATACAAATAATGTAGATGGATTCTGTATCGTGTCAAGTGATGGCGATTTTACGCGTCTTGTCAGCCGTTTGAAGGAATCGGGAATGGAAGTTATCGGAATGGGAGAAAATAAGACACCACGTTCGTTCCGTGCAGCCTGCAGTGTATTTACAGATTTAGAACTTCTCTTAGAGCAGACACAGGAAGTTGAAGATGTAAAGCCAAAGAAAGCCAAAGTAAAAAATGTCCTAAATCAGACAACTGTTGAGAATGCGATTATTGAGATTATTATGGAAAATGAAAATAAGGGCCGTCAGACAGGATTAGGTGAGATTGGAAGTCGCCTGCAAAAGAAGTATTCAGACTTTGATGTGCGTAATTATGGATATAGTTCTTTGTCTACATTTTTAGAGGAGATAGAAAGTTTTGATTTGCGAAAAGTCAATAATACTGTTATTGTAGGAGTACGGGAAGATAACAGTATTAAGAAGCAGGTGGTTACATTTGCAATCGAATGTGTCACACAGGCAGGCAAAAATGGTCTGGAGTTGGGAGCGTTAGGACAGAAGATTCACTCAAGATATCCGAATTTTAAGGTAAAAGAATATGGATATTCTACGCTGTCAAAGTTTATCTATGGAATTAAGCCGTTAAAAATTACACCATTAGATGAGAACCGCATGCTCGTATTTTTAAAATAAATATAACGATTTAGAACCTATTTTGAAAATGTTATTTATCTTTGATGCAGGCAATAACACAATGATTTTATATAAATTATAAAACGAATTTTGTCAGAAAGGTTTCGTTTTTGTAGAAAAAGGTGTAGAATGGTAAATGTGTCCGCTTATGCACAAGTAGTAATAAAGGTGGTGAAATGATGGAACAGTTAGATATCCGAACCAAAGATGGTGCGATTACAGGAGAAGTAAAGGACAGAACACAGGTGCACCGTGATGGGGATATTCATGGAACTTCCCATGTATGGCTGGTGCGAAGAACGGGCGAAAAGACATTTGATATTTTGTTACAGAAGCGTGCGGCAGGCAAAGATGCCTATGCCGGATGTTATGATATTTCAGCAGCAGGGCATATTCCGGCAGGAGAAGACTATTTAGAAGCTGCATTGCGGGAATTACAGGAAGAATTAGGTGTTGTGGCAGAGCCGGAGCAGTTACGGTTTATTGGGTTTCATGATGGAAAGATGGAGGCAGAGTTTTATGGTCAGCCATTTATTAACCATGAAATAAGTGCAGTTTATATCTATGAAACAGATTTGCCGGAAGAAGCATTTCATTTGCAGGAAGAAGAAGTCGAATCTGTTAAGTGGATGGATTTTGATGAATGTAGGGGGCAGGTGTGGAATGGAACCATTCGCAACTGCATATTTGCAGATGAATTTAAGATGTTAGAAGCGGCATTGCGTCCATAGTGTATATGCATTTAACGATTACAGGAATGTAATAAAAATAAGCAGCAAGAATAGCGTAACTGATATAGAATAATAAGTTAGAAGAAGTATTATCCACGGATTTCGTTGCCAAATGCAGATGATAAACATTTGGATGCAGCGGTGCTAGATGGAATATTTCAGAATGGAGATTAATGATGAATAAAATTGCAAGTTTTACAGTGAATCATTTGGATTTGCTGACAGGTATTTATGTATCACGTAAGGATTATTTGGGCGATCAGGTACTTACGACATTTGACTTACGGTTCACAAGACCGAATGAAGAGCCGCCGATGGACAATCCGGGAATTCATACGATTGAACATCTTGTGGCTACATTTTTAAGAAATCATGCGACATGGGCAGATAAGACAATTTATTTTGGACCAATGGGATGTCGTACAGGATTTTATGTAATCTTTGCAGGGGATTTACAGTCAGAAGATATTATTGATGTTTTGCGGGAAGCAGCAGATTATGTATTGAATTATGAGGGAGAGATTCCGGGATATTCACCGCGTGATTGCGGCAATTATCTTGATAATAATTTGAAGCTCGCGAAGATTTATATGAAAAAGTACAAAGAGGAAGTGTTAGACAATCCGGTAAAAGAGCGTCTCGTTTACCCTGCGTAAAGCACACCACCACAAAGGATAGAGGGAAATATGGCATATTTTAGAAATGTACCGCTTAATATTGAGGATTTTTCATCCAGCGAAGAATATGAGCGTGCACTGATTGAACAGGAACGAATTGAAAAGATTCTTAGTAATGTGGATATTACGGATCCGCATGTTGCAATGCAGTTATATGAAGGCTTTGCACAGCATCCGGAAATGTTCCGCTCGATTGTTGGAACGGAGTTTATGGAAGTCTTAGCGGAAAATAGCAAGGACAATGACCGACCGGTAGAAGCGTTTGTATACAATACGCAGGACAATGCTGTAGCAGAAGCAGCTGAATCACAGGATGATGCAGAAGATTCTGTGCAGGAACAAGACAGGATACAAGAATCGTTGCAGCAGCCAATAGAGGATGAACATGCAGCAGAATTTGCAGATGGCAATGAAATGGCAGCAATGTTTGCAGAGGAAGCCGCACAAGAATTATCAGAGGATGATGATTATGAGGTAGATACGTTGACACCACAGCTTGCGGCAGAACAGATGCAGCAGCTTGGAGAACTGTTAGAAAGCCAGAATCAGACATCGGAATTAGAAAATGAATTTGAAGAAGATGAGAATCAGTTCGATACGGAATCTGAAGCAGCGCAGGGAGTAGAAGGGAACATTCCACAGGAAGTTTTAGAAGATGCGCAGCGAGAAGCGTCAATCGCTGAGAGTGTTTTTGCAGAGAATAATAATACACAGCCAGATGTAGCTATGACAGACGTGGATTCGTTGGTAGCTGCATCACAGCAGGATTCTGTATCAGAAAATACAACAGAATATACATCGCAGGAAGCACAAGAACAGTCCGTTGATACAGATTTCGCAGAGAATTCGCAAGATATACAGACACAAGCATTTGAAAAAAATGATGCACAGGAACAATCTGCATCTGTGAGTGAAGAAAAGGAAGAAGCGGCACAAGAGCCAGAGGAAGAAATCCCTCCATTGGTGATTAATCACACGACATTTTTCACAGAGCAGAAAGAAGAAGTGAAGAAGTTTAAGGCAACGGTACGCAGAAAGCGCAAAAATCCATTCCCTTATATGAAGCTGATTCGTAGATTGTTAATGATTTATCCATTTATTTTGCTCAGTTTTCCAATGGCAGGCTTAATTCTGTTAGGCTTGTTAGCAGCAGTTGCATTTATCAAAATTTGGGGCAGTTACATTAACAATCATATGAAGTTTGTGGATATTGTAAAATCGCTGTTGTGTATTGTTGTATTTCCGGTGGGACTTATCTTGTCCGTCCTTGGTATTATGAAGAAGATTAAGTATATGCATGCGAATCGCAGAGCAGTGTTATATTCATTTATTTTATATGTATTGCCTGTATTTATTTACTGCAATATTGCATTGCTTGTTCCGCAGGCACAGATTACGACATTACCTGCAATTGGAGTTGCATTTGTGGAAGCATCCATTCTTGGCAAGGCTGGAATTATTATGAATATTTGTCTGGTTATTGCACTGTTGTTATTTGGAACGTCCAGATTTGCTGACAGCTATTGCTACATCATTTATCAGTATATTGAGAAAGGCTTAACACAGGGACAGGCGATTCAGTTTGTTGCATATATGCCAGTTATGGTATTGTGCATGTTTAAGGCACTCATTGATGGCAAGATGCTCTATGAAGAACAGACGATGCCACCGGCAAAGCAAAAGCAAGAAGCGTAAGTGATTGTTACGCCTTCGTTATAGAGTGGTAACAAAAAAGTACATAAAAATTAGATATTTTTATAGAATAAAAGACTTGAGTTTTGCAGAATCCTATGATAAGATACAGATAACTAGGTAAATCATACAAAGGCAGAGAAGGAGACTTCTTATCATGGAACCTGACAGGAAGATGTAGCCAGCGACTGAGAGCACATACAGGGAATTGGTGAGCGGAACACTCCAGAGCTGAACTGTTGAAATCGTAGTAGGCAGTTTCGTGACACGCGTTAAGTGAAAGAGTAGGAAAGATACATCAGGTATTGAGTGGCAGAATATACCATTTGATAGGAGTAGATTCCTAAAATGCGGGTGGTACCGCGGATAATAGATTATTCGCCCCGGAACGTTTTTCGTTCCGGGGTTTTTTATATGATAGAAAGTTTCGTTCGTATCATATAAAAATGCTCCGCAGGATGCGCTAAGGCACATTCATTCTTGCTTTATGGTATGAGAACAATTGAAAGGAGATTTTCCATGACAAACGTTGGAAATATGTACAGAGATGTCACATTGAATCAGGTTAGTGAAAATGACATCGGCAAAGAATTAAAAGTAGCAGGATGGGTTGAAAATATCCGTGATCATGGTGGTGTTTCATTCATCGATTTAAGAGATATGTATGGTGTATTACAGATTGTAATCCGTACACCGGAATTATTAGAAGGAATCAAGAAGGAAGAATGTATTGCAATCGAAGGTCTTGTAGAAAAGAGAGATGAAGAGACATACAATCCTAAGATTCCATCAGGAACAATCGAATTAGAAGCAAAGACAATTCAGGTATTGGGTGAAGTATATCAGCAGCTTCCATTTGAAGTAATGACATCTAAGGAAGTACGTGAAGATGTACGTTTGAAGTATCGTTACTTAGACCTTCGTAACGAAAAGGTGAAGGATAACATTTTATTCCGTTCACAGGTTATCACATTCTTACGTCAGAAGATGTCAGAGATGGGATTCACAGAAATTCAGACACCAATTCTTTGTGCTTCATCACCAGAAGGCGCAAGAGATTATATTGTACCATCAAGAAAATATAAGGGTAAGTTCTACGCACTTCCACAGGCTCCACAGCAGTATAAGCAGCTTCTTATGGTATCTGGAATTGATAAGTATTTCCAGATTGCACCATGTTTTAGAGATGAAGATGCAAGAGCTGACCGTTCACCAGGAGAATTTTATCAGTTAGACTTTGAAATGAGCTTCGCAACACAGGAAGACGTATTCCGTGTAGGTGAAGAAGTATTGACAGCAACATTTGAGAAGTTTGCACCAGAAGGCTTTGAAGTAACAAAAGCTCCATATCCAATCATCAGCTACAAGCAGGCAATGTTAGAGTTTGGTTCAGATAAGCCAGACCTTCGTAACCCACTTCGTATCATTGATGTAACAGAATTCTTCCAGAGATGTACATTTAAGCCATTCATCGGTAAGACAATTCGAGCAATCAAAGTACACAATAAGATGTCTAAGGGCTTCCATGAGAAGTTATTAAAGTTCGCAACAGGAATCGGTATGGGTGGACTTGGTTATCTTGAAGTATTAGAAGATTTATCATACAAGGGACCAATCGATAAGTTTATTCCGGAAGAAATGAAGAAGGAATTCTTAGAACTTGCAAAGTTAGAAGCAGGCGATACCATTTTCTTTATGGCTGATAGAGAAGACCGTGCAGCATACTATGCAGGTATGATTCGTAACGAACTTGGTGAGAAGTTAGATTTATTAGAAAAGAACGCATATCGTTTCTGTTATGTCAATGACTTCCCAATGTTTGAAAAGGATCCGGAAACAAAGCAGGTTGGTTTCACACACAACCCATTCTCTATGCCACAGGGCGGTTTAGAAGCATTAAATACAAAGGACCCATTGGATATTCTTGCTTACCAGTATGATATTGTATGTAATGGTATTGAATTATCATCAGGTGCTGTTCGTAATCATGATATGAAGGTTATGGTAAAGGCATTTGAGATTGCAGGATATGATGAAGAAGTATTAAAAGAGAAGTTTGGCGCATTATACAATGCATTCCAGTTCGGTGCTCCACCACATGCAGGTATGGCTCCTGGTGTTGACCGTATGATTATGTTATTGCGCAACGAAGAAAATATCCGTGAAGTAATCGCATTCCCAATGAGCGGTACTGCACAGGATTTGATGTGTGGCGCACCAAACGAAGTTACAGAGCAGCAGCTTCGTGAAGTTCATATCAAAGTAAGAGATTAAGGCGGTGACCTCTATGGCAAATGTAATTAGTGATGAAACAATCGAATACGTTGGCATTTTGGCAAAGTTAGAGTTATCTGAGGAAGAAAAAGAAGCTGCCCAAAATGATATGGCACGTATGTTAGATCATATTGATAAGCTCAGTGAATTAGATACAACAGGGATTGAGCCAATGTCACACGTATTTCCAGTGTCAAATGTAATGAGAGAAGATGTCGTAACAAATGGTGATGACAGCGAGAACATTTTAAAGAATGCTCCGGAAGAAAAGGATTCAGCATTTGTTGTACCAAAGACAGTGGATTAAATAGAAAGGACGTATACAATGAATGTGTTAGATTATACAGCTGTTGGGCTTGGTAAGGCAATTGCCAAAGGCGAAACAACAGCAGTTGAGGCAATGCAGGCAGTGCTTGCCCAGATTGAAAAGACAGAACAGGAATATCATTGTTATGTAACCATCGATGCAGAAGCTGCCTTAGCACGTGCAAAAGCAGCAGATGAAGCCATTGCAGCAGGAACACTTACCGGCCCACTTGCCGGTGTTCCGGTTGCAATTAAGGATAATCTCTGTACCAAGGGAACACTGACAACTTGTTCTTCTAAGATTTTAGAGAATTTCATTCCAACATACTCATCAGAAGCAGTCGTTCAGTTAGAGAAGGCTGGAGCAGTGATGATTGGTAAGACAAATATGGATGAATTTGCAATGGGTTCTACAACAGAGACATCAGCATATGGCGTGACAAAGAATCCTCGTAATCCGGAACATGTACCGGGTGGTTCATCAGGTGGCTCTGCAGCAGCCGTTGCAGCCAATGAATGTTTCTTTGCATTAGGTTCTGATACAGGTGGTTCGATTAGACAGCCGGCATCTTATTGCGGCGTTGTTGGTATGAAGCCAACTTACGGAACGGTATCAAGATATGGTTTGATTGCTTATGGTTCTTCCCTAGATCAGATTGGACCATTATGTAAGGATGTTACAGACTGTGCAACAATTATGGAGATTATTTCTTCTTATGATAAGAAGGATTCTACATCAATTGAACGGAAAGATACAGATTTTACATCCGCATTGGTAGATGATGTGAAGGGCTTAAAGATTGGTATTCCAAGAGATTATTTCAGAGAAGGTCTTGAACCGGAAGTTAAGGAAGCAGTCTTAAATGCAGCGAAGCAGTTAGAAGCAAAGGGTGCTATCGTTGAGGAATTCGATTTGAGCCTTGTAGAATATGCGATTCCAACATATTATACAATTGCAGCAGCAGAAGCCAGCTCGAATTTAGAGCGTTTTGATGGTGTAAAATATGGCTATCGTGCAAAGGAATTTGAAGGATTGCATGATATGTATAAGAAGACGCGTTCGGAAGGTTTTGGTCCGGAAGTGAAGAGAAGAATTATGCTTGGTTCTTTCGTATTAAGTTCAGGTTATTATGATGCATATTACTTAAAGGCACTTCGCGTAAAGGCTTTGATTAAGAAGGCGTTTGATGAAGCATTTGCAAAATACGACATCATTTTAGGACCGGTTGCACCGACAACGGCACCAAAACTTGGAGCGTCTTTATCAGATCCAATTAAGATGTATTTATCAGATATTTATACAATTTCATTAAATCTCGCAGGACTTCCGGGATTATCTGTACCGGTTGGCACAGACAATGCAGGACTTCCAATTGGCGTTCAGTTGATTGGTGACTGCTTTGAAGAAAAGAAGTTAATTCGTGCTGGTTATGCATTAGAGCAGGCACAGAAAGGACAGGTAGAGTAATATGGCAAAACAGTATGAAACAGTCATAGGTTTGGAAGTACACGTAGAACTTGCAACAAAGACAAAGATTTTCTGCGGCTGTTCAACAGCTTTTGGTGGTGCGCCAAATACACACACTTGTCCCGTATGTACAGGTATGCCGGGTTCTCTTCCGGTACTCAATAAGCAGGTTGTAGAATATGCAGCAGCAGTAGGTCTTGCAACGAACTGTACCATTACACAGAATTGTAAGTTTGATAGAAAGAACTATTTCTATCCGGATAATGCACAGAATTATCAGATTTCACAGTTATATCTTCCAATCTGCCGTGATGGACATGTAGATATTACATTAGAAGATGGAACAGTAAAGCCAATTCGTATCCATGAGATTCATATGGAAGAAGATGCTGGTAAACTCGTTCATGATGATTGGGAAGATGTGTCTTTGGTAGATTATAATCGTTCGGGTGTGCCTTTGATTGAGATTGTATCAGAACCAGATATGCGCAGTGCTGAGGAAGTTATCGCTTACCTTGATAAGTTAAGACTGATTGTGCAGTATCTTGGTGTATCAGATTGTAAGCTGCAGGAAGGTTCGATGCGTGCTGATGTCAACTTGTCTGTACGTGAAGTTGGTGCAACAGAATTCGGTACAAGAACAGAGACAAAGAACTTGAATTCATTTAGTGCGATTTCAAGATGTATTGAAAATGAAATTGCAAGACAGATTGACTTGTTAGAAGCAGGCGAGCAGGTTGTTCAGGAAACAAGAAGATGGGATGATAATAAGGAATATTCTTATGCAATGCGTTCTAAGGAAGATGCACAGGATTATCGTTATTTCCCAGATCCGGATCTTGTTCCAATCCATATCAGTGATGAATGGTTAGAAAGAATCCGTTCAGCACAGCCAGAATTTAAGACAGAGAAGATGGCTAGATATAAGGAAGAATTCGGACTTCCGGAGTATGATATTAATATCATTACAGATTCAAAGAAGTTAGCAGACCTCTTTGAAGCAACAACAGCTATCTGCAATCAGCCAAAGAAGGTTTCTAACTGGATTATGGGTGAAGTTATGCGTCTGTTAAAAGAAAAAGAAATGGATGCAGCGGATATTTCATTCTCACCAGAGAACCTTGCAAAGCTCATTCAGCTTGTAGAAGATGGTGCAATCAATAACTCTGTTGCAAAGGAAGTATTTGCAAAGGTATTTGATGAAGATATTGATCCTGACAAGTATATTGAAGAGAATGGCTTGAAGCAGGTCAATGATGAAGGTGCCTTAAAGGCAACGGTTGAGAAGGTTATCGCAGATAACCCACAGTCGGTTGCAGATTATAAGGGCGGTAAGAAGCAGGCAATCGGCTTCTTAGTTGGTCAGACTATGAAAGCGATGCAGGGCAAGGCAAATCCGGGCATGGTAAATAAGTTATTACAGGAATTGCTTTCAGAATAGAAGAGGATAGACATCCTAAAGAAGAATGGGAAGCTGGTATTTTGCAGGTGTTGCAGAATGCCAGCTTTTTGAGTGATTAGAAAGGATATGCAAATGACACGTTGTTCTATTGCCACCAATCAGATAGAATGATACAATTAAATAAAATTGTATTTATGTTTATTTCAGATGTTAAAGAAAATATGGAAAGGCATAAAATTTTTGAAATGAGAAGCGTAGGAGGAACGATATGAATCGTGAAAATTTTAACATAGAAGTGCCGCAGTTTGCAGACAGAACAGTGACGATAGCAGAATTTGGTGCAAAGAAAAATTGCAGTGCATTAGCAGATTCGAAGGCAAATGCAGCAGCAATCAACAAAGCAATTGCACATATCTCTGAACTTGGTGGAGGAACGGTGCGTATTGAAGCAGGAATGTGGATAACCGGACCAATTACATTGAAAAGTAATGTTCGCTTATATTTAGAGAAGCAGGCAGTGCTCAAATTTTCCAAAAATATGGAAGAATATCCATTGATTTTAACAAATTATGAAGGACAGGAATGTATTCGTACGGTATCGCCAATTTCAGCAGAGCACGTAGAAAATATTGCCATTTGTGGGGATGGTGTCATTGACGGAAGCGGCGATTTGTGGCGACCGATTAAGCAGTTTAAATTGACGGAGCGTCAGTGGGAAGCACTCAAGAAAAAGAGTACCTATATTATTGAGACAAAGGAAGGCGGCATTTGGCTTCCAACAGAATCTGCATATCTTGGAAATGAGAAGAATATCCAAAAAGATGAAGAAAATGCATTAAAGCGTGCAGAAGCATTTTACGATTTCTACCGTCCGGTTATGGTAAGTTTAAAGCACTGTAATAAGGTATTGCTAGAAGGCGCAACCTTTATGAATTCACCAGCATGGAATATTCATCCATTTTTCTGTCAGAATCTGACGGTTCGAGGGGTTCATGTCAACAATCCATATTATGCACAAAATGGAGATGGTATTGATGTAGAATCTTGCAATGGCGTTCATATTCACGACTGTGTATTTGAGACAGGCGATGATGCCATTTGTTTAAAATCCGGTAAGAATGCAGAAGCCAGAGCATTTGAAGGACCGTGTGAAAATGTATACATCCATGACTGTATTGTCAATGAAGGACATGGAGGGTTTGTAATCGGCAGTGAGATGTCACGTGGCGTTCGACATGTATTGGTTGAGAATTGTACATTTCTTGGAACAGATGTCGGGGTGCGTATGAAGAGTGCACTCGGCAGAGGTGGTGTCGTAGAAGATATTTTTGTTGAGAATATTCAGATGATGAATATTAAGCAAGAAGCAATTATTCTTACTATGTCTTATGTGCTGAATTCTTTAAATAGAAATGAAACGATTGCACAGACAGACGAAGCAGACGTACCACATTTCCAGAAGATTCATTTTCAGAATATCAATTGTATAGGCGCAGGCTGTGCGATTAAGGTAGAACCGATTGCCGGCAGAGAAGATACCATTTGCCATATTACTGTCGAAGATTCTTATTTTCAGGCAGATGTAGCTCAGAAAATTACAGGAGATGGTGTACAGATGGAACGTACCCAATTCGTCTAAAATATAACAATTTGACTAGAGCAGGAAGGCTTCATTTTATACGGATAATCATGTATAAGATGGAGCCTTTTTATAAGATATATAATATACAGGTATTTGCAGAAAATAGGATAAAAAGCGATGAAATTGAAAAAAACATAATGGGAAGATAAACTTTTTATAAAAAAAGAGCAGGAAAATTGACTGCTAATTAGTAATATAGTATGTTAAATAAATAGAAATACAACGATAGAAAAGAAAGTACAGGGAGGGGATATTGGCATGGCACAGAAAATACAATGCTTTTGGATACGAAAAAAACATGTGATTCATTTGATGTTGATTATTATAGCGGTCTTTGCAGCAATTATCCTTGAATATCATTGGCTGGTTCGTCGTTTTTCACAGTATGCATATGATTCAATATTAGACATAAAAAAGAAACATTTAGAAGATGTTGTAGATAATATTATTATTAATTTAGATGAGCGTCAGGAAATTTTACGTGATGCAAATGAAGGCTTTTCAGAGGAACAGATAGAAGAAATGCTGGAAAATGATGTGCGTAACTGGATATATGCATCAGAATATAATGACGCTTCTTATATATGGATTAATAAGGTTCTTAATTATGACGGTGGAGATGATTATGGAATTCGTATTATTCATGCAAATCTAAAAGATACAGAAGGAATGATGCTGTCAACGAATGAAGAGGATTCGGTTGGAAATAAGCCGTATCTGGTAGAGTTAGAAGGAATAAAAAAAGAAGGGGAAATCTATCAGGTTTATCAATTTCAAAAAATAGATTCTGACAGGCAGGTTACAAAACTTACATTTGCAAAGCTGTATGCAGATTATAATTGGATTATTTGCATGGGCGTTGACTTAGAAGAAGTTGACAATTATGTGAATCAGATGCAGTCGAAGACTAGAAAATTGCTGTTTTTAGGTATTATTCTTATGGAACTGGCAGTTGTATTAGGATTTGTATTGGTATTGGCTTATAGAAGAAAACAGTATGATTCAAAAGCAAAAGAACTGATATCTGAATTAAATGCGGATTATTTGACAGGAGCAGGCTCTAGACGGTATGGAGAGTGGCTGTTGTCTAGGTATTGTGATGAGTGCAGACATGGAAATGGAAGCGCAGTTGTTGCAATGTTAGATATTGATTATTTTAAAAAGATTAATGATACATATGGACATGAAGCAGGTGATCATGCATTGCAGGAATTTGTTGTTGCAATTTCGCATGTTATTAAGTCGCAGGGAACCATTATACGATGGGGTGGAGATGAGTTTGTTGTCATTTTGCCTAATTACGGCATAGAAAATGTAAACACATTAGGAAAAGAATTAATTGAAAAAATTCAGTCCATAGAAATTGACACAGGAACAGAACTAATTACGATGACATCCTCAATTGGATTTACTGTTTTTGAAGAAACAGACGAATTCTACAATGATGTGATGAAGAGAACAGATTATGCGTTGTATATGGCAAAATTATCCGGACGCAATCGATATAAAATCAATTTAAAACAGGACAACAGCGAGGCTATTTATTCAGATAAGGAGAAATAAATTGAGTGTCAAAAATATAACGACAGATAAAGGAAAGATGCAAAATACAAAAATGAGATCATCACGTTTCGGATTTAACGAAATGATAGAAATTCACCCAATGTCTAATTATTATAAAATGTTATACAGTAATTATATTCAAGGAGCATATCCCGAAGGAGATTTCTACGACGTTGTACAGAATATGATTGATCACCTGATTCATATAGAAGAGAGACACAAATACAAGGAGTTCTGGGATGTAAATCACCTGATGCAGGAATTAACCAGACCTTATGCAAATAAGCGGATTTCACAGGTGTTTCGGATTAAGTCGGATAAAGAAGAATATCTTTATATTCGAATACAGGTGATTTTATTTGATGATGCAGGGGACGAGCCTGTGTTAATTTGTATGACAGGTTTATTAACGGAAGAAGAAAGAAAATTAGAACGGAGCAGTTTTTTACATACCAGTGCCGTGTCATTGTTTGAACAAGAGAAAAATTTCTTTCAGATGATTGATGAATGGGTCAAGCAAGTACAGCCAAAACATATTGTTACCGTTGCATGTGATATTAATAATTTTAAACTCTATAATGATATTTTTGGCAGAGATGCAGGAGATGAATATTTGAAAAATGTTATGCTTCGGTGGTTCGTTTTGTAGACAATTATGGTGGAAGAACCAATTATATGGGAAGTGATGAATTCTGCGTCGTATTTTTTGCAGATGAAGTGTCGGAGGATGAAATTTGTAAAGAAATAGAGAAAGAAATTGCGTATACGGAATATGCAGAAGGCTTTGCGCCTGCATTAGGAATTCATATCAGTGAGGATTTGCAGGAGCTAGAATCAGACCGGTACGATCATGCACTGCTGGCATTATCGGATATCCGTGGGAAATTTATGGAACATGTTAATATTTATGATGCGTTAAAATATCAGAAGTTAAGAGATACGCAGATTTTATTGATGAATGTTTCACAAAGTCTTAAGGATAAGGAATTTTTCTTTTATGTACAGCCAAAAGTTGAAATGCGTACAGGAAACGTTATTGGTTCAGAGGCGTTGGTGCGTTGGAAACACAACGGCAGAATTGTTCCGCCGGAGGATTTTATTGAACCGATGGAGAAGAACGGATACGTTGTTGCAGTTGATCGATATATATGGGAAGAAGTCTGTATATGGCTGCGAAAGACGGCTGACCGTGGTCAGGAACCGCTTCCGGTATCTGTTAATGTATCAAGAGTGGATGTCCATTTCATGAATGTTGCAGATTATTTTGAATATTTGATGCAGAAATATCAACTGAACCCACAGTGGCTTGAAATAGAAATTACGGAGAGTGCATTTGAGGAAAATACCGAAAAGCTCAACAAAGAACTGAGTCGATTGCGTAAGTTGGGATTTCGAGTTTTAATGGATGATTTTGGAAGTGGCTTCTCGTCATTTAATATGCTGCAGACTGCAGAGATTGATGTAATTAAAATTGATCAGAGATTTTTAATGTCTAACATGAATGAAAAAGGAATTCATATTATGGAGTCCATTTATCATATGGCAAAGTTGTTAGATATGGATGTAATCGTGGAGGGTGTTGAAAACAAAGAGCAGCGCGATTTGATATTGAAAATTGGATATGAAGACTGTCAGGGATTCTATTATTATAAGCCAATGCCGACAGAAGAATTCGAACGTATGATCTGTTCGGGGGGGTACGCGCGAGCGTAAAATATAAGCGGCAGAGTGTACATTTGTTGAATTTACATTAAGAAAATAAAGAAAAGAAACCCGGGTAGAAGGAGATATTTCCCCTTTTAGATTAAAGATTTAAGATACACAGGCAAGACAAACAGCAAGTATTGATTTTGAAAAAATGCTGTTATATAATGCTTGTGTATTTTTGCTTTCGTGAAGAAAAAGTACATCTGACAGAATGAACAATTGAAAATCAACAGGTTATGATGCGTTTTATTGTATACATAATACAATAAAGCCGTCAGACAGAATCGAGGAAAGAAAATGGCAAAGAATCCGGAACACACAGGAGAAGTTGAAGATGCTATTCATGAAGAATGTGGTGTCTTTGGCGCATATGACTTTGATGGAAAAGATGTAGCATCAACAATCTATTATGGGCTGTTTGCGCTGCAGCACAGAGGACAGGAAAGCTGTGGTATTGCAGTGAGTGATACACAAGGTCCGAAGGGGAAAGTGTTGTCTTACAAGGATATGGGGCTTGTAAATGAAGTTTTTGATGCAGAAAAACTTGAAAGTCTGAAGGGCAATATTGGAGTCGGTCATGTGCGTTATTCGACAGCAGGCAGCAGTACCAGAGAAAATGCACAGCCTTTGGTATTAAATTATGTCAAAGGCACGCTTGGTATGGCACACAATGGAAATTTACTTAATGCACTTGAACTTAGAGAAGAATTATCTTATACGGGAGCGATTTTCCAGACAACGATTGATTCAGAAGTTATTGCTTATTTGATTGCAAGAGAGCGTTTGAAAGTGGGAACGGTAGAAGAAGCGGTACGTGGTGCAATGAAGAAAATAAAAGGTGCATATTCTTTGATTGTAATGAGCCCGAGAAAGTTAATTGGAGCAAGAGATCCGTTTGGATTTAAGCCGTTATGTATTGGAAAGAGAGACAATACATATTATCTTTCATCTGAAACATGTGCACTTGATACCATCGGTGCAGAATTTGTGAGAGACGTACTTCCAGGTGAAATTGTAACGATTACGAAGGATGGAATTCAGTCTGATATGTCGATGGCACAGTCGAATACGGCCAGATGTATATTTGAATATATTTATTTTGCAAGACCGGATAGTAAGATTGACGGAATGGGTGTGTATGAATCCAGAGTAAATGCAGGACGTATCTTAGCAAAGACACATCCTGTTGAAGCAGACTTAGTAGTAGGGGTTCCAGAGTCGGGAAATGCAGCGGCACTCGGATATTCTATGGAATCAGGAATTCCTTACGGCAATGCATTTATTAAGAATAATTATGTTGGAAGAACATTTATTAAGCCGAAGCAGGCACAAAGAGAATCGAGCGTCAAGGTAAAATTGAATGTCTTAAAAGAAGCGGTTGCAGGCAAACGTGTGATTATGATTGATGATTCGATTGTAAGAGGTACGACGAGTGCGCGAATTGTATCGTTATTAAAGAATGCCGGAGCAACAGAAGTACATGTAAGAATCAGTTCACCGGCATTTTTGCATCCATGTTATTTTGGAACAGATATTCCATCAGAAGATCAGTTGATTGCATCAGGAAATAGTGTTGATGAAATCTGCAAAAGGATCGGTGCAGATTCGTTGGGGTATCTTGAAACATCTCAGTTGAGCGAAATGATTTGTGGGCAGACGGGATTTTGCGATGCATGCTTTACCGGAAATTATCCAATTGAGCCGCCAAAGCAGGATATTCGTGGAGAGATGGGTTAAGTAATCAAATTCATATATTCACAATGTTGTATATTTATGCTATACTAAATAAGATGACGTTAGATTCATTCAGATACGGATAGGATGAATACAAAATAACGATACAGATTAATGGAGGATAAAGAAATTATGCAGGAATTTAAGCCATTCAAGGAAGGAAAAGTAAGAGAAGTATATGACAACGGGGACAGCCTGATTATTGTTGCAACAGACAGAATATCAGCATTTGATCATATCTTAAAGAACAAGATTACAGACAAGGGTGCAATCTTAACACAGATGTCTAAGTTCTGGTTCGATTACACAAAGGATATCTTAAAGAATCATATGCTTTCAGTTGATGTTAAGGATATGCCGGAATTTTTCCAGAATGAAAAGTATGATGGTAACAGTATGATGTGTAAGAAGCTTGAAATGCTTCCAATCGAATGTATCGTTCGCGGATATATTACAGGTAGCGGCTGGGAAAGCTACAAAAAGACCGGTAAGGTATGCGGTATTGAACTTCCGGAAGGATTAAAGGAATCAGACAAGCTTCCGGAACCAATTTATACACCAAGTACAAAGGCGGAACTCGGTGACCATGATGAGAATATCTCATTTGAACAGAGTGTTGAAGTATTAGAAAAGTTATATCCTGGTAAGGGAAGAGATTATGCAACACAGATTAAAGATTGTACAATTAATCTTTATAAGAAGTGTGCAGAATATGCATTAAGCAAGGGAATAATTATTGCAGATACAAAGTTTGAATTTGGTCTTGATGAAGAAGGTAATGTTGTGATTGGTGACGAGATGCTTACACCGGACAGCTCAAGATTCTGGCCATTAGAAGGATATGAAGCAGGTAAGTCACAGCCTTCTTATGATAAGCAGTTCGTAAGAGACTGGTTAAAGGCCAATCCGGACAGTGACTATTTGCTTCCGGATGATGTCATTGATAAGACAATTGCAAAGTATAAGGAAGCATTTGAATTATTGACTGGTAAGGCATTTAATTAATTTTAAATGAAGATGATATTTCAATCAATAGAATCAATATAAATTCTAGGATGGGGTGGAAATTTATATACGGCAATGTATATGATATTTCACCCCGTTTTTGCTTTATGACAAATCACTTTTTGTTTATAAAAATTTATAATGAAGAATAGGATTTTGAAATAGGCTTGTCCATGATGAAATACATTATTTTGAAAGGAATACAGAATGAGAAAATTTTGGTTACAACAGTTTAGACAAGTGCTTGCTGGTGTATTAACAGCCGGTATGATTATGACACCAATATGGAATGTATCAGCACGGGAATTCACTGAGACAACGTATGAGATTGCAGAATATAATGACGAATTACAGGATTATATGCAGCAGAATCAGGAAAGTGAAGAACAAGTTGCATCTGAAATGTTTGGACAGTTGGAATTAGACGAGGATGAACAGCCACAAAGTCTGCATCCGTCGGCTCAAATATATTCTCTGGACGATTTGCAGGCAGATGCTGCGTCAACATTGCCGGCCGCTTATCGAAATACACAGATGCCTGCAGTACGAAATCAGAATCCATATAATATGTGCTGGGCATTTTCAACAATAGCATTGATTGAAATCAATCTGATAAAGAAAGGGTTGGTTTCGACAGATATTGATTTATCGGAGGCACAGTTAGCGGGTTTTACATATCGGAATGTAGAGGATTCACTGGGCGGTAAAAAAGGAGATGTCAACAGACATTTAGGGAGTCAGACGATTACAGGCGGAGGTGGAAATATTTCCATTGCAATCAATTCATTACTTGACTGGCAGGGACTGACAACAGAAGAACAGGTGCAGTTAAGCAAACAAAACGTACAGCTCATTAATGGAGAAGGATTAGATTCGACACTTGCATATTCTGATAATTATGCCCATGTTCAGAATTTCTATAGTATCAATGCAAGTAGTCGGGACGATATCAAAAAAGCAATTTTAAATTATGGAGCAGTATATCGTTCTTATTATGCGGTAACAGGAAGCAGTCAATATTTTAACCCGGATACGGCAGCGTATTATTATCCGGAAGAAAATGGAACCAATCATGCAGTTACATTTATTGGTTGGGATGACAATTTCTCGAAAGATAATTTTAATATACAGCCGGAAGGCGATGGCGCATGGATTGTAAGAAACAGCTGGGGCAATCGGTTTGGGCAGGACGGATATTTTTATCTTTCTTATTATGATAAGACAATGTATAAAACTGCATATGCATTAGAAGCGGAAATGGCAGATAATTATGATAATAATTATCAGTATGATGGTGCTTTTGTAGAAAGATCAGTTCCTGCATATTCGAATAAAGATATTACAGCTGCAAATGTATTTACGGTAAAGGCAAATCAAGGTGGAAATGAAGAACTTCAGGCAGTTGAATTTAATGTTTCCGGAGATACGGATGTAGATTATACAATTCAGATATATACAGATTTAACAGATGCGTCGGATCCGTTTAGCGGTACGCTTGCAGCAACACAACAGGGACAGACAACATATGAAGGTACATATACGGTAAAACTGAATGAAAAAGTATTATTAAAAACAGGCAGTAAATATGCGGTTGTTGTAGCGTTGGATAATGAAAGTGGCAAAAGAGAAAAACAGGCGTACTTAAAAATGGAGTATACAAGGGATTATTCCTGGTATGGATGCACGGCAGAAGCACAGGAAAATGAAAGTTTCTTTTATGATAATTACAGAAAAGAATGGCTGGATTATGGAATTAAATACGGTGGAAACATAGTAATTAAGGCATTTACAAATAATGTTGAATTTCAACCATTAACAGCAGGAATACGTGCAGATGCAACAAGTATTGCTGCAGGAAAAAATGTAACGGTTACAGCGTCAGCAGATGGAGGAACGGGAGTATATAGTTACCGCTATCTGCTTTATAATCCGTCTACAAAAGGCTGGACAGAATTACAGGAATATTCAAAAGAATCTACATATGTATGGAAAGCAGCAGGTGAAGGAGCAAGACATATTTATGTAGATGTGCGCGATTCAAATGGAACAACAAAAAGAAGCAAAGCATTTGGTGTGAAAGTAATTCAGATGCCTACCGTTACCCTAAAAGGATCAGCATCGCAGATGACGGCCGGTGGTTCTGTTAAAATGACGGCAACTGCACAAAATGGAAGTGGTACATATACATATCGGTTTCTTTTGTATAACCCGGCAGATAAGACGTGGACTACGTTGAGAGATTATCGTGCGGATTCTGTGTATACATGGAAGGCACAGGGAACGGGAGCCAGACACATTTATGTAGATGTAAAAGACAGCAAAGGAACAGTAGCAAGAAGTAAGGCATATGGAATCAAAGTAGTGAGTGCGCCGACAGTTACCGTAAAAACGAATCAAAATACGGTTGCGACAGGACACAATGTGACAGTTACGGCAACAGGAAGTCAGGGCAGCGGCAGATATACATATCGATTCCTTTTGTATAATCCGGCTACAAAGAATTGGGCAATATTACAGGATTATAATGTAAAAAATACATACACATGGAAATCAACAGGATTGGGAGCACGCCATATTTATGTAGATATTAAAGACAGTAACGGTGTAATTACCAGAAGCAGGCCATATGGAATCAGAGTAGTTAATGCGCCTGCGGTTACAGTAAAAGCTTCGCAAAGTACTGTTTATGCAGGAAAGTCGGTGACGGTAACGGCAACAGGGAGCAGTGGAAGCGGCAGTTATACGTATAGATTTTTACTTTATAATCCAACAACAAAAAGCTGGACGGTATTGCGTAATTACAGTGCGAAGAATACATATATCTGGACGGCGACAGGCACAGGAGCACGTCACATGTATGTGGATATCAAAGATAGTAATGGAATCATAACCAGAAGCAGGGCATATGGAATTCGGGTGCTGACACAGATTGCAGCAAAATAAATATGGTCGGGTTGAATACAAGGGGATACAGAATCTTGAAATAGTAAAACGGTTATGATATAATTTTTAGAATAGTTGTTTTATAACCAAAAGTGTATAAGAAGAAAGGCGGATTGACAATGAACGACAGATATCAGACACCATTGGCAGAAAGATATGCAAGTAAAGAAATGCAGTATATTTTCTCACCGGATAAGAAGTTTAAGACATGGAGAAAGTTATGGATTGCATTGGCAGAGACAGAGAAGGAATTAGGACTTCCGATTACAGATGAGCAGATTGAAGAATTGAAGGCACATCAGGATGAGATTAACTATGAAGATGCTAAAAAGCGTGAAAAAGAAGTAAGACACGATGTTATGTCACACGTATATGCGTACGGCTTACAGTGCCCGAAAGCAAAAGGAATTATCCATCTTGGTGCAACATCTTGTTATGTAGGGGATAATACAGACATTATCATTATGACAGAGGCATTAAAACTTGTTCGTAAGAAACTTGTTAATGTCATTGATGAATTATCAAAGTTTGCTGATCAGTATAAGGCACTTCCGACACTTGCATTTACACATTTTCAGCCTGCACAGCCAACAACAGTTGGTAAGAGAGCAACCCTCTGGTTAAATGAATTTGTAATGGATTTAGAAGATCTCGATTATGTACTTTCTACAATGAAGTTGTTAGGATGCAAGGGTACAACAGGTACACAGGCTTCCTTCTTAGAGTTGTTTAATGGTGATCATGATAAGATTAAGCAGATTGACGGCAAGATTGCACAGAAGATGGGATTTGAGAAGTGCCATCCGGTATCAGGTCAGACATATTCAAGAAAGGTTGATACAAGAGTATTAAATATCTTAGCTGGTATTGCTGCAAGTGCGCATAAGATGTCAAATGATATTCGTCTATTACAGCATTTAAAAGAAGTAGAAGAACCATTTGAAAAGAGCCAGATTGGTTCATCTGCGATGGCTTACAAGAGAAACCCAATGAGAAGTGAACGTATTGCCTCACTTGCAGATTATGTAATCTGTGATGCCTTAAATCCTGCAATGGTTTCATCTACGCAGTGGTTTGAAAGAACATTAGATGATTCTGCAAATAAGAGACTTTCTGTACCGGAAGGCTTCTTAGCAGTTGATGGTATCTTAGATCTTTGTTTAAATGTTGTTGATGGTCTTGTTGTATATGATAAGGTTATTACACGCAGATTGATGTCAGAACTTCCATTTATGGCAACAGAAAATATCATGATGGATGCTGTTAAGGCAGGTGGAGACAGACAGGAATTACATGAAAGAATCAGAGAACTTTCAATGGAAGCAGGTAAGCGTGTAAAGCAGGAAGGTCTTGATAATAATTTGCTGGAATTAATCGCTGCAGATCCAATGTTTAATGTTACATTAGAAGAATTACAGGCAAAGTTAGACCCGATGAAGTATGTAGGCCGTTCAAAAGAACAGGTTGAAGAATATTTAGCAGAAGTAATCGCTCCAATTCTTGCAGAAAGTAAAGCAGATTTAGGAATGACAGCACAGATTAATGTATAATAATGGGGGATTGGAATCTTGTTAGAAAAGATTCGGTACAGTCCTTTTATACGCAGAATAGAGAAAATAATACCACTGTATGCAATTCTTCCGCTGGTAACGTGTTTTATGTGGAATTGTATTGTGTACAGTGGTACTAGACTGTTTACGCAGGATAAAAGGCACTGGGATATGACGACTCAGTTTGATAGAATAACACCGGTTATACCGATTTTTGTTGTGGTATATTTTGGATGTTACTTAAGCTGGATTGTATTTTATATTGCAAATGTAAGAGTTGGCAGGAAAGAATGTGCAAAATTTGTTACATTTGATTTGCTGACAAGAACGATTTGTGGAATTATTTTTTTAGTATTACCGACAACGAATGTTCGTCCGGATGTTGTGGGCATTGATGTATTTTCTGCAATATTGCGTTTTTTATATAGAATTGACGCAGCAGATAATTTATTTCCGTCAATTCATTGTCTGGTGAGTTGGAATTGCTTTGTTGGAATCAGAAATTTGAAGCAATATAGCAAAAAATGGAAAATATGTGCCTGCATTATTGCAGTTTTGGTATTTATGTCTACATTATTTACGAAACAGCATGTCGTAGCAGATGTCATTATTGCAGTTGTACTGTCAGAGTTGGTATGGATGTTTGTTAATCATTCAGAAACTGCAAGTTACGTAAATGCTTTTTTTGAATGGATCCATATGCGGATACACAGACTATTAGAAGAGTAGTCAGAGTAAGAGAACAGAAGAAATACGGATTGAAATAAATATTCAGTCACATATGCATTTGAATGTTGAAATTATAAAAAGGAAAAGCTCAAGATGATAAAAGAATGGATAAAAAAGAATAAGAAGAATGTTTTTAATGCTATATTTTTGATATTGATCTTTTCATTGACATTATATTATGTATTTCATGGAACAGATGGTAATTTATCGGATATGTGGGAAAAGATGCAAATGGCAGATTTAAGATGGCTGCTTTTGGCGGTTATTTGTATTGTGTTATTTGTATATGGAGAATCACATATTATTCATTATATGTTGCGGACATTTGGAATCAGAACAAGAAGATTTACCTGTTTTTTGTATTCATGTGTTGGATTTTTCTTCAGTTGTATTACGCCGTCTGCGACAGGCGGACAGCCGATGCAGATTTATTATATGAGAAAGAATAAGATTCCGGTACCGGTTGCGACAGTGGTACTTATGATTGTTACGATTACCTATAAGGCGGTCCTTGTGATGGTAGGATTGTGGCTGGTAATTTTTGACAGAGGATTTATTCACGAGCGTCTAAATGGGATTTTATTGGTATTTTATTTAGGAATTGTATTAAATGTATTTTGCGTCTTAGGAATGTTATTACTGGTATTTCATCAGGAACTGGCTAAGAAAATGGTATTAACAGCTGTAAAATTATCAGAAAAGTTTCATCTGATTCGCCATAAAGAAGGCAGGTTAAAGCGGTTTGAGGCTTCGATGGATCGTTATGCACAGACTGCACTTTATTTAAGAGAACACATACCAGTGATTGTAAAAGTGCTAATTATTACCATTTTGCAGCGTTTTGCATATTTCTTTGTCACGTATTTTATTTATCGTTCATTTGGACTAAAAGGAACGGGAATGTATGTAATTGTAATGCTGCAGGCGGTAATTTCTTTATCGGTTGATATGCTTCCACTTCCGGGTGGAATGGGCGTTAGCGAGGCGTTATTTAATATTATCTTTTTGCCGGTATTTGGACAGGCGTTGCTGTTGCCTGGAATGGTGCTTAGCCGAACATTGAGTTTCTATACCGAATTATTCTTATGTGCAGCATGTACAGTATTTGCACATATCTATATTGGAAGATGTACGAAGAAAGAAGCACAGACAATTATGCAGGATATACAGCATATGGCAGAAAAAAATTAACTATACAATTCGCAAGAAAAGGTGTAGAATACAAAAGGATAATTGTTGTGTTAATATTTTAACACAACGACAAAAGATTAGTAATAGTATCGGGAGGGTACATTGTTGTGATAGGTTTTTATGATTATACGGTAATAGCGACGTATGTAAGTTTGGTAATTTCATTGTTTGGTATGACATTTGCGATAAATGGATATTCAAAGTATGCAATTGTCTGTCTTGCATTATCCGGATTGTGTGATATGTTTGATGGAAAGATTGCCAGAACGAAGAAGAATCGTACGGAAGAACAGAAGCATTTTGGTATTCAGATTGATTCTTTGTGTGATGTTGTGTGTTTTGGTGTATTGCCAATTATTATTTGTTATACTGTAGGTGTACGTGATGTAATCGGTATGGCAATATTATTCTTATACGGTGTGGCAGGCGTGATTCGTCTTGCATATTTTAATGTAGTTGAAGAGATTCGTCAGAAACAGACAACAGAAAAGAGAAAATATTATCAGGGCTTGCCAATTACATCAGCATCAATTGGACTTCCTTTGGTATATATGTTGCGCCCATTGTTTACTTATTCAGCATTTATTATGGTATTAAGAATTGTTATGCTTGTGATTGGTGTATTATTTATCACAGACTTTAAGGTAAAGAAGCCTTCAAATAAGGTAATTGCAATTCTTGTTATTATCGTTGCCTGTGCAATTTTAATTACATTTACAAGTCATTGGAGAGCATGGAGATTGGGACTTTAAGACAATAGAATAAACATATGTAAAGTAAAACGTATATTTATGAGGAAACAGGTAGGTAAAATGATTATCTACCTGTTGTTTTGCTTTCATAGTTTTATTATGAACGAATCTCTAAGAACTATCAATAGAATTTCAACAAAGGCTTCGATTTCGGGAAGTTCTAGGAGCCGGATTTCACAAGATGCTAAAAAGATAGAAATCCCATAGAAAGGTAATACTTGCGGAGTTGTATATATATGGATTATAATTATGACAAAAGATGTGGGATGAAGAATTGAAAAGAAAAATAGTTCCAAATAGAAAATGTTTATATGGAAACTGTTTATATAGAAAACGGTTATAATAGAAGAGGAGAGAAGTTATGAATTTAGTAGATAGAGAGGGCAATGTACTTGCCGAAGATAACGGACAGGATAAATTCTTAAAATTAATGTATACAACAAAGATTGGAAGAGCAGTAACATCATTGCTTGTGCATCCGGCATTGTCAAAAGTTGGAGGAAAATTATTAGATACGAAGAAATCAACATGTGTTGTTCCAAAGTTTTGTGAAATGAATCATATTGATTTGTCTTTGTATGAAAAGCAGGAATTTGATTCATTTAATGATTTTTTTACAAGAAAAGTGCGAAAAGAACTGCGCCCAATCGATACAGAACCGACACATCTTATCAGTCCTTGTGATAGCCGATTAAGTATGTATGAGATTCATTCTGATGCGACATTTGAAATTAAGAATACACATTATACGGTTGCATCGCTGCTTCGTGATGAGAAGTTAGCAAAAGAATATGAAGGTGGATATATTGGGATTTTCCGTTTGTGTGTAGATGATTACCACAGATACCACTACATTGATAATGGTGTTCAGAGTAAGGAACGTAGAATAAACGGAGTATTGCATACAGTAAATCCAATCGCAAATGATGTATATCCAATTTATAAAGAGAACAGCAGGGAATACTGTATTCACAGAACAGAGAATTTTGGCGATGTGATTATGATGGAAGTTGGCGCATTATTTGTTGGAAAGATTGTGAATCCAAAGAATAAGAAAAAAACAGTTCGGGGAGCTGAAAAGGGATATTTTGAATATGGCGGTTCGACAGTTATCTTGATGTTTAAGAAGGATACAATAATACCGGATGAAGACATTTTGTTACATACAAAGGAACATTGTGAAACGCGTGTCCATGTAGGCGAGAAGATTGGTTTGAAGAAATAAAATCAATTATTACAGTAAATAAAGATATGTTGGTTACGCAAAATACAAACGTTAAAATAGGCATCATTTTATTTGATTCAAAAAAATAAAAAAAAATCAAAAAAGTGCTTGACTTTTCATTGGAAATCAGTATATAATAAGCAAGTCAGTTCGGCAGGGCACGAAAGTGAACAGCTGAAAGATATGGGATCATAGCTCAGCTGGG
>DGTC01000024.1:0-24195 GCA_002394205.1 Lachnospira sp. UBA4346 | reverse complement strand
AGGTTCGAGCCCTATTGGTCCCATAGATACAAAATAATATATGGCGAGATAGCTCAGCTGGCTAGAGCACATGGTTCATACCCATGGTGTCGGGAGTTCAAGTCTCTCTCTCGCTACTACGAAGCATCTTAGAAAATTCTAAGATGCTTTTTTCTTTCTTTATTATTTTTTTTCTTTGTATCGTTTTAAATATACAAGGATTCATTGGAGTTATAGGAAAGATGTATTACTGGTAATAATAAAGTCTTATAAACATAAATAGATATTTTCAAAATATTTTTAGGGAATGAAGCCTTTATAAAATAGATGATTAGAGAAAATTCAATGAATCAAAAGACTCATAAATTAAGAATATATTTATTTGAATGATTTTTTTGTTTTGTGTATAATCAATACGAAAGAAAGCAAAACAGAATGTTGCATACGTGTAATCATTACCGGTGTTTGATAAAAATATTAATAGAGAATTTTATGTATACACAATTAGAATCAATGTGAATGAAATAAAGTACAAAGATTAACTTTATTCTAATTAGTATTCGTAGTATAATAATATCTACTGTTTCAGATTAATATAGGCTTTAGAATGGAGATATATAGATGAGAGTTGGAATGGGATATGATGTTCACCGTCTGGTAGAGAATCGTAAACTGATATTAGGTGGTGTTGAGATTCCTTACGAAAAAGGGCTGCTCGGTCATTCCGATGCAGATGTGCTGTTGCATGCGATTATGGATGCATTGCTCGGAGCAGCGGCACTTGGAGATATTGGGAAGCATTTTCCAGACAGCGATGACAAGTATAAAGGCGTATCAAGTATGAAATTACTCGAACACGTAGCAAAATTGTTGGATGAGAACAATTATGTTGTGGAAAATATAGATGCGACGATTATTGCGCAGCAGCCAAAGATGCGTCCGTATATTGATCAGATGCGTCAGAATATTGCAGATACATTGCATATTGCATTGAATCAGGTCAATGTTAAAGCAACAACAGAAGAAGGACTAGGATTTACAGGAACGGGAGAAGGAATCTCTTCACAGGCAATTTGCAGTCTGACCTCCGTATCAAATTATATATATGGAGAGTCGGATATGACGAATTGTTGTGGCGGTTGTAAGAATTGTTGCGTAAAATAAATCAAACAACCAGTCATGAGGAGACAACATGAAGTTTATTAAATTTATCAATCAGGAGATTGCAGTTATTAAGGATAGAGATCCGGCGATTAAATCGACATGGGAAGTATTTCTTTATCCGAGTTTCTGGGCAATCTTAAAATATCGGAAAGCACATAAGTTATATTTAAAGAAGCATTATTACCGTGCAAGAAGAATTTCGCAGAGAGCGGCAAGAAAGACCGGTATCGAGATTCATCCGGGTGCACAAATCGGCGAGGGATTATTTATCGATCACGGTCATGGAGTTGTTATTGGTGAGACGGCAATTTTAGGAAATAATGTTACTTTGTATCAGGGAGTTACACTTGGAGGAACCGGAAAAGAACAGGGAAAGCGTCATCCGACATTAGGAAATAATGTATTGGTTGGAGCAGGAGCAAAGATTTTAGGTTCATTTTCCATTGGAGATAATTGTAAGATTGGAGCAGGTTCTGTTGTACTAGCAGATGTACCAGCCAATTCAACGGTTGTAGGTGTTCCGGGAAGAATTGTCATTCAGAATGATATTCGAGTGAATAATGATTTGGATCAGGTTCATTTGCCGGATCCAATGATGAATGCAATTGAGTCATTGCGTGCAGAAAATGCAAGATTACAGTTGCGTGTCAGAAAGTTAGAAAAGTGTGCTGCAATAGAGCAACAGGAGGACAATCAGAATGAAAATATATAATACATTAACAAGAAAAAAAGAAGAATTTGTGCCGACAGAAGAAGGCAAGGTTAAGATGTATGTGTGCGGACCGACCGTATACAATCTGATTCACATTGGAAATGCCAGACCGATGATTTGCTTTGATACAGTAAGAAGATATTTTGAATATAAAGGCTATGATGTTAATTATGTATCAAACTTTACAGATGTAGATGATAAGATTATCAAAAAGGCAATTGAAGAGGGCGTTAGCTCAGAAGAAATTTCAACACGTTATATTGCAGAGTGCAAGAAGGATATGGAAGGCATGAATATTAAGCCTGCAACGACACATCCGCTTGCAACGAATGAAATTGATGGAATGATTGATATGATTCAGACATTGATTGATAAGGGATATGCATATAATGTCAATGGTACGGTATACTATCGTACACGTAAGTTTGAAGGATATGGAAAGCTGTCTAAGAAGAATATTGATGATTTGGAAGCGGGACACAGAAGTATTCAGGTGGCCGGAGAAGATGAGAAGGAAGATCCACTTGATTTCGTACTCTGGAAGCCTAAGAAAGAAGGAGAGCCTTACTGGGAATCACCATGGAGTCAGGGAAGACCGGGCTGGCATATTGAATGTTCAGTGATGTCTAAGAAATATCTTGCAGATACCATTGATATTCATGCAGGTGGAGAAGATTTACAGTTCCCACACCATGAAAATGAAATTGCACAGTCTGAGGCAGCAAATGGTGTTCCATTTGCAAAATACTGGATGCATAATGCATTTTTAAATATTGATAATAAGAAGATGTCAAAGTCACTTGGAAATTTCTTTACAGTAAGAGATATTAGTAAGGAATATGACCTTCAGGTACTTCGTTTCTTTATGTTAAGTGCACATTACAGAAATCCAATCAATTTCAGTCATGATTTGATGGAAGCAGCGAAGAACGGATTAGATCGAATTGTCACAGCGGTAACAAATGTGAATGAATTATTATCACATGCGACAGTTGCGGATATTACAGCTGAAGAGAAAGAACATCTTGCAACAGTACAGACAATTTTTGATAAATTTGATGCAGCTATGGAAGATGATTTCAATACAGCAGATGCAATCGCAGCTGTATTTGAACTTGTAAAATTGGCAAATTCTACAACCAATGATGCGAGCAGCAAAGAATATCTTGAAATACTCTTTACAAAGATTACAACCTTAACAGATGTATTAGGTCTGAAAGTTGTTCAGGAAAAAGAATTGTTAGATTCTGATATTGAGGCATTGATTGAAGAACGTCAGCAGGCAAGAAAAGATAAGAATTTTGCAAGAGCAGACGAGATTCGTGGATTATTACTAGATAAAGGTATCGTATTAGAAGATACAAGAGAAGGCGTAAGATGGAAAAGAGCGTAGAGCAGACAACACAAAATCTAGTAGATGAGATGCTTACGGGGTTGAATTTTGCACAGGCAAATCCAGCACAGCTCTCACCGTTGGTTCTTGCATATATTGGAGATAGTATTTATGATTTGGTAATTCGAACATATTTAGTATCACAAGGAAATATGCAGGTAAATAAGATTAACAGACATGCATGTGCCTTAGTAAAGGCACAGAAGCAGTCTGAGATGATGGGTGTATTAGAAGAACAGTTGACGGAGCATGAGCTAGCAGTATACAAGCGAGGAAGAAATGCGAAGTCCTATACATCAGCCAAAAATGCTTCTATCACAGATTACCGCAGAGCAACAGGATTTGAAGCGCTGATGGGATATTTGTACTTATCAGGAGAATATCATAGAATGATGGAACTGATACGGGAAGCCTTACGAGGAACAGGAGAAATAGATGAGATATAAAGAATTTGTAATCGATGGAAGAAATGCTGTATTAGAGGCATTTCGTGCCGGTAAGACAATTGATAAGTTATTTGTGCTAGATGGCTGTCAGGATGGCCCGGTTCGTACGATTATCAGAGAAGCAAAAAAGACAGACACGATTATTCAGTTTGTTGAAAAAGAGCGATTGGACAGATTATCCAACTCAGGACATCATCAGGGCGTTGTGGCACAGGCAGCAGCTTATGAATATGCAACTGTTGAGGATATTTTAGAAAATGCAAGAGAAAAAGGGGAAGATCCATTTGTATTTATATTAGATGAAATCGAAGATCCGCATAATCTTGGTGCGATTATCAGAACAGCAAATCTTGCAGGTGCACATGGTGTCATTATTCCAAAGAGACGTGCAGTAGGCTTGACAGCGACTGTTGCAAAGACTTCAGCAGGTGCGATTAATTATACACCGGTAGCAAAGGTTACGAATATTGGCAAGACGATTGAAGAATTAAAAAAACAGGGAATGTGGTTTGTCTGCGCAGATATGGGCGGAGAGACAATGTATAACCTGAATCTTACCGGTTCGATTGGTCTGGTAATTGGAAATGAAGGTTCCGGGGTGAGCCGTTTGGTTAAGGAAAAATGCGATTATATCGCATCCATTCCAATGAAGGGCGATATCGATTCGTTAAATGCATCTGTAGCAGCAGGTGTATTGGCATATGAGATTGTAAGACAGAGATTGCAGTAATGTATCACAAGGGGGCAGATATGGAATTTCAACAATTCAGTGATGAAGAATTGATTCAGCAGTACAGAAATGGTACAGAGTCTGCCATTGATGTGATATTTGAACGATATAAGAATCTTGTGCGTAAAAAAGCACGTATGCTTTATCTTGCAGGTGGGGATAATGATGATTTGATTCAGGAGGGAATGATTGGTCTGTACAAGGCTGTGCGTGATTTTGACAGCTCGAAGCAGGCGAGTTTTGCAACATTTGCAGAATTGTGTATCAACCGTCATTTAATGAGTGCAGTGACAGCTTCTAACAGAAAAAAGAATGCGCCCCTGAATTCTTATGTATCATTTGACACGCCTGCAAACAGTGAAGCTGGAGATGATACAACACTGGTAGAATTATTACAGTCTAATGCACAGAATCCGGAAGCGTTAATTATTGATCAGGAACATACGGCAATTTTACAGGAACGGATTGCAGGCGTATTAAGTGCCTATGAAAATAAGGTGTTAGATATGTATTTGGAAGGCAAGAATTATATCCAGATTGCACAGGAACTGGATAAAGAACCAAAATCTGTGGATAATGCCTTACAACGAATTCGCAGTAAAGTGGAAAAGGTACGAATTCTTTAATAATTGTGTGGAAAAGCGTATAGATGTAGAAATAAATGTTGACAATCTCTCATATAATATAATAAAATAATAGAGGTTTGTTACGCTACTGTGGCTTAGTGGTAAAGCACTTCATTGGTAATGAAGAGATCGGGGGTCCGATTCCCCTCAGTAGCTTATTTGAAAATCCTTGCAGAGTCGCTTGTATGCTGACTTTGCAAGGATTTTTATTTTTGGAAACATTTCAGGAATATTGGAAACTTTTGGTCGTCAAATGGTCGTCAGAGGGTGTTTTTTGATGCTGTGGTCGTCAAATGGTCGTCAGAAATTACATGCTTAGAGTGTATATTTTTTCCTTTACAGTTTCATCACTGATGAAATGCGTATAGATTTCTAATGTAGTTTTTATATTAGAGTGACCGAGTAATTTTTGAGCATGTTTGACATCAATTCCATTATAGTAGAGCAACGTAGCATAATTGTGACGGAATATATGCATTGTAAGGTCTGTGGCTTTGGTAGATGCTGTTCCACCTAATTGTGTATTGATTTTATTATAAATGGATTTCCATAGCCGTATGTAAGCAGACTGGCTCATAAGTGTACCGTCTTGTTTGGTAAATAGATATACTGTGTTTAGAGATTTTATGTAAGTCTTCAGTGTGGCAAGTAATGCATCTGGAATTGGTATGATACGTTGACTGGATTCTGTTTTGGGAGCTTTCAAAAAAGGTTGGTTGTTCTTAATAAATGCAATTGATTTAGATACAGTTATTTCGTGTCGTTGTAGATTAACATCGTTGACATTCAGAGCCAGAATCTCCCCTTTACGCATTCCGGTATAATAGGCGATTTCTACAAATGCTCGTTCTCGTAGGGTAAAGGCACATTTTTTTATTGCTGAAATCTCTGCATCGGTTAATGGTCTGCGCTTTTGAATACTGCGTTTTGCAGGTAATTTGATGCGCTGTACGAAATTCGTAGCAAGCAGCTTATCGTCAATGGCTGCATTTAATATTTGATTTAGTGTGACTTTTAGTCGTTGCTGCAAATCATAATGTCCCTCTAATGCATTGATACATTCCACAACATCAGATTTTACAAGTTTTTGTAAAGGAATTCGCTCAATAGATTTTAAATGATTCTTGATAATATTTTCATATCCGTTATAAGTAGCCGGAGCAATGCCGGTTCGCGTCTTTAACCATTGATGTGCATAAGTTCCTAATGCCATAGAAGAGCTTTTCATATAACAGCCAATATTATACTGGTATTGGATTTCAATAATTTTTCTATCCATTTCAGCAATCGTTTTTCCATATACCGTTATACGTTGTCTTTTTCCGGATTCATCATATCCAATATCAAATTTCTTTTCATATCGCCCATCAGAGCGTTTTTTGTACTTTGCCATATTATAGCCTCCTTTTGTGAGAAGTTGCACCGATGCAACCATTTCAGGGTATAAAAATAACACCTACACAAGCAGGCGCTTTTGTGATATAATATGACTTGCGGGAGATATTATATAGCGTCTGCTATGTAGTATTGACATGAAGCTCTTACGTTGGTAGCGTAGGAGCTTTTTGTTTTGTAAAGAAAGATATTATTTTTGTCGTCTTGGGTCGACATGGAATTTACTTGTAATTAAGTGATAAAGTCTATCCATTGAATCAGACGGAATGTTAAATATTTCAAAAATAGTTTTGTTTTGAATAGGTTCTCCAAAACGCTCAAATAATTCTTCGATATCCTGATAGAAGTTACTGACTAAATAAGGATCGTCAAAAAGTATTATGATACTTAAAAAAATAGCAAATAGATCGCTTTGGCCAATTCCTTGATTGTATTCTTCAGAAGTAAGGGCGTTGTGAGCAAGTGAAATAAGAGCATTTTTTGGTAATTGTGGAAGTCCAGATATATTAATAGTTCGATTACCATGGGCAATTTTATTTCTATATTCTTTAGCAATTGTAAGAGCTTTCTTTAGAAATTCTTTTCGCTGTTCTATAGAAACGGAATTATTATTGATGAAAGCGTCACAAACGGCTATTTTTTCCTCATTACGAAGTATGCTATACCATTGAATTGTTTGTCCAAAAGATAATTTATAAGTTATAATCCATGCAGGTAAATGATTCTTTTCATTCATATAATGTTCAATAATATTATTTTGACGATTATTTGATATAGTTTGTTTGATTCCGTATAAAGTGTTATATCGATTGTTATTAGAATTTGTGTAATTCTTTATATATAAATAATCATTTGGGTTATGACACCTTGAATCAGTAATATCAGTATATACACCAAATTTTTCTGAAACGACATAGGATAATTTAGATTTCAAAGCACGTTCAATATAAAGTATATACTTGAAGATGATGTTATTAAGATTCACATCAGCCATATTCAATATGTATAAATCTTCGAATTTAGTTCCTTTCAGAAAATCATCGGAACCATGTACGGCAAGGAAAGATTCTTTGTATCCATTTACAAGACCATAATATGATAAATTGGATAATGCTGTTTTTGCAAATTCTGGATTCGCTATATCAATATGTCGATTTGACATTATTTCGAGCATTTCATCATAGGTCTTAAATGGTTTGTCGAAAGAATCTGGTAAAAGGTCAGATGAAGACAAAGAAAAAACCCCCTTTCATTCATATGAATGATAAGAGGGTTTTCGCTAGTCATCTCTACAACGACCATTTCTATTAAAATCATCTTATCATTCAATATAGTTGTTTGTCAATCTTTTTCTTGTAATTTTACTAAATCGCCAATACGAATTGGTTCGTATGCTTCTTTAGCAGCAAGAAGTTGTTTTTTATCAATATTAAGTGTTTTACGTTCAGAAGTGATTGGTGCTGCATAACTTTTTAAAAAACTTGAAACATTGTTTGCAACTACTACGGTATTTGTTGAAGTAGTAGTTGGTGCTTGGCAAACACAAAAATGATCGAAAACTTCTGATACTTGTAAAGTATCTTTACAATATTCATATGTGCCTAGTCGTTTTCCTGATAAATCACGTATTTCATTATGCTGCTCAAATATTTTGACTTTATCACCTACTGAAACATCGTTAGAGCCAAGATTGACAATAATCCGATATTCATCAATGATTTTTATTACTTTTGCAATATAAGTTCGCATAAAAACCTCCTATATATTATTTTTAATTTATTCTACACTACTTGCATGAGCGTGAATTTCAATCAAATCCACATCGGCAGCAGTATCGTAATCACCGTGTTCAATATGAACCATTTCGTGATGATAAGAGCGTAAGTGTTGTTCTCTTGTATGTCGGGAATTGAGCACAATCGTATAACTATTATCCCGGTTGTTTACAGTGTATGCCTTAACAGTAGTAGGCATATCCATATAGATTATATTGGTTGTTGCGTTCATTCGATATAAATCCCATCCTTGTAGCTTAATCTTGCCGGAAACGATCCAACATTTGTTTTACAAATTCAATGTCTTCTTTCTTAACCTTTCTTGAAGCATCGAATAATACTTTGTATTCTGGATTCTCATACATAAATTGTGCCATGTCTCTTGCATCCTCATTGAGATAGTATTGTTCAGAATCAGTAGAATGTTCTTCAATTAAATCAGAACGATTTATGTTAAAATATTTTGCTAACATATCGACTTTATCCATTCTTGGTAGTCGTGTTCCATTACACCATGTTGATATTGCTGATTTATTAATATTCAAGTCGTTAATTATATCAATTTGCGATTTATTATTTAAATTCATATAATATTTTAAATTTTTTGCAAATATTTTTTTATAGTAATCTTCTCCCATAAGAATATACCTCCTTATGTATGTAGAATAATACAAAAAGTAGATTTGTGCAAGACAAAAAGTTAAAAAAGTTTACAAAAAGTCTTGATATCTACTAAAAGTAGAGTATAATAATAGATGTAACAAGGAGTTAGCAGGAAAGGAGCTACATATGGAGAATGAAGAAATGACAAATTCAGAATTCAAGACATTGCTGGAGATGGTTGTTTTAATTCTTGAGGGAAGTAAAACAAAAGAAGAGGCTCTTGAAAAAATCAAGAACCTCACAATTTTAAAAGATAATAATTAAATAGAAACCTACCGGGGACGACACCTCTATAACACTCCTGCTGTTGTCGTCCTCGATATATCTAAATAATAGCAGGAAATAATCAATTAGTAAATAGAGAGGAGACAAAAAATTGGAAAAGTTTCAAATCAGTCTAGCAGCAGCTCGAGTAAATGCTGGTTTAACACAGATTCAAGTTGCCGAAAAAATGCATGTTTCTAAAGTGACGATAATAAATTGGGAAAAAGGGAAGGTTATACCGGGAATTCCACAAATTGAGATGTTATCTAGAATTTATGGAATTCCCCAAGACTATATTTTTTTACCCTGCTACTCTACAAATAGTAGACTCAAGGAGCATAATAAAGAATTTATTAGGTAAATAATTTTCGACAAACCTTGACAAACCTCTGAACGTATCCGTTCAGAGGAGAAACCTCTATTGACTTGCTATCATTTTGCTATCAGAGAAAGCGAGGTGAAGCAGATGAAGGCAACGATGACAATACGGATTCCAACAGAACTACATAAACAGTTGAAAGAGCAGGCAAAAGAGCAGGGACTAACCCTGAATGGATTAGTGGTTCAGATGCTTTGGAAGATATTAGAAGGGAGGCATTAGATGAAATACCCCAAACCAATCATGAGTCTTTCGGAATTAGAGAAGTTAGGTTTTCGCAGAGACTATCTGTATCAGATGGCACACAGACGGAATCAGAAATATGCAACGCGGACATCAGATAAGAAGAGAGCAAAGATTATGTTTGATACAGATAGATTTGAAAGGGAACGAATGAAGATGACGGTGTTATAAGGAGCAGCATGATAAATAGAGCATACAAAGAAGCGGAATCACTTCATGGAGAACTTCCATCCGGCAGTTATACAGAAGTTGGGAGACAAGATGTAGGTGTGTGTACCTTTATCTACTATGAAGATGAGGACGGCAAGTTATGGTACATATCGGACAGGCAGCAGGCATTTATACATCAGATGCAGGCTGCAAAGAATAAGGTAAAGAAAAAGGCGCTGACTACGAAAGCCAGCACCTAAGGTATATATAATCCAATAAGAGTATACCATTGCAGGAAATGGCTGTCAATAAGCCGACTGCTTTTCTAACCTTATCAATATATTAAAGTTAGGAGAAAATGCATGGCATACTGGAAAGATACTTGGAGGTTTTCAAATTCCATAGAACACGAATATAAATATGCAGGACACTATGGAGCAAAGGGAGAGAAGAGAGCAAAGAAAAAGAAGCTGACACCGGAGCAGATCAGCAAGCAGAATCAGAAGAACAGAGAAAAGAAGATGCGGCGGCTAATTAAAGCAAACTTCATTCCAGATGATATATGGGGCTGTCTAAAGTATCCAAAGGGAACAAGGGTTACGACCAAACAACTCAAAAGAGATTTGGATAAATTCATAAGAGGAATGCGATATGACTATGAGAAGCAGGGACAAGTGTTCAAGTTTATCTATCGAATGGAAATCGGTAAGAGGGGTGGAGCACACATTCACATCCTGATTAACAGAATTCGAGGAGAACCGGGAACAGATGTATTGATGCGGAAGCGTTGGCAGCAAGGACATGTGAATTTCACACCGATTTATGATGCAGGCGGATACAAGGAGCTTGCAGAATATATCACAAAGCAGCCAAAGGAAGAGACAGCGGAACAGTTAAGTTTCTTACCGGAGGAGGAACAGAAAGAATATGTGAAATACTCTTCATCTAGGAACCTCATACGGCCACAGCCGGAACGAAAGGTATACGGCAGATGGACCATGAGAAAGATCCTTGATGAAGGACCGAAACCAACAAAAGGATATTTCATAGACAAAAACTCAATCGTATGTGGTGTGAATCAGTATACAGGGATGAGTTACCTGTATTACACGGAAGTGCGAATCAGAAAAGGAGATGATTACAACGAAACAGGTTAATATCTATACGGTATCGACCATTACAGGTGTAAAGGTGGCAGCAGGCGTTATCGGATATATATTGGAATATTGCAAAGAAGGGCAGGACGCCGTGACATTGACACAATTTGAAGAGGTGGAGAATATGACGGCGAATGAGGCAGCGATTGAAGTTGTTCTTCGTGCAGTACGCCGTCTGACACAGGCATGTACATTAAGTATTTATGCGGATTCAGCATATTTGGTTGCAGTATTTACACAATGGATTGAGGGGTGGCAGCAGAACGAATGGCGGACAGCGAGAAAGAACCTGGTAGAACATAAAGAACAGTTACAGGAACTTCTACACTTGTTAGAACCACATGAATATACATTCTTACAAGAGAATCATACATATCATGGGTATATGCTGCGTACAGCCAATGAACAGTTAGAAAAGATGGTAAGTTGCACTGGTGCAACGGAAAGGAATAAACATGTTTGAAAGATTCGGAGAATTTGATTCAGCAGAAGGGTTGAATATGACAGCAGCAGGCTTATTGACAGAAGGAGACAAGGATAGTTTGTTGATTCTTGCACAGGAAAATGGAATCGATACAGAAGATGCAAATGATTATATTGCAGGAGACACACAGGAACTCTGTACATCAGTTATGGCGGCAATCGGTAAGCTAGAGATAGAGAGCAAAGAACATAACAGCAAACAGGGGATTGAGAAAATGGCATTATCATTGATTACGACAATGGCGAAAGGTATGTGTACAGAGCCGGCAGTGGCTACAGGGATACGCAGAAAAGGGAAGCGAATACATGAGATTCTTGAATTGATGCGCAATGTAGCAAGCACACATAAGCAGGGGAATATTGGAATGTCCTGCGGTACGGATAGACAGTTACAGGGAATTATTCGGGCATATTATACCGAAGGAAAAGAGGCAGCAAAACAGCAGATAGAAAGTCTGTATGCGTAGGAGGAATAATGAAAAAGAACCAAATTAAGAAAATACCGCCCTTGCAGGTCAAAAAAATATGCAATCGTAAGATTTCGTATGTAGTGGCAGCAGATAAAGTAAATATCGGCAATTGCACCTATTTGCTGTTGGATGTATTCCGCAATAAGAAAAAGAATTTCAAGCAACCATTGCTTAGAATCTGCATGAATCAGAAAGAGTTTGCTAATTGGTATGCGAACGAAGATACGTGGGATCAAAAAATATTGGAAAATTCATGGATTATTGCAACAGGAGAATATATCCATATGGATAACGTGTGGATTTCAGAAACGTCTCTTGATATTGTGAAACAATTCACAAATAGTTCAGGTGATTGGGATGACATGATTCTTCAAGAACAGAAGCATATTAATTTTGAGAAGGCGTGGCAGTGTGAGAAGAGAGCACAGGAAGCGTTAGAAGACAGAATAAAGCAGATGTCGGAGATACCACAGGAATTTGAGAATTGGTTAGATGGATTATTTGACCATACACTCTTTTATAAACGTCATGGCAGAATGGCAACGGTTACTTGTACAGCGTGCGGGAATACGAGTACATACGTTGTACAGCAACAGGAGACAGGAGATTATGACATTTCCATGATAGAGCCTGTTTATGAAGTACCTAGACATAATCAATGGGGAACTTGTTTGTGTTGTAAGACACAAGCAATGTACAAGGCATCAGGAAAAAGCAGGTATGTGGAACAGAGCAAAGCAGTATTTCTGATACAGAATGTAGATGAGGAAACGGTTGTATTACGTCAATTTCTTGCAGGACGAAGAATGTTCTGTGATGGAACAGTGCAGCAGGAATATGACGAAGAGATGCGCACATTTTATTATCGAAATGGAAAAGTGCAAAAGGATTATAACAAGTATGATAACTGGACGGGAAAAAGCTACTGGGATCATAAGAGCCTCTATGGGATGGCAAATATCAATCCACGTTCAGGGGTTGTCTATCCGGGGTCATTTGTAGAGTTGGAACAGAGTTATATGAAATATAGTTCGTTAAAGGAATACATAAGTTGGTATCCGGATAGAGAACGACTCAATATCAACAGGTATATGGAAGAATATCATCGTTTTCCGGGACTTGAAATGCTGATAAAATTGAAATTATCAGATATTGTAGAACAATTGATAGATATGAATGTGTGTTATGTGAAAAGAGAAGGAAACAATGCACAGGAAATATTAGGAATTAACAAAAAGAAGATTAAAACACTTCAACAGCATCGAGGAGATGTGAAGTTGCTTAAAATCATGAAAATGGAACATAGGAATGGACTGGATTTGAATATCGAAACAGAGATGAAGCTGACACATATGGTATCAGATGCTCATGCATTAGGAGCAACCCTACAATATATGTCAGTGCCAAAATTTATCAATCATATGCGGAAATATGCGCAGATAGGTATGGATATGACAAATGCGCCATGTGGAGCAGCAGAAGGGCATATGAAGCATATTACACAGCTGTATATGGATTATATAGAAATGCGTGAAACGATGCATTATGACATGACAGATTCTATTATTCTGTTTCCAAAGAATCTACAGGAAGCACACGATAAGATGGTCATAGAAACACATAGAGAAGAAATTGACCGAAGAATTGCTGAAGTAAATCATAAATTTACAGACATAGCAAAAAAATTCAAATTATTGAGTGAAACATACAACTATGCAGCAGAAGGCTTCATTATTCGCCCGGCGAGCAGTGCAGGAGAGATTGTGATGGAAGGAAGACTGTTACATCATTGTGTCGGAGGAGATGGATATTTACGAAAACATAATGAGCAGGAGTCGTATATATTGTTTCTGCGTAAGGATACGAAACCGGAAGAACCATATGTTACGGTGGAATTACGAAAAGACAGAGTGGTGCAGTGGTATGGTGCTTATGATAAAAAGCCGGAAAAAGAACGGATTGACAGGTGGCTGGATAACTACCTGATGACATTAATAAGCCGAAACACGGGATAGGAGGAGAATATGCAGGAATTGACACAGATACGAGGATATGGAGAGTTTAAACAGGCATTTGATATACAGTTAAAGCAGGTAGCAGATGGATTTATCAAGATAGGATATTTGTTAAAGGTGGCAAGAGATACAGATGTACTGTATGAGAGCGGTTATCAGTCAGTTGCAGAATTTGCACAGGCAGAATACGGATTGACGAAAGATGTAGTCAGTCGTTGGATTGCGATTAATGACAGATATTCAGAGAATGGATATTCTGACAAATTACAGGACAAATATGCGCTGTATGGCGTAGCAAAATTAGGAGAAATGCTGACAATTCGTGATGAAGTGGTTGCACAGATGTCTCCACAGCTTACCAGAACCGATATTCAGGAAGTCAAAAAAGAGATTCAGGAAGAAGAAAAGGTAACAGATATTGAAGTTCTGTTAGAGCCACAGGAAGAAGTACATACGGCAGCAGTTGATACAGAATCTCTAATGAGTATGACATTATATCTGTTTTGGAAGGAACGTCCGTTACTATTTGCGAAAATGTACCAGTTAGCGTGCCATGCAGAAGTTATGAAAGATGAAATTATCGATATTGTAGCACCGTCCGGAATAATCACAGCATTTGAGCGTATCAGTGGCGTAGGGAAGGTTATGTTTACGATTGATGCAGAACATGACAAAGTGTCTTGCGTGAATGTACGTTCAGGAGAATCTCAGGAAGGAAATATAAACGAGTTATTATCGGAGTTTAACCGAGTATTTAAGCCGTGTATCAGTGTTTTGCCGGAAGAAATATGGCAGCAGGTGTATGAAGAAAACTACCCGATAGTACAGCAGGCAGAAGAGAGAAAGGATAACAAAGAATCGAAGAGAAGTCAGAGTAAATTATCAAAGCCGGAAAAGATAGAACAGCCTGAAGAACAACTTCCCGGTCAAGATAGTATTAATAATCATCCGGAATATATGCCTGATGAAGCAAAGGAAGAACTACCAGCTTCCATTGTTGAAAAATCAGATACCAACGAAAAAGAGCTTGATGTCCAAGTCCCGCAAACAACAGATAGACAAGTTTCTCACAAAAAGAAGATATTAATGGCAATTGAAAATATGAAAGCAACATTAGACAGTCCATATGGTTCAACAGACAGCAAGATGGATGATGTTGTAGAATATGCCAATGAAATTATCTATGCAGCAAGAAAGATTCAGAGAGGAGAATCGTATGAAAATATATATTAGTGGACCGGTTACAGGAACTATAGGTTATGTAGAACGATTTGCAGCAGCAGAAGCACAGTTAAAAGCAGCAGGACATGAGGTGGTCAATCCGGTTAAGATATTAAGCAGGATGCCAGCAGGAACAACACACAATCAGTATATGAAACTGTCATTAGATCTGATGGATATGTGTGATACAGTTTTGATGCTGCAGGGATGGAGACATTCCAAAGGTGCAAGTATTGAATTAGATTATGCAGTACGCAATGCAATGACAATCACATTTGAAGGAGGTGCAGGATGCGTAAATCCAAGCAGGCCAGAGCGAGAGAATTTAGTTCAAAGGCTCGTACAGAGATTATCAGTAGAGACGGCGGCAAGTGTATATTCTGCCAAATGAATTACCATATGGAGCGTGCAAACTGGTATGGCAAAGAAATCAAGAGCATCATGCATTACATTCCCAGGTCACACAATGGATTAGGAATTGCAAAAAATGGAGCAGTCGGATGTCAGTATCATCATGAGATGTTAGATAATGGCAATGAGGGTAGAAGAAGAGAAATGTTAATGTTATTTCGAAGTTATCTTCAGGATCATTATACAGATTGGAAAGAGAATACATTGGTATATTCAAAATGGAACTAGGTACTTATTCACGTCAGAATATATATCACACATTTTTCTGGCATATCACAGGGGCGGAGCAATCTGCCCCAACATAAAGTTAAAGGAGATTACAGATGACAGATTTAGCAAAGGTAAGAGAACAGGCAGGAGAATTTCAGAAGAAAGCAGAAGATTTATTTAATATGGCAGGCAGAATTGAGTTGCTTAGGAGTGTTAAGGACAGCAAGTTATATGTGCAGATTAATGGAGCATATATGGCATTGGATGAGGTGTCAGAACCATTAAGCAGAGAGATGAATGAGAAGTTACAGGAAGATGTATCAGAATTAGAGAATGAATGTGATACAATGCTGTCTTTTTATTTGGGGCAGCAGAAACAGGAAAAAAAGGCGAAGACACCCAGTAAAAAGAAGTGATTATGTATATTGTGATATTTGTGGAAAGCTCATAGATCGAACTGGAAAAGACTATAGAATCAGACAAGTTAAAGAACGGACCATTTATTATTGCAATACAGAACATTACTTGATAGATATGGTATAGATTACTACAAAAATGTCTACAAAGGGGATTGTATATGACTGTAAATGGGAGTGAACGAGATTGTGAGCGTTGCCGATTTCACGATTATTTGGGAAAGAATCAGGCAGGATATGCACTATATGGTTGTAAATTGCAAGAAGGGTGTTGTAAGAATACGGCAGCAGAGAAAAGTTGCACCGGTACAACAGATAGTAAAACGATATAAGAAAATAACAAAGGACATCTGCATGGAAAAATTGGCACCGCAGATGTCCAAAACCGAACATATGTATTATAGCATGAAAGAATGAACAATACAATATGGGAGGATATGAATGGAAGAAATACAGAACATATTGCAGCAGTTGAATGACTTGAAACAAGAATATGAAGATAGGGAACAGTCTGTATATCGGTTAGAAGAATATATTGCAAAGTTAGAAGAAGAGGGATATACGCAGATAGATAGTGTAAGTGGTGGAAATGGCGGAAAACAACACTACAAGATAGAAGGGTATCCATATCCACTGTACACAAAGAAGAAATCACAGTTATTAGAGAGAAAGTTAAGATTGGAGAAGTTGAAAGAGAAAATCGGGCAGCAGATAAACCTTGCAGAAGAATATATCTGTATGGTTGATAACAGTCGAATACGAAGGTTACTTACATACAGATATGTAGAAGGATTATCATGGGAGAGCGTAGCTGATAAAATGAGTGATGGAAGTACAGGGAAAAGTTGTCAGAAAGCAGTAGAACGACATTTGAAAAAAATTTATAGAAATTTTTAAAATGTCGCACATGTCGCAAATAAGTGTGATAATATTTAAACTGAGGAAAGAAGCAAGGGCAGGGAATATGGTTCTTTCTGATGGTTTTCATAAATTCATATTTCATAAGAATCCTAAATGTGAAAAGACGCTGTTGCGAAAGCAATGGCGTTTTTTGTATTTTGCATACAAAAACATGAATGAGAGGTGGTGATGGTGAATGCGAGAGCACCCAATTATGAATTAGCAGAAAATGATTATATGCTTGGAATGAAGTATAAAGAAATAGCAGATAAATATCAGGTATCTATCAATACAGTTAAGAGCTGGAAGAAGCGTTATAACTGGCAAAAAGAAGGGGATTCGACATCGAAGAAAAAGGTTGCACACAAAAATGCACACAAAAGTGCAAAAGGTTGCACACAAAAAAATGATGTCAGAATAGAACAGAATGAAACGGCAGCAGTCGAAGAAGCGATAGAATATGAACAGGCAGGAATGACAGAAAAACAGTGGCTTTTTTGCATCTACTATGTGCGATATCGAAATAAAGTGAAAGCATATCAGAAAGCGTATCAATGCAGTTATGAAAATGCTTGCGCACATGCAACCACATTGTGGAAAAATGTGGAAATTCAAAAAATGATACAAAAACTGCTAGCAGAGTATAGAGATAACCTGAATTTAGATATAAAAGATATATTTCAGATGTATATAGATATTGCAATTGATGAAGAAGGCGTAAGTCCAAAGGATAGGATGCGGGCAATGGATTGGTTAAGCAGTCATATATCAGATACAGAAGAACAGGAAAAGAAGGAAAAACTAACCAACATAGCAGATATTCTGTCACAGATGAATGATATAAAGGATGGGGACATTGATGAATAGTCTTATTCAGTTATCAGACAAATTCAAAGATTTTTTACGTATAAAAGCAGACAGAGAATATCTGGAAGGAACAACGGCAGCAGGTAAAACGACCGTTGGGATTTTGAAATTCATGCTAATGGTAGCAGATTCAGATATGCGATACCATGTAATTGCCGGCTCAGACTTAGGAACAGTTGAGAAAAATGTAATCAATTCAGAACGGGGATTGATTCGGCAATTTGAAGGATTGACAGAATACTATCCCAAAGGGCATCGTAAAATTAGTTTACCGCATATTGCATATGATACTCCAAATGGAGAAAAAATTATCTATGTATGTGGATATGATAATAAAGCAAGGTGGAAAAAGGTATTAGGATCACAGTCCGGATGTGTATATATTGACGAAGTGAATACAGCAGATATGGAATTTATGCGAGAAATAACACATAGATGCAAGTATATGATGACAACAAGTAATCCGGATGCACCGGATATGCCGGTATACAAAGAATTTATCAATCGCAGCAGACCATTGAAACGGTATTTAAAAGACTATCCGGACGAGTTGCTTGCAGAGTTAAAAGAAGAACCAGTCAAAGGTTGGGTACATTGGTATTTTACATTTTATGACAATGCTTCTTTAACACAGGAAGATATTCAGAGAAAGATAGATGCTGTTCCAAAGGGAACGAAGATGTTCAAAAACAAAATACAGGGGTTACGAGGCAAGGCAACAGGCCTTGTCTTTTGTAATTTCAACAAGAAACATCATGTTATCTCAAAAGAAGAAGCCAAAAAATACATAAGGGATAAGAAGAATGGATTGCAGGAAGAGTATTTTGAAATCTTTACAAGCGGATTAGATACTGCATATTCATCAAACAGTCCGGATACGATTTCAATGAGTTTCTTAGGAATTACAAATCGGGGAAAATGTATTGTGTTGGCTGAACGTGTTTACAATAATGCAGAATTGGATGTACCGATTGCACCTTCAGACACAGTAGTTAATTATGTACAATTCTTAGAACGCAATCGAAAAGAATGGGGAATGGCAAGAAATACATTCATAGATTCAGCAGATCAGGCAACCATCACAGAGTTTGCAAAGTATAAGAGAAACAATCCGGTATGCCTGTATATATTCAACAATGCATACAAGAAAGTGCAGATTATAGACAGAATTATGCTGCAGCTAGGATGGATGGCATATGACAGGGAGCGTGGAAAGAATCCTGTATTTCTGATTGTAGATACTTGCGAGAATTATATGCGTGAGTTAGATACATATAGTTGGTTAGAAGATAAGGATCAACAGCCGGAGGATGCAAACGATCACATGATTAACAGCGTACAATATGGCTGGATACCGTATAGAAACAAGATAGGAGTATAGATGAGGGTAATTGACAATATGGCAGAAAAAGTAAGAAGAAGTATCAGAACGTTCCTGAGAATAGAGCCAGCACAAAAAGGATATTTTCAGATTCAGGAAACGCTGGATTATGATAGCAATGCATTAAAGAACAGAATCTGGTATCGGGGAGACAGTGACGAACTGGAGCAATTGTATAAGACGATGCCGGGGAGTGCGAATCAGTCAAGGTTCTGGGCAGCAGTGCCAACACCGGGAAGAGAGATTCGCAAAATACATACAGGTTTGCCAAGTATGATTGTGGATATAATGGCAGCAATTGTAATGGCAGATATGAATGAGATTAAAGTATCTGATGAGAAATCGGATATATGGAAGAAAATTTGTAAAGACAATGAAATCTACGATATGCTCAAGCAGGCAGTAACAGATACGCTGGTAATTGGAGACGGAGCATTTAAAATCAGTTTCGATTCGGAAATTAGTAAATATCCCATTGTAGAATTTATTTCCGGAGAAAATATAGACATTGTATACACAAGGGGAAGAGTTAAAGAAATAGTATTCCGAACAGAGTGCAGACATCAATATAAGTCATATGTATTAGAAGAACGATACGGACGTGGCTATGTGATGTCTGCACTTTTTTGTGGAGGAAAAACGGTACCATTGCGGAGTATTCCACAGACAGAGAATCTGGAAGAGAAGATTACATTTAGCAGTTCCTTTATGTTAGCAATTCCATTTAAGATATACCATTCAAACAAATGGAAAGGGCGTGGCAAGTCAATCTATGACACCAAAGCAGACAACTTTGATGCATTGGATGAAGCATGGAGTCAGTGGATGGACGCATTGAGAAAAGGAAGGGCAAAGGAATACATTCCGTTGGATGTATTACCAAGAAATCCACAGACAGGAGAGGTATTAAGACCGAACCCGTTTGACAATGCGTACATTGAACAGGAGGCAAGTCTTTCCGAAGGAACAAACAGTGAGATTAAGGTTGTTCAGCCTGCAATCCCACATGAAAGTTATCTTGCAACCTATATTACAGCATTGGACTTGTGCTTACAGGGAATTATCAGTCCTTCAACGTTAGGAATTGACACGAAGAAGCTAGATAATGCCGAAGCACAACGGGAAAAAGAAAAAGCGACTTTGTATACAAGAAACAACATTGTAGAAGCGTTGCAGAATACACTTCCGGTATTGGTAGATGCAGTATTGAAAGCATATGATACAGCCAATCAGATGCCACTTGAAGATGTCAAGGTAGAAGTTCCATTTGGAGAATATGCTAATCCGTCATTTGAAAGTCAGGTAGAGACAGTAACCAAAGGAAAGCAAGGCGGCATTATGAGCATTGAAGCATCTGTAGAAGAACTGTATGGAGATTCCAAAGATGAAGAATGGAAAGCAGAGGAAGTATTACGTTTGAAAGCAGAGCAGGGAATTGAAACACTTGAAGAACCGGAGCTTGCACAAGAGATTCAGCCGAACATGACAGAATAGAGGAGGCTATATGCCGAATTATACCAATGCAGAGTACGATATAGAGAAAGCATTTCGTGCGATAGAAGACGAACTGATTGCGTCAATGATGCGCAACTTGGACGGGCATCGTGCAGAAGAAACAGATTTGGGATACAACTGGACACAGTGGCAGGTAGAACAGTTGAAAGCGTTGGAAAAATATAAGAAAGAAAATGCAAAGAAGTTTTCATCACAGATAAGTGATATTACCGGTCAAATCAAAATGATGCTGCATGAAGCAAGAATACAAGGTGAGACGGATCAGGAACAGAATATATTAAGGGCAATCAGAAACGGATTTCAGGCAAAGAAAATACCGAATCAGGGAATAGAGGGAACATTCTTTCGATTGAATACAAGAAAGTTAGAGGCATTGCAGAAGGCAACAACACAAGATATACAAAAGGCTTCCTACGCAATGCTTCGCATGGCGAATGATAAATACCGACAGATTATCTACAATGCACAGGTCTATGCAACAACGGGGGCTGGAACGTATGAGAAGGCTGTTGATATGGCAACAAAGGATTTCTTGCGTTCAGGCATTAACTGTATTGAATATCGGAATGGCAGCAGACATACCGTTAAAGAATATGCCAAAATGGCAATTCAGACAGCAAACAAAAGGGCCTATCTGACAGGAGAAGGCGAGATGCGTAAAGCATGGGGCGTGGATACAGTCATACTGAATAAAAGAGGAAATGCATGTCCGAAATGTCTGCCATTTGTAGGAAAGATTCTGATTGATGATGTATGGAGCGGCGGCAAGCCTGATGGAAAGCATAAGCTAATGAGCCAGGCAATAGCAGCAGGCTTATATCATCCCAATTGTAAGGATTCGCATACAACATATTTCTCGGAATTAGAAGAATCCAAAGCGACATATACCAAGAAGGAATTACAACAGATACAGAAAGACTACAGACAGGATCAGCAACAGCAATATGCCAAAAGGCAGGCTGAGAAGTTCGACCGCTTAGAGAAGTATTCACTAGATCCTGATAACAAGAGAGTGTATGGAGCTAGGAAAGAGGAGTGGGAGAGTCGAATTGATGAATATAATCCTGATACGAGAAAAAATATAATTGTAAATAAAGAAAAATTTGATATAATAGAATCAGATTTAGGAGAGTTTAAGAAACGTCTGAGAATAGATGGTAATGTGGATAATGAGTACTATTCAATATTAAAGGAAAAATTTGCACATGGTTCGGATGATGCTAAAACTTTATTTAGAAGGTTTGTGCCTAATGATTCGGTTGAAAAAACTTCATTTGAAGGAACAGCATATTTCAATCCTAAGACAAAAAAGATATCAATGCACTACTTGGCAGATGTTAATAATCCGAGAGGTTCAGGTGCTACGTGGTTTCATGAGCATGGTCATTTAATTGATAATGCATTGGGAGAAATTTCTAATAGTAAAAAATTCAGAGATTTATTAGAAGAAGATGCAAAAAAATATCGTATGACATATGGTAAAGAACATGGATTAAAAACATGGGATAAGGTTGATAGAGCAATAAGCCAAGAATTAAATGATATGCGGAAACATTCGGCAGTTTCTGATATAATGGAAGGGGTAACTAGAGGCAATGTCAGAGGTGTTGCTGGACATTCAATGAAATATTGGGAAGATACAAAAAATATTTCATCAGAAGCTTTTGCACATATGTATGAGGCACAATTTGATTCTATTCGTTATGAAGAAATGAAAAAATATTTTCCTGATTCATTACAGTATTTTGAAGATTTAATAAAGAAGGAAGTAAAATGATAAAAAAATTGAGAGAAGCACATGAAAAATTTTATATGCACTTTAATTACTCGCCAGAACTTCCGCCTGATGTTGATTTTGACCAAGATGTATATGCTGATGAACTTTTGAAATGTGTAGAAGATGATTTTGATTATACTATTGAGAAATATGGAACAAGAGTACCAGATTTCTCTAAGTTTGGAACCACAGAAATTATAATTGATTAATACCACCAGTCAGAAATGGCAGGTGGTTTTTTACGCCCAAAATCAAAAGTTGCACCGGTGCAACGGAAAGGAGAAACTATGAAGAAGTTATTTATCAGTCAGCCAATGAAGGATAAGACTAAAATAGACTCTTTAGGAATGCTAGATTTAAGACTGACGGAGAAAAGATAAATATAAATTCTTTTAATTACAGAGATGTTACATCAGATTGGTTAAATACATCAATGAAAAAAGATGCAAAAATAATAGAGTTAGAATCATATTGTCATAACAATAAGGAATATAAGATTGATGGTGTAAATGTAAAACAAAATAATTCACTCAGGAACTAGCAAGGAATTATTACGAAATATTGCACATAAGAAAAAGGAACAAGCCGAAAATTTGATTTTTGATATTACAGATTGTAAATTGGAATTGGATGAGATTTTAAGACAAAATGATGAGTTATTTACAAAGTATAGAAATACATCACATATAAAAAGAACTATACTTATTTAAAGCGGATAAGATTATAAGGATTTCAGAAAGAGAATAAAAAGAAAGATCCTCATACCCCAGGTGGAGTACAAAAATCTTTCAAAGATATCTCTATAGATACTATATCATTATAAGATGTTTGTGTCAAATTTATTCAGTAAAAATTGATGAAAAGGAATGGAAAAGATTACTTAGAAATAAAAAGATTCTTTACAAAAAATAGTGAAAATGATACAATAATGACACAGAAAAGATGAAGCTGGATAGTTGTTTGAGGTGGAGGAATTCGTACACGTCCACACGCCGATGGCCAGACAAGGGAAACCTGAGAGACGCCGGAGAATTGTACGCCGGCCAGACAACTATTTAGTTAATAGCTTATATTTAATACCACCCGTCAGAAATGGCAGGTGGTATTTTTATACCCGAAAATCAGCTATTTTGGTTTTAAGAAGTTGCACCGGTGCAACGGAAAGGAGAGGTTATGAATTTCGGAGATGCTATGAATGCAATGAAAAATGAATATAAAGTTGCTAGAAAAGGTTGGAATGGCAAAGGACAGTTTATTGAACTTGCCACAGCAATTAGTTACAAGAACTCTAAAGGTCAGATTATAAACTGTGAGCATAAGGTGATAGGGAATAAGGCCATTGCATTTGTTGGAACATCAGGTGTTCAGGTTGGATGGCTTGCTTCACAGGCTGATATGCTTGCAGAAGATTGGTATATCAAGTTATAGAAAGGACGGTGATCCATAATATCTT
>DGTC01000027.1 GCA_002394205.1 Lachnospira sp. UBA4346 | reverse complement strand
TACCAAGGGACCTGAGATCAGAACCTGTGACTTAGAAAACGGTGAAGATGTAGAGTTATCTACTGGCGATAAGATTACCCTAACTTCAGATGCTTCTTTCGTAGGTAACAAGACTAAAGTTGGTGTAACCAACCCTGACCTAGCAAAGGACTTAAAGGTTGGTTCAACTGTTCTTTTAGATGATGGTCTAATTGGTTTAACAGTAACTGCAATTAACGGCAAAGATGTTGAGTGTGAAGTACAGAATAACGGTATGCTAGGCGAGCACAAAGGTGTAAACCTACCAAATACCCATATTTCAATGCCATTCTTATCAGAAAAAGATAAGGGTGACCTGTTATTCGGTATCAAGAGAGATGTTGACTTCATCGCAGCTTCATTCACCAGAACCAAGGAAGACGTTCTAGACATCAGAAACTTCCTAGATGCAAACGGTGGTAACGAGATCAAGATCATCTGCAAAATCGAGAATCAGGAAGGCTTAGATAACTTTGAAGATATTCTTGCAACTGCTGATGGCATCATGGTTGCTCGTGGTGACATGGGTGTTGAAATTCCAGCTCAGGAAGTTATCTTTGCCCAGAAGCACATTATCAAGCGTTGTAACGAAGTTGGTAAGCCAGTAATCACTGCAACTCAGATGTTAGATTCTATGATTCGTAACCCACGTCCAACAAGAGCAGAAGTAACTGACGTTGCAAATGCAATTTATGATGGTACAGACGTTGTTATGTTATCAGGTGAAACAGCAAATGGTAAGTATCCGTTAGAAGCTGTTAAGATGATGTCTAAGATTGCAGAAACAACAGAAAAGGAACTTTCTCGTGTACGTGTTGCTGATGTTGCACTTCATACAAAGAGAAATATCTCAAGTGCTGTTACAAATGCGACAGTTCAGACAGCTGAGAACTTAAATGCTAAGGCTATCGTTTGCCCAACAATCTCAGGATTTACAGCAAGATTAACATCAAAGTTAAAGCCAAATGCAGAAATTATTGGTTGCTCACCATATGATAATGTTCTTAGAAAGATGCAGATTTACTGGGGTGTTCGTCCATTAAAGACAGCTACAGAGAAGTCTACAGATAAGATCGTTGAACATGCACTTCAGGTATCAGAAAATGCTGGTTATGTTGAAGAAGGCGATATTGTAATCGTATCAGCAGGTGTAGCTACATCATCAGCACCGGATGCTAGAAGAGGACTTACAAATACAATGAGAGTTGTGACTTTATAATATAACGTTTAATATTTTGTTATTCGATTATTGCGTGATAAATTATACCAAATATAAGATGTAGGTAATGATGTCTTATGAGGTATAGAATATACCACATACAGTTTGCAAATAGTTCGTAAATTGTATGTGGTATTTTTGATTTGATGAAACATTTATATGCAGAGCAGTATAAATACAATATGAAAGGAAAAGAATATGAAATGGAAGAAAATTCTAATATGGATTCCGGTATTATGTATGTTGCTTCTGATTTTCGGTTTTTCAAACCAGAATGGTGAATCCTCAGGAAGTCTTAGCAGAAATGTTGCGGATTCAATAATTTCTTTTGCAGAACAATTAAATATAATACATCCGACCATAGAAAGTCGGGAACATTATATAGAAGCGATACAATTTCCAATTCGTAAGACTGCACATATGACAGAATATGCAATTCTCGGTGGTTTGTGCCTGCTGGCATTTTGGGTAGATGGTGTAAAAAAGAAATATCTGTTTGTATGTGCATTTGTGTTGTCAGTTTGTTTTGCTGCATTTGATGAATTTCATCAGTTGTTTATACCGGGGCGTTCCGGGCAGTTTACAGATGTGGGAATCGATAGTATTGGATGTGCGATTGGTTTATTTGTCATTTATTTATTCGAAAAAGTTTTCGAAAAAGTTCGTCAAAGTGTTGACAATCGATAGATATATGGTGTATTCTATTAAAACAGTATCAATACTCTGGGGTAGTAAAGGTTTCGACAGGGGTTTTGAAGCTGGTGAAGCTATTCGCAGGTGATGCGTCAAATCACAAACTTAAATATAAACGCTAACGAAAATTTAGCTTACGCTGCCTAGTTGCAGCAGTCTGACCTAGAGCACTCACACTTTAGGATCCAGGCTTCGACTCTGTGAGAAACGACGCTGGTAAAGCTTTGAATCAGTGGGCGTATTATGAAGCTACTAAAGGTAGTGGGGTGTTGATTTCCTGCTACTGGAGGGAATGAGGATTTTCCGAAATAATCAACTATAATAGTAGAAGAACAGTGAATGGGCTTTTGGACACGGGTTCGACTCCCGTCTACTCCATTATGTAAAAGGCTACCACGAACTTTGATTGGTTTGTGGTAGCCTTTTTTGTTTTTAAGAATTTGTAAGCGGTTTATTGTTTTGTACTGTAGTTATGAAGATTATTCGAGATATGAGTAATGGTATAGTCTAATAGAAAGAATATTGGAGTTGAAAATAATATAAAAGGTAACATGAAAAAGAACCGGTTGGCTCTCCATACCAACCGGTTCTTTTTCTTTTCACGAACTAGTCACACCCTGTTATACATTGCATTCCTACGAAATTGCAATTGCTTTTTGCTAAACCCTTGAAATACCTATTACACAATCCCCATTGTGTATGATTTCATTATACTTTTTCAAACCTAACCCTAATATAACATTAAACAAACAACATTTTATTCACGAACTCGCTGTTCAACATTACAAGGTGCAGTTTATCATATTTTTAGAATTATGTACATAGTTTTTTATAATTTATATAATTTTTGTATAAATTATACAATAATATAAAACTGTAGTTGTGCATTTTATGAATAATATAAAATAAATATAAAAAAATATTTGTTAAATTTCCACATAGTAATAAATGACGAAATAATGTAAGAAAATAAACAAATTATGCATATTTATAGAAAAATAAGTCTTGGTAAATATCATCGCAGGAATAATTAAATTGTTGCAAGAGCAACAGAAAAAGATATGCAGCAGCGTTATAGTATGTGTGTAAACAAGAAACGCTAATCAATTCAAAACAAACATTTTAACGTAATTTTAAATAAGGAACTACGTTAAAATTTATTTGAAAGAATAAAGGAGGACATACAAATGTTAATAGAAGGATATTTACAGACACATACAAAGATTCAGGAACAAATCAAGGTGGTTGATGAACTTGTAAAAAAAGGAAAATTAGCAGATAATGCCATGGATATTGGCAGAGAGATTAGTAAATTGTCAGGAATGATTAATTTGCATTTGAATTCTGAAGATAAATTTATGTATCCGAAAATGGCAGCTGCAGAAAATAAAGAAGTTCAAAATCTTGCGAAGAAATATCAGAGTGAAATGGCTGGATTGGTTGATGTATTTAATACATTTAAAGTAAAGTACAATACAAAAGGTCATATTTTGGAAAATGCATCAACATTTGCAGGAGAATGGAAGCAGATTGTAGCGCAACTTTCAAAGAGAATTGAAAGAGAAGAAAAAGAACTATATCCAAAATATCAGGAGTAATTAGTTTAATAAAAGAGAAAATATACACAAAATTTAAAATGCAATCAGAATAGAATGCAGGCATCAATATAAGTCATATGTATTAGAAGGATAATACGGACGTGGCTATGAGATGTCTGTATTTTTATGCCCAAAATCACAATCTAAAATGAAAACCGTTTTCAAATTACTTGACAAATCCCCCAAACTACTATAAAATGAAAATCGTTTTCAAATTTAATGAGCGAAGGAAAAAACAAGCGGCTGCGAAGCAGACATTTGTTTTTTACGAGCCATTAGCGAGAAAAGATTCTGCGAAGCAGAATAAGAAGCAGCGAAAGCTGCGCTTTTCGGGCCAAAGCAAGAGAGCGAAGGAAAAAACAGGCGTCTGCAAAGCAGACATATGTTTTTTGCAAGCCTGTCGAGAAAAGATTCTGCGAAGCAGAATAAGAAGCAGCGAAAGCTGCGCTTTTCGAGCCAAAGCAAGAAAGCGAAGGAAAAAACAAGCGTCTGCGAAGCAGACATATGTTTTTTGCAAGCCTGTCGAGAAAAGATTCTGCGAAGCAGAATAAGAAGCAGCGAAAGCTGCGCTTTTCGAGCCAAAGCAAGAGAGCGAAGAAAAAACAAGCGTCTGCAAAGCAGACATATGTTTTTTGCAAGCCTGTTAAGAAAAGATTACAAGTTATGAATGAGAAAGAGGATATTATGCCAAGAAAATCAACATATAAAACAAAACAGATGGATGAGATTGCAAATTATATGAAGTCGGTTGAGGGGAGTCATGTTACAGTTGGGGATCTGTGTAAGCATTTTGAAGAATCAGGTTGTGCGGTTGGTACGACGACGATTTATCGGAATTTGGAAAAAATGGTTGAGCAGGGCGTGGTAGCAAAATATACGATAGATGGAACAAGTGGTGCATGTTTTGAATATGTAGGACATCATCATGATGCGGCAGAGTCGCATTGTTATCATTGTAAATGTGAGAAATGCGGAAAAATAATTCATTTGGAATGTCATGAGGTGGAATCGTTAGGAGTACATATTTTAGAACATCATGGTTTTCAGATAGATTATCATAGAACAGTATTTTATGGTTTGTGCGATGAATGTGCGAAGCAGGCATAGTTTGTTTGCATTAGAATGACTTATAGAACAGCAAGAGGGAGGATACGGTATGGATGAGTGTACATTGGTTCAATGGAAGATGAAAGGCAGCATACACAATGAAAAAAGAAAAAAACAACTGATTGTTATTGCAATACTGTATACTGTTTTTGCGATAGGTTCAATGTTATATCTTGCAGCAGAAATCAATCATCAATGTTTGGATGAGCATTGTGCAATATGTGCGATGGTACAACAGGTGGAACAGAGTAGAAAATCAGCTGTAGGCGGTTTACCATGTATGGTTGTACTTTTACTTGCTATGATAAGTACGTGGTTGTGCGACAGTGTATCAACACAGCCAAAGAGACGTACGTCGCTGGTACTCTGTAAGGTACGAATGGATGATTGAATTTCATTATATGAGAATGAATGTAATTTTATAGATGTATATAAAGCATGTTGTTAAATAGTAGATAAAATTATTTTGATAACGGGTTACAGATAAGAGGTTATTTGTACAATCAGACAGCAAATAAAAGAAATGATAGGAGAAAATATAAAATGAAGAAGTTCATAATCAGTATCATGGCAGCATTTGCGCTTGCATTTGGATTGAGTGCATGTGGAACACAGTCTGCATCAAATGATAAATTAAAGGTAATTACGACAATTTTCCCGGAATATGACTGGGTAATGCAGGTATTAGGAGAAGAAGCAGAACATGCAGATGTAACAATGCTTATGGATAATGGCGTAGATATGCATAGTTTTCAGCCGACAGCTGCTGATATTTTAAAGATTTCAAATTGTGATGTGTTTATTTATGTTGGTGGGGAATCTGACGAATGGGTAGAGGATGCATTAAAAGAGGCGAAGAATAAGAATATGCAGGTAATCAATTTGTTAGATGTGTTAGGTGATTCTGCAAAGGAAGAGGAAGTTGTGGAAGGCATGCAGCAAGAGGAACATGAGCAGGATGAACACCATACCCACGAAGATGAAATGGAATATGATGAGCATGTATGGTTATCATTAAAGAATGCAGAAATTTTCACAAAAGAAATTGCGACTGTATTGGGAAAAGCAGATGAAGAACATGCACAGATTTACGAAAATAATGCGGCAGAGTATGTGAATAAATTAACAGAACTTGATGCCTCATATAAAGAGGTTGTAAAGAATACAAAAGTCAAGACGGTTTTGTTTGGAGACAGATTCCCATTCCGTTATCTTGTTGATGATTATGATTTGGATTACTATGCAGCATTTGTAGGATGTTCCGCAGAAACGGAAGCAAGTTTTTCAACAATCACATTTTTATCAAAGAAAGTGGATGAATTAGGATTAAAGGCAATTTTTACGATTGAAAATTCAGATCAGAAGATTGCAAAGACGATTCTTGAAAATACAGCAATGAAGAATCAGACGATTGTTACATTGGATTCGATGCAGTCAACAACTTCAAAAGATATCAAAAATGGAAAGACATATTTGTCTGTAATGCAGTCAAATTTAGATACATTAAAAACGGCGTTGTATTAATATTTAGAAAGAAACACATTAGAAAGGGCGTGAACAACATGGCACTGATAACGGGAAATGATTTATCATTAGGATATGATGGACAGGAGATTATTAAGCATTTGAACTTTCAGGTAAATGCAGGAGATTATGTATGTATTGTTGGTGAAAATGGTTCGGGAAAATCAACATTGATGAAGACGATTCTGCATTTGCAGCCGGCACTTGCAGGAGAAATTGTATACGGAGATAATCTTGCGAAAAATGAAATTGGGTATCTTCCACAGCAAACACTTGTACAGCGTGATTTTCCGGCATCTGTAAGAGAAATTGTTCTGTCAGGCTGTCAGGGCAGTATGGGGCTTCGTCCTTTCTATGGAAAGAAGGAAAAACAAAAAGCACGTCAGGCAATGGAAGATATGGGGATTCTGGATTTAGAAAAACGATGTTACAGAGAATTATCAGGCGGTCAGCAGCAGAGAGTATTGCTTGCAAGAGCTTTGTGTGCGACTAGGAAAGTTCTATTTCTTGATGAACCGGTAACAGGACTTGATCCAAATGCAACAGAGGAAATGTATCAGTTGATTTTGGATTTAAATAAGAAGGGGACTACGATTTTGATGATTTCTCATGATATAGAAGCGGCGGTTCACTATGCAAGTCATATACTGCATATCGGTGAGGAATTATTTTACGGAACGAAGCAGGATTATGTGCAGAGTAGTCTTGGCAAGCGTTATCTAAAGAAGGAGGCATAATCATATGTTAGAAACATTACAATTTTATTTTAGTTATCCGTTCGTGCGGTATGCATTTATTGTAGGGGTGCTTGTTGCATTGTGTTCTTCTTTGTTAGGGGTAACATTGGTATTGAAACGTTTTTCTTATATCGGAGACGGACTTTCACATGTAGCATTTGGGGCGATGGCAATTGCATCTGTTCTGAAATTGACAAACAATATGGTTCTTATTTTGCCGATAACGATTATCAGTGCAGTACTTCTTTTAAGAGGCGGTCAGAATAAGAAAATTAACGGAGATGCCGCAATTGCAATGATTTCCGTTGGCTCTCTGGCTGTGGGCTATTTACTTATGAATCTGTTTTCGACAAGTCCGAATCTGTCAGGAGATATATGTTCGACACTGTTTGGTTCGACCTCTATTCTTACATTGACAAAGCAGGAAGTATATTTGTGTATGGTGCTGTCTGTCGTTGTGTTGATTGTTTTTGTTGTATTTTATCATAAAATATTTGCGGTTACATTTGATGAAAATTTCGCAAAATCTAATGGAATCAATACAGGTGTATACAATCTTTTGATTGCGATTATGATTGCACTTGTGATTGTTCTTGCAATGAACTTAGTGGGTTCGCTTTTGATTTCGGCATTGGTTATTTTTCCGGCATTGTCAGCGATGCGGATGTTTCATAACTTTAAGGCAGTAACGATTTGTTCTGCAATTCTGTCCGTTGTATGTGCAGCATTTGGTATTGTTGTATCAATCCTTGCAAGCACACCGGTTGGTGCGACCATTGTAGCGGTGGATATTGCAGCATTTGCCATTAGTTGTATCTGTGGAAAGGTTATGGGAAGCAGATAATTGAAAATGTGGTTTTAGAGTGTTTGGATACAAATTAAAACGACAATATTGACAGTAATTCGTTTCTTTTATAAAATAAAAAAACATACGGTAGACAGCTGTATGTAATGTTATAGCAAATGGAGAGAGCAACATGAAGAAAATTTTAAAACGCGTTGGAATTGTACTTGGAATTCTGTGCGTTCTATTTGTATGTGCATTTGGATTCTATGTAGGAAATTATTACAAGGCAGTGGATAAAGAAGCTGCGCAGCAATTGGGCGTGGCAAAAACAGAACATAAAAACTATATTGCATATGGTGACGAGCAGGCAGAGACGGCATTTATCTTCTATCCCGGTGGAAAGGTAGAAGCGGAGAGCTATGAACCGGTGCTTGCATCCATTGCACAGCAGGGAACATTGTGTGTGCTTGTGAAAATGCCATTTCGACTGGCAGTGTTTAAACAGAATGCAGCAGATGCGGTAGTAGAAGCATATCCGCAGGTTAAAAATTGGTATATTGGAGGTCATTCGCTTGGAGGAGCTATGGCTTCAAGTTATGTTTCAAAACATACAGATACATTTAAAGGACTGATTTTGTATGCGGCGTATGCGGCATATGAATTACCGGATGAATTTCCGGTCATTGCAATGTATGGAACAGAAGATAAGGTCTTGAACATGGAGAAGTATGGAGCGGCCAAAAGCAATGCCAAAAGTTTAACAGAGGTTGTTATACAAGGCGGCAATCATGCACAATTTGGTAATTATGGAGCACAAAACAAAGATGGAGTGGCGACGATTACGCCGGAATTGCAATGGAAGCGTGCGGCATATGAAACAATTGGTTTTATAAATCGGTAAGTAGTATGTTATAGTAATGAAATATAAATGGAGAAAGAATCTTTCGTATGAACAGAAATGTTTGTATGAAAGATTTTTTGTTTTTTATAAGAAAAACGGAATTCTTTTGGATTTCATATTTTGATGGGGTTATTCTTTTCTGCAAATAAGGACACTTTTTTTGCCAAAGAATGACCTTTTTTCTTTCTTATATTTTCGATATGATACACACAGATAGAGAAAGTAGATAAAAACGATAAATATAACGAAAATAAATAGAAGGAGGAAGAAGGGTGCAGTATTTTTTGGCAGTAGATATCGGTGCTTCCAGTGGCAGACATATCCTTGCACATATGGAAGATGGCAGGCTGGCGATAGAAGAAATTTATCGTTTCCCAAATGGAATGATAGAGAAAAATGGTCATTTGTGCTGGGATGCAGACCGTTTATTTGAACATATTAAATCAGGACTAAAAAAGTGTAAAGAAATAGGAAAGATTCCGGTTAGTGTAGCTATTGATACATGGGCGGTGGATTATGTGCTATTAGATGAAAATCATAAGATGATAGGAGATGCAGTTGGATACCGTGATGGACGGACAACAGGAATTGATGCAGAAGTATATAAAAAAATTTCAGAAGAGAAATTGTATGAAAGGACTGGAATACAGAAACAGAATTTTAATACGATTTATCAGCTGACAGCATATCGGCAGTCGTTTCCGCAGGACTTTGCAAGGGCACAGACAATGTTAATGATTCCGGAATATTTTAATTTTTTATTATCGGGAAAGATGGCAGCAGAGTACACCAATGCAACAACTACGCAGTTGGTTAATGCAGAGGCGAAAGACTGGGATTATGAACTGATTGATGCGATGCAGTTTCCGAGGAGAATTTTTCAAAAAATTGAAATGCCGGGAACAGTGCTTGGAAATTTAACACAGCAGCTTCAGGAAGAAGTAGGATTTGACTGTAAAGTGGTATTACCGGCAACACATGATACAGGCTCGGCGGTAATGGCAGTTCCGACGAATGAAGAAGATGTTATTTATATCAGTTCAGGAACCTGGTCACTGATGGGAACAGAATTACGGAAAGCAGATTGTTCCAAGGAAAGCAGACAACATAATTTTACAAATGAAGGCGGATATGATTATCGTTTTCGTTATTTAAAGAATATTATGGGGCTGTGGATGATTCAAAGTGTGCGAAAAGAACTTGCACCGGAGATGAGTTTTGGCGAGCTTTGTGAAATGGCTTCAAAGGAACACATTGATTCGATTGTTGATTGCAATGATAACCGTTTCTTAGCACCGGAGAATATGTCAATTGAAGTTCGTAAATATTGTGAGGAAACAGGACAGGAAATTCCGGTAGGAATATATCAGATAGCCAGTGTGATTTACAATAGTCTTGCAAATACGTATGCAAAAACAGTTGCAGAAATTGAAATGCTGACAGGAAAAGAGTATGATAGCATCCACGTAATTGGCGGCGGAGCAAATGCAGTATATCTGAATGAATTAACCGCAAAGGCCACAGGAAAAAAAGTTCTGGCAGGACCGATTGAAGCTACGGCAATTGGAAATTTAATTTCACAGCTTATTAGTGAGGGGGTATTTGATAATCTTGCACAGGCAAGAGAATGTGTGCGATTATCATTTGCATGTAAAGAATATTAAAGCATAATGCAGCATTAAAATAGGGGATTGTTATAGATTTAACGAAATAGATAAAATTTATAATGAAAAATGTGAGAAGGAACAGAGCAAATAGAACAAAGATAGTAAAAATAAAAGAAAGGCGGAAAATGATATGACAGATACAAGATATGAATCAGCAAAAGCGTATTATGCAAAATTAGGAGTTGATACAGATGCAGCAATTGCGAAGTTAAAAGAGGTTCCGGTATCGCTGCACTGCTGGCAGGGAGATGATGTGTTAGGATTTGACCATGAGGGTCCATTGACAGGTGGAATTCAGACAACAGGAGATTATCCGGGACGTGCTACCAATCCGGAACAGTTAATGGCAGATTTAGAGCTGGCAATCAGCCTGATGCCCGGTAAAAAGAAATTAAATCTTCATGCAAATTATGCGATTTTTGGAAAGGATGGTTTTGTAGACAGAGATCAGTTAGAACCAAAACATTTTGCAAAGTGGGTAGAATTTGCAAAAAAGCACAATATGGGAATTGACTTTAATCCGACATTCTTTTCTCATGATAAGGTAAAAGACGGACTAACCCTTTCAAGTCCGGATGAAGAAACAAGAAAATTTTGGATTGAGCATGGCAAAGCATGTATTCGTATTTCAGAATATTTTGCGAAAGAAACGGGAATTCCCTGCGTAATGAATATCTGGACAGGTGACGGATATAAGGATATACCTGCGGATCGTTTCGGACCTAGAATGCGATATAAAGATTCGATAGAGCAGATTATTGCAGAACCGCATGATCCGAAGCTGGTAAAGCCTTGCGTAGAGTCAAAGGTGTTCGGTATTGGCGTAGAGTCTTACACGGCAGGCTCGGGAGAATTTGCATTAACATTTGCAGCAACACATGACAATGTACTTCCGTTAATGGATAACGGACATTATCATCCGACTGAAGTTGTATCAGACAAGATTCCTGCATTATTGTGCTTCTTTCCAGAAATTGCGTTGCATATTACAAGACCGGTGCGTTGGGATTCTGACCATGTTGTGCTGTTTGATGATGAGACAAAGGAAATGGCAAAGGAAATTGTTCGTTGCAATGGATTGAACCGTGTATACATGGCATTGGATTATTTTGATGCAAGCATTAATCGTATTTCTGCATGGACAGTTGGTTTTCGGAGTTGGCAGAAAGCATTGTTAAATGCACTGTGTACACCACATGAAGCGTTAAAGAAATTACAGGATGAGAACCGTTTGACAGAACTTATGGTAATGCAGGAAGAGATGAAAGTTAGTCCGTTTGGAGATGTTTGGAACAAGTACTGCGAAGAATGTGGCGTTATTGCAGATGCGACTTGGTATGATGCAGTTGCACAGTATGAAAAGGATGTTTTGTTAAAGAGATAACAATAAAATGCAGAGACTTCTGCGGAAATGGAGATTAAAATGAACGTATTAGACACAGAATTTGTAAAAGGTTTTATCAGAATGGCAAATGACGGCTGGGAACAGGGCTGGCATGAACGAAATGGTGGAAATCTTTCTTATCGAATGAAGGAAGAAGAGGTTGCATCTGTAAAGGAGAATTTTGAGCCAAAGGAATGGCAGCCCATTGGTACGAAAGTGCCGGAGCTGGCAGGAGAATATTTTCTGGTAACAGGCAGCGGCAAATACTTTAGAAATGTCATTATTAAGCCGGAAGATTCCATTTGTATTGCAGAAATTGATGATAAGGGAGAGCAGTATAGGATTGTTTGGGGACTTGTAAATGGCGGAAGACCGACTTCTGAATTCCCTTCACACTTGATGAATCATGAAGTGAAAAAAATTGCAACAAATGGAAAATATCGTGTTATTTATCATGCACATACAACGAATATTATTGCCCTTACATTTGTATTGCCATTAGATGATAAGGTATTTACCAGAGAACTGTGGGAAATGGCAACAGAGTGTCCGGTCGTATTCCCTGATGGTGTCGGCGTTGTGCCTTGGATGGTTCCGGGAGGGCGTGATATTGCAGTTGCAACGAGTGAATTAATGAAGAAATATGATCTTGCAATTTGGGCGCATCATGGAATGTTTGCAGCAGGAGAAGATTTCGATTTGACATTTGGATTGATGCATACAGCTGAAAAATCAGCAGAAATTCTTGTGAAAATGTTGTCAATGAGACCTGATAAACTTCAGACGATTACACCGGATAATTTCAGAGATTTAGCGAAAGATTTTCATGTAACATTACCGGAAGAATTTCTGTATGAAAAATAATAAATGATATTTTCTTCAGAATAAAAATCTTTAAAATTACCCACCTAATATATAAAGAAACGTGTACAGGTAAGATTTATAATAAAATCTTGTCTGTACACGTTTTGTTCTGATAAGATTCTTATAGAATGTTTTTGCGTGTCTAGCGGTCACGTGAAAGAAACGTTGTGTCATCTAAAATTCCCAATTGTTCAGTCTGTAGGCTGACAGAATTCTTTGTCTTTCGGTATCGAAGCGGAGAAATGGTCATATATGTTTTAAATGTTTTCTCAAAGTAGGTTAAACTTTCAAATCCTAACATATCAGCTATTTCAGATATAGGTTTATTGGTTTCTTCTAGAAGTGTTGTGGCTTTTTGAATTCGATGAATATTGATATATTCTGTAATTTTATAATTGGTAACATCTTTAAAAATACGGCATAAGTAATATTTGCTCATATAAAAATGTTCTGCTAATTCATCTAAAGAAATCTTTTTATCACAGTTTTCGGACAGATAATCTGCGATGGCATATACATTTTTATGTTTTGCACTAGTGTCAGCGGATGGCAATACGACTTCATTATCAACAGTTAAAGAATGTGTAAGCTGATAAAACCATGACAATAGTGCAAGTTCCATGCCGGTCTGATAACCGGAAGGTTTATTGGTCAGTAAAATTCGTAAATCACGATAGATATTTAGAAATAGAGCCTGCTGCTCATCATCTAAGTGATATACGCCGTAATTGGCATGTAAGAATTTTACCAATTGTAAATCCGGATATTTTTCATCAAAAGAAGCCATTTTGTCATAGTCAATATAGAAAATAACACGATTATAACCATGATCTTTTGAGGAGGCTGATTTTGTCATGTGAATCAAGTTGGTATCGATTAGAATTAAATCACCGGAATGAGCCATATACTGTCGGTTGTTAAAGAAGAATTCGCGTTGGCCTTCTATGATATAGAATATTTCGTATTGGCTGTGAAAATGTTTTACTTTCATATTATATTCGCCAAAACGAACAAGCTGTTCCACGGTGATGCCATTTGCCGTTCCATTAAATGTGATTTTGTCCATAACGTAGTCCCCACTTTCGTATGCTAAAGAAATATATAATTAAATATATTTGTAAAGAAATAATATATAAAACTATATTGAACTTTTGCAAAACAATTTATAATTCTATAGAATGTATGTTATAGTCTATATGAAAATGATTGAAAAAGCAATATAGTGCAAAAAATTTATGAATAGAAAATATAAATTTTATTTTAAATAAATGATTTGTTGATTTTGTCTGAACTTTTTGGAAAAATATGGCAAATGAATAATAAAATGTACATAGTGAAAAAGTGTTATGTTTACAAAAAAGAAATATGAATCGAAAAATAAATCATATAAATATGTGCAATATAGTTTGAAAAATAAACTAAAACTGCAACATAGAATAAGAATGACCGATAGGGGGATGTTATAATTTAGTCATCAAAAACAAAGAAACACCGAAAGGAGAGTCGTATGAAATCATACAAAAAAATTGTGGGAATACTGGTTGTTGCAGCGTTGTTATTAACTGTTATCGTGACATTTGTTCGAGTGAGCGGCGTAACAGCAGACAGTGGAAGAGTGCTAAGGTTGGCACATAATCAGTCAGCTGGTTCAGAAATTGCAAAGTCTATTGCATACATTTCAGACCTTGTAGAGGAGGACAAGGATGCGGACATGAGCGTAAAGATTTACGAAAGTGGAGTGCTTGGTTCGGAAAAAGATGAAATTGAAATGGTAAAAGCAGGAATCCTTGATATGGCAAAGGTAAGTGCGAATACATTAGGACAGTTTAATGATAAGTATTCAATCTTTGCAATTCCATATTTATTTAATAGTCAGGAACATTATTACAGAGCAATGCGTGAAAGTACAGAAGTACAGAACTTGTTCCAGTCAACAAAAGAGGACGGTTTTATCGCAATTGGTTATTATGCAAATGGTGCGAGAAACTTTTATTTAAAAGAAGATAAGCCTGTTACAGATCCTTCTGTATTGAAAGGTCTTAAGATTCGTTCAATGCCAAATACAACTTCTATGGATATGATTGAAAAGATGGGTGGAACACCGGTTCCAATGGCTGGTAGCGAAACATATGCTTCTTTACAGCAGGGTATCGTTGATGGTGCAGAAAATACAGAGCTTGCATTGACAGTTGACGGACATGAAGATTTGGTATCATCTTATACATATACAGAGCATCAGTTTACACCAGATATTTATATCATTAGTACTAAAACGTGGGATTCATTAACACAAGAACAGAAACAATGTCTGTTGGACGGATTTAAGAAGACAAACGAAAACTTTGTAAGTTTGTATAATGGAATGATGGATGATGCAATTGCAGAAGCTCAGTCAAAGGGCGTACATGTATATAAGAATATTGACAAGACGGCATTAATTCAGGCAGTTCAGCCAATTCACAAAGCCTTCTTTGAAAAGGGCGATGATTACAAGAAGCTGTATGATGATATTCAAAAGTATGCAGATAAATAAAAATCGTATGCAAAATCAGGCAGCGCAAACAGTGAAATGATAGAGCATAAAAACTGCAATATAATATAGAAGGAGGAGTCTATGAAAGTTTTAGATAAAATAATTGAAACGGTGCTGGCGATTCTTGTGGCAGGCATGGTTTTGGGATGTATCTGGCAGGTTATTACAAGATTTATTTTACAAGATCCAAGTAAGTATACGGAAGAATTGCTGCGTTATATGTTAATTTGGGTAACAATGATTGGTGTACCATATGCGTATGGAAAAGATAAACATTTATCCATTAATCTTTTGGTAAAGAACTTCCAGCCAAAGAATGAAAATGCAATGAAGTTATTCATTGAATGTATTGTAATGCTTCTGAGTGTATGCGTTATGATTATTGGTGGCGTGATGGTAACGGCGAATTCAGCAGGTCAGATTTCACCAGCGATGCAGTTGCCAATGCAGGTATATTACATCTGTGTTCCAATTAGTGGTGTGTTAATGGTTATTTATGGAGTAAATCGTATTCTTCATTTAATTGCAGCAAGAAAGGAGATGAAGTAAATGGAAATACAAGCAGCAATCGTATTAGTAATTATGTTCTTTCTGATGCTTGCATTTAGTGTGCCGGTATCATTTAGTATCATTGCATCTGCGCTGACAACATTGATTATGTTCCTGACACCGAAATTTGGTGTATTCATTTCGGCACAGAAGATGGTAACAGGTATAGATAGTTTTACATTATTAGCAGTTCCATTCTTTATTTTAGCAGGTCTTTTAATGAGTAATGGTGGTATTGCAAGACGATTAATTAATCTTGCATTATTAATTTTAGGTAAAGTTCCGGGTTCTCTTGCAATGACAAATGCAGCAGGTAATGCAATGTTTGGTTCTATTTCGGGTTCAGGTATTGCGGCAGCAACAGCAATTGGTGGTGTTATGCTTCCGATGGAAGAAGAACACGGTTATGATAAAGGGTTTGCAGCAGCAGCAAATATTGCAACAGCTCCGGTAGGCCAGTTAATTCCACCGACAGCATCATTTATTGTATATTCAGCGGCAAGTGGCGGCGTATCCGTTGCAGCACTTTTGATGGCAGGTTGGATTCCTGGATTGTTGTGGGCATTCCTTTGTATGGCAATTGCCTTTGTTTATGGTAAGAAACACGGTTATGTTGTAAAAAGAACAGAAAAATTAACACTTTCTGCTGCTTTAAAGATAATTTGGGAAGCAATTCCAAGTTTGTTGCTTATTGTAATTATCATTGGTGGTATCTTATCAGGATATTTTACAGCGACAGAAGCATCAGGTGTTGCAGTATTATATGCTTTTATTTTATCAGTATTTATTTATAAGAGTATCAAGCTCAAGGATATTCCAAAGATTCTTGTAGATACGGCTGTTATGACAGCGATTGTAATGTTAATTATCGGTGCTTCGAATGTGTTATCTTTTGTATTGTCATTTACAGGACTTCCACAGGCAATTAGTAAAGCATTGCTTAGTATTTCAGGAAATAAGATTGTTATTCTGTTGATTATCAACCTGACATTATTAATTATTGGTACATTTATGGATATGGCACCGGCATTATTAATCTTTACACCAATTTTCCTCCCGGTTGTGAAGGCACTTGGTATGGATCCGATTCAATTTGGTGTTATGATTGTTATGAATTTGTCAATCGGTACGATTACGCCGCCGGTAGGAAGTGTATTATTTGTCGGTTGTAGTGTAGCTGATTTACAGGTGGAAGAAGTAATAAGAAAATTGATTCCGTTCTTTATTGTCATTTTAATGGCATTATTGATGGTAACATTTATTCCGGCACTTAGTATGTGGCTTCCAGGAGTCCTTGGATTATTAGGATAAATAAAATTAATATAAAAATAATAAATACAATCTTGATTCGTTTTCGTGTCTGTTGCTATAATGCATAGATACGAAAACGGACAAATGTAGTGTATGGAAAGAGGAAAAATATGGCAACAAAAAATATGACAAAAGCAGATATTCAGGCAAAATTAGATCTGGTTATTGATAAGTTGTTGAATTTAGATGGACCGGATAATAATGATGAATTAGAAAAAGGTGGAGAAGCAATCGGATTCTTTAAGCGAGATTTTGGTATTAAAGAGTGGGACTGGCCACAGGGAGTTGGTCTTTATGGATTGCTTAATATTATGAAATTGCAGGATAACGAGGAATATAAGAAATTCCTGTATGACTGGTTCAAAGAAAATATCAGCAATGGACTTCCTTCAAAAAATATTAATACAACAACACCGCTTCTTACGTTGGTAGAGTTAAATGAATATTATCAGGACAAAGAATTTGAAAAGCTGTGTCTTAATTGGGCGGATTGGCTGATGGAATGTCTTCCAAGAACAAAAGAGGGCGGATTTCAGCATGTAACCAGTGCGAATGGTGACAGACAGGGTGTTCGTTTAAATGAAAATGAAATGTGGATTGATACTATTTTTATGACTGTTTTGTTCCTGAATAAGATGGGACAGAAATATCATCGTCAGGACTGGATTGATGAATCTATTTTTCAGGTTATGATGCATATTCGGTATTTGAGTGATAAGCAGACAGGACTGTTTTATCATGGATGGACATTTAATGAAAAAAATAATTTCGGCGGTATTTTCTGGTGCCGTGGTAACAGCTGGTTTACGCTAGGTATTCTTGATTATATTGATGCATATAAGGGAACGATGAACACAGGTCTTAAAAAGTATATTTTGAATGTATACAAGGCACAGGCAGAAGCATTAAAGAAGTTACAGAGTAAGAGCGGATTGTGGCATACGGTATTAGATGATCCTACCAGCTATGAAGAAGTATCAGGCAGCGCAGCGATTGCAGCAGGTATTTTAAAAGGTTTGAAGTATGGTATTTTAGATGATTCCTTTAGAGAACCGGCGCGAAAAGCCATTGAGGCAATTTTAAAGAATATTGATAAAGACGGTACGGTATTGAATGTATCAGGTGGTACAGGTATGGGATATGATGCAAATCATTATAAAAATATTTTAATTGCGCCGATGGCATATGGTCAGTCGCTCACAATTCTTGCACTTGTAGAAGCACTTGCTGCATTGGAAGATTAGAATGATGGTTTATATTTAAAATGTAGACAAGGAATGAGAAAGGAGAATGATTCCAATTCCCAAATTTACAATAAAGGAATGGAATGATGTGTAAGCAGAATGATTCGGAAGTCATTTAAGATGTTTTTGCATGAAGGATGTGAGGCTGAATATGAGAAAAGACATCGTGAATTATGGCCGGAAATGCAGGCGATGATTCATGAGTATGGAGGAAGAAATTATTCCATTTTCTTAGATTCGGATACCCATATTCTTTATGGTTATATTGAAATTGAGAGTGAGAAATTATGGGCAAAGTCAGCAGATACACCAATTAACCGTAAATGGTGGGATTATATGGCTCCATTAATGGATGTTCATGAAGATAATAGTCCGGTGTGTGGGGATTTGAAGCCGGTATTCCATTTGGATTAAAATAATCTGAATAAGGGGATTTTTCATTAAGAAATAAAAGTTGCACATTCTGATAAGGAACTGTGCAACTCTTTTATATTATAGAGAACTTCCGTTTTTGATGTCTGAATCTTTATAAAAAATGAAAAACAGTTCTATAAGAAAAGATATAAGAAAAAAATATAAGGAGGAAATTGATTATGTTACGGTTGCGAAGAGATTATATGCTGTTTCCACAAGGAAGAAGAAAAGCATTTACGCTAAGTTTTGATGATGGCGTGGAACAGGATCAGAAATTTATAGAAATGTTAAAAAAATATCAATTAAAAGGTACATTTAACATTAATACAGGCTTATTAGGGGATAGAGACTGGCTCAACCAACCGGGAGTATCGTGTGCACATTATAAATTCCGGGAAGAAGATTTGATGAGTATATATGATGGCTGCGAAGTAGCGTTACATTCGCATACGCATCCGGATTTAGTGACATTGCCGGCACCGGCAGTTGCTTATGAAGTGATTGAAAATAAAGCACAGTTAGAAAGAATTTTCAAGCGGCCGATACGGGGGATGGCATATCCGATGGGAACATTTTCTGACGGTGTTGCAGATATTTTACAATCGTGTGGTGTTGTGTATGCAAGAACGACAAAACCGACATATGCATTTTCATTGCCGGATAATTTTCTGAAATGGCATCCGACGTGTCATCATACAGATGAAAAATTATTTGATTTGGCAGAAGCATTTTTGTCAAATGAGCGTGCAGCACAGGTATTTTATGTATGGGGGCATACATATGAGATGGATGCATTTGATGATTGGGAAAGGATGGATGATTTTTTAGAAAAAATGGCAAATCATACAGATATTTGGTATGCGACAAATATGGAAATATATCGTTATGTAGAGGCATATAAGCAATTGATATATTCTGCAGATGCATCTTGTATTGAAAATCCTACAGCAATTGATGTGTGGATAGAGGTTGATGGAAATTCATATCGGATTGAATCAGGAAAGGTTGTGCGGATTTTAGGATAAAAGATAGATTGCGTGAAAAAGAAACAGTTAATGATAAAAGGGAAATGAATTTGAAATGATAGAGAAAATGATGTAAAATAATTTAAAATGTGTATGAAAAGGGATAAGAGTACGTGATTTTTGAAATTTTTAAAAATTTTGTGTTTAATATATCATTTTTGGTAGTTGTTGGAAATATGCTGATTCGATTCCAGCCGGCAAAAGATTTGATGCTTGGCAGGGACTATGGAAGAAATTATTATATCAATCGGATTGTAATGACGCTTATTTTTGGCGGAATGGGAATTTGCTCTACATATATGGGGATTGGTGTATATGGGGCGAATGTCAATACAAGGGTAATTTGCATTATTTCAGGTGGAATGATAGGTGGTCCTTTTGTTGGAATAGGAGCAGGCTTCATTGCAGGAATTCACCGCTATTTTGTTGATCCATCAGGGTTAACGTCGCTTGCATGTGCTGTTTCCTCCATTTTAGAAGGCTTTATTGGTGCGTTTGGGTATCGATTTTTGAAACAAAAACGTTGGGAAAAAATAGAGATTTTTTTGGTTGGATTTCTTGCAGAATTATTACAAATGATAATTATTTTACTTGTTGCAAAGCCTTACGAGGCGGCACAGGAAACTGTTACAGTGATTGCATTTCCGATGATTGTATGTAATTCATTTGGACTGATGATTTTTCTTACATCATTTCAGGCAGAGTTACGGCATAATGATACCGAGTCTGCCGCGAATATTCGAACGGTTTTTGACATTACAGATCAGTGCCTTCCGTATTTGAGGGAAGGCTTGAAAAGTGATGCGAATATTAAAAAAATATGTCAGACATTATTTCATGCATCGGAATATGGAGGCGTATTTTTTGCAGACGATGAACGATTAAGATATGTCTGTTATATGGATAAAAAACATAATATGATAGAGATTTCAGCACAGAAGAATTGTTCTGAATTTATTTTGCGTACAGCGAAAGAGGATACGGTTCAATATTATGAATATCTAAAAGAACGTGATGATTCACAGAAGATCTTTTCAAGTATTATCGAGCAGTATGATATTGCGGTAGCTCCATTAGAAGTTGCAGATCATTTGTGGGGATGTATTGGGATTTTTACAGATAAGTATCAGGTGTCTAATGTCAGACATATTGATTTTATAGATGGAATTGCAAAGATTTTTGCAACGCAGCTTGCGCTTAATGATTTTGAAGAACAGCGACGAATGTTGCAAAAGGCAGAATTTCAAGCGTTGCAGTCGCAGATTAATCCCCATTTTTTGTTTAATGCATTAAATACCATTTCGTCTTTTTGCAGAACAAAGCCGGAGCGGGCAAGACAGCTGCTTGTTTCTTTGAGCATTTATTTTCGGAGAACACTAGAAGGCGGCGGACAGTATATGATTCCGTTTTCAGAGGAAATGGAACATGTGCAGTCATATTTGGCAATTGAGGAAGCACGTTTCGAGGAACGGTTAAAGGTTGATTATAATGTACCGGAAGACATTGACTGCATGGTACCTAGTTTGATTGTGCAGCCGATTGTAGAAAATGCAATTAAGCATGGGGCAATGAAACGTGAGAAAGGAACGGTAGGGATTTTTGTTAAAAACAGTGTTAAACAATTGACAATAACGATTCAGGATAGTGGAGAAGGAATACCAAAGGAACTGGTACAGGCGTTATATGCAGGGAATCTTGATTCGGATAAAGTCGGACTTGCCAATGTACAGAAGCGTTTGGTTAATATGTATGGTTCCGCTTATGGTTTAAAGATTAAAACATCATCCAAAGGAACGACAATAAAGATAATAATACCCAAGAAAGAGGAACGTTAAAGATGAGAATTACAATCATTGATGATGAAAAGCCGGCTAGAGATGAGCTGACAGCTATTGTGAAAGAATATTGTGAGGATGCTGAAATATGCGCATTTGCAAGTGGTGAAAAAGCATTGGAGTACTTAGTGGATGAGCCGATGGATTTGGCATTTGTAGATATTCAGTTATTGGATATGTCTGGAATTGTAATGGCAAAAATGCTGCGAAAAATGGACAATAATGTCAGAATCGTTTTTGCAACGGCATATAATGATCATGCAGCTGAGGCTTATGATTTAGAAGCATACGGTTACATCTTAAAGCCTTACGAAGAACATAAAATTGAAAAATTGATTATTCGGGTACAGAATGAGTTAGCACAGCAAAAAGATATTGTGAAAAAATTATCAGAAAAAACCAAACACAGTTTGGGGCATGAGTTCGGGAGTGGAAGAGAAAAGAAACTGGCAATTAATACACAAAAAAAGACGATTTTACTGGATATACGTGATATTGTATATGCTGAAATTGAAAATAGAAGCTGCATCATTCATACGCTGCATGGAAGTTACAGTTGCAATTATACAATGAATATGTTGGAAGAAAAATTAAAAGAATATTCTTTTTTTAGAATTCAAAAAAGTTATTTGATCCAGTTAAAATATATTTTGGAAATATATCCATGGTTTAACAATACGACGTGTGTAAAAATGAAAGGATATGAGGAGGTTGTCTTAACTGTTGGCAGGGGACAGGTAAAAGAATTAAAAGAAATGTTTGAATAGAATCGTTAATTTTTACATTTTACACATGAAAAACAACCTTTTACGCAAAAAGTGTATTTATTTTTGTAAATTCTTTGTAAAATATACACAACGGATGAGAAATATTTATAAAATTCTTATCAAATGTAAACAAAGTTAAAAGAGAAAGGGGTTGTTACTTATGATTAGTTTCTTTGTTTCACTCGCCGTATTGATTGTCGGATATTTTGTATACGGCACAGTTGTTGAAAAAGTGTTTGGCCCAGAGGCAGATAGCGTTACTCCGGCGGTTGCACATCCGGATGGAGTCGATTATATGCCGATGCCATTGTGGAAGGCATTTTTGGTTCAGCTGCTTAATATTGCAGGTTTAGGACCTATCTTTGGTGCTTTATCCGGTGCAATATGGGGACCTAGTGTATACCTTTGGATTGTTTTTGGTACAATCTTTGCAGGTGGTGTGCATGATTTCCTTAGTGGTATGTTATCACTTAGAAATGATGGTGCAAGTATTTCAGAGGTTGTTGGTATTTACCTTGGACCGATTATGAAGAATGTAATGAGAGTATTTTCTGTTATTCTTCTGGTTATGGTTGGTGTTGTATTTATGGTTGGACCTGCCGGTCTTTTAGCTAAGTTGACACCGAGCTGGATGAATATTACATTTTGGACAATTGTCGTATTGTTATATTACTTCCTTGCAACATTGCTTCCAATTGATAAAATCATCGGTAAGTTATATCCGATATTTGGTATTTGCTTAATTATTATGGCACTTGGAATTGGTGGTGCTACGATTTTAAATAATGGTACAAGACCTATGATGGAAATGACATTGAAGAATCTTCATCCAAATGGAAAGCCAATTTGGCCGTTAATGTTTGTAACAGTTGCTTGTGGTGCAATTTCAGGTTTCCATGCAACACAGTCTCCGATGATTGCCCGTTGTCTGGATAATGAAACAAAGGGGCGTAAAGTATTTTATGGTGCGATGGTTTCAGAAGGTATTATTGCATTGATTTGGGCAGCAGCAGGTGTAGCGTTCTATGAAGGAACTGGCGGATTACTTGCAGCCGGCGGTGGTACTTCATCAACAGTATATGATATGTCAATGGCATTGCTTGGTCCTGTTGGTGGTGTGCTTGCAATGGTTGGTGTTATTGCATGTCCAATTACATCAGGCGATACAGCATTCCGTAGTGCGAGACTTACAATTTCTGACTGGTTTGGAATTGATCAGAAAATTATTAAGAACAGATTAATCCTTTCTATTCCATTGTTAGGTATTGGATATTTGATTTCATTGATTGATTATCAGGTTGTTTGGAGATATTTCTCATGGTCTAATCAGACATTAGCAATGTTTGTATTATGGGCAGGAGCTGTATATCTTGCAAAATATGCGAAAGTTGCAAAACCAATTTCATCACTTATGGCTGCACTTCCGGCAACATTTATGTCAGCAGTAAGTTGTACATATATCCTTTATGCAGATGAAGGCTTTAGACTTTCAACAAAGATTGCATATCCAATTGGTATTATATTTGCACTTGTTTGCTTCTGTGTATTCTTAGTTAAGACGCTGATTCCGGCATTAAAGGAAAAGAAATAGTACAAAGCGAAAAGAACACAACAAATATAAAATAAAGATTTATAGAATATCGTGAATTATATAAGTCGTTAGATAGAAAACGGTACATATTCGAGAGAAAAATCAATCGAATATGTACCGTTTTCGTGTATGTGTTATTTTTATTGGATTATTTACTATGTATTATTTATTCTTTTTTAATGCGTCGAAATAAAGTTTTGATTCAGATACGACAACACCGCTTAATGCAACCAAAGCGATTAAGTTTGGTAAAGCCATAAGACCATTGAAAATATCAGCAATCGTCCAGACGGCAGATACAGTCATAAAAGGACCAATAAACACGCAGAAAATATAGAGAACACGATATGCCTTTACAATTTTCTGATTATCATTTACTAAGTATTCTAAACATTTTTCACTGTAATAATCCCAGCCTAAAATGGTTGTGAATGCAAAAAATACAAGACATAACATAAGAATAAAGGATGAAACAACAGCTGGAACAGGAAGTCCAAGTTCAAATGCTTTTGTCGTAACAGCGACACCTTCTAAGCCCATGTCCCATGCACCTGTAATAACAATAGCAAGACCAGTCATGGTACAGATGATGATGGTATCAATAAATGTACCGAGCATAGACACGAGTCCCTGTTCTGCCGGATATTCTGCTTTTGCAGCAGCAGCGGCAATAGGTGCACTACCAAGACCGGCTTCATTAGAGAAGATGCCACGTGCGATACCTTTCTGCATAGCGACAATCATAGCACCTACAGCACCGCCGGTAGCGGCACGAAGACCAAAGGCACTCTGGACAATTTCAACAAAAGCAGCTGGAATTGCACGGAAGTTACATACAAGAATCAGTAATGCGGCAAGTACATATGTCACAGCCATAAATGGAACAACAACTTCGGCAACAGCTGAGATACGTTTTAGTCCGCCTAAAATAACAAGAGCGACACAAACAGTAAGAATGATACCGGCAATAATAACTGTCCAAGAGTAAGATTTACCAAATAACGCAATTGTCCATTCGTTATTTTTGTCGAAGAAATTATTAACGGCACCGGTAATACCATTTATCTGTGTAAATGTACCGATTCCAAGCAGTCCGACACCTACGCCGAAAAAAGCAAAAATTTTTGCGAGCCATTTGAAATTCTTCCCCATACCGTGTTCTATGTAAGCAAAAGGACCGCCGGTAATGTGCCCGTCTTTATTTGTAGTACGGTATTTTACGGCGAGCAGACACTCAGCATATTTTGTGGCAGTACCAACAAGGGCGGCAATCCACATCCAGAATAAAGCACCGGGACCACCGGATACGATGGCAGTTGCAACACCTACAATATTACCGGTTCCAATCGTTGCGGACAGTGCTGTGCATAAAGCGGCAAAGCCGGATACTTCCCCGGATTCAGATGTGGAATTACTTGCAAGGGTGTTTTTGATTGCTTGCGGCAGTCTGCGAATTTGAAGTCCCTTCAAACGAACAGTCAAAAATATACCGACTGCCAAAATGAGAATAATCAAAGGCAGTCCCCATACGAGGTCATCAATGGTTGTTAGGATTTTGTTTAATTGTGATAACATAACTCATCTCCTTGTAAATTTGCATGTGTTATCAAATGCAGTAGGTTAATATAGCATTATGATAACGCATTGCTGTATATGCATAATATAATAAAATTATCATAAATTTTATATTCAGGCAATACTTTTTTATATCTCCTTTAATATAAGGTTGAAAATATGTTCGAAAAATGTTATACTCATTAACGCTTAATATGAAAAAATAATAAAGTATGAGAGAGGTCTAAGACAATGTTGACAAAAGATGTCGAATCTATGGCTGAAACAGCCGTCTACAAAGCACGTGTGTGTAAAGAGCATTTTGGAAAATATTTTATGCGCGCAATTATGGCAGGTTTTTTTATTGTAGTTGCTACTATTTTATCAGACGTATCCGCAGGAGTTTTGAATCCTACATATCCGCAGTTTGCGAAGTTGACAGGTGCACTTTTATTTTCAATTGCAATTATTTTAATTGTATTTATTGGTGGAGAGTTATTTACCGGAAATAATATGGTAATGGCAATGGGAGCATATCAGAAGAAATGTTCTGTTAAAGATGTATGTATGGTTTGGGCTGTTAGTTTTATTGGAAATTTTGTGGGTGCATTTATTTTAAGTGCTATTTTAGTAGGAAGTGGTGCATCTAAGCAGCTTTTGACTGATTATTTAAATACATTTATTGCAGCAAAACTTGCAATTTCGCCAATGCAGCTGTTTTTACGTGGAATCTTATGTAATTTCTGTGTATGCATTGCTGTTTTTGCAGGCTCACATATGAAGTCAGAAAGTGGTAAACTAATTGTTATGTTCTGTGTTATTATGACATTTGTTGTAGCAGGTTTTGAACACTGTGTTGCAAATATGGGAACATTTTCACTGGCTTATTTACTGTTAGGTGGACTGGATATGGCACTTGTTGCGAAGAGTATGGTTTTTGTAACACTTGGTAATATTGTAGGTGGTGCGGTATTGCTTGCATTGCCATTAAAGTTGATGAGTGATGATGCCGAGTAGGGCAGAATAGAGGTAGATTATGCCGATGGATTTTTCAGGAATCATCAGTGCAGATGATTTAAAGAATTTTGAAAATGTAAAAGAAAAGGCAAAGCAGCAGGAAGAACTTTATATTTTTGAAAATAATCGTCCGACACATGTTTTGATGCGAATTGAACAATTTGAACAAATGTTTGGAAAGACACAGGAGCGTTTTGAAGAATCCAAAGACACATCCGAAAGTTTAGAGATGCTTTTAAATAAGGTAGGGAAAAAGGTTTTTGTCGATTACTACTATATTTTAAAAGAGGATGATAATCCGGAAGTTGCATTATCAGATACAACATATACATTAGCATCAAGAAGAAGCCGCTGTTCAACAGCCAGGAAAATTTTTAAAGAAGGACTTCAGATTGCCGCATTACAGCTTGTAATTGAATCAGCCAGATTAGGGTCGGAGACAATTAACAAAGCGAAAATGATTATGGAGCAGGAAAGCGGGGAAGCATATGCACAGCTTTCAAGTGAACAATTACAGGAGTATGTAGTTAAAATTGGCAAAATGGCACGAGGAATTTTTACAACGGCACTGTTGCAGGGAGATGTTTCAGAGGCTGAGGTTAGCGGATTTCAGGATGCATTTTATTGTAAAAATATGTTTGGACTGAATTATCCGTTATTGAAGCCAATCACAGAAAAAGATGACATAGATATTCACAAAAGAGATGCGAATGGTTATAATCGATATTATGAATCAAGGGTTTCCTATCATGATGAAATGTATTTAATATGTTCGCAGTGGGTTGAGACGATTCATCGACATGCCCTGAATCAATGGGTGTTATCGAAAATGAGTCGCATTGTGCAGAACCGACAGAGTACCATTGAACCCCAAACAGTATTTGGAATTAAAGAAATTTTGGGAATGTATTGGGAATATCTTAGTTTCGATATGCGCAAGGCAATTGATAAACAGTTTCAGATATACATAGAAAAAGATGCCTCAATCGTTGAGGTTGGCATGGAGGAAGGACTGAAAAGGTATCAACGGATATGACGGGAAGAACACATTTGTCTGTCGGAATGGCGGCAACACTGATAGTATTAAGACCAATGACGCTACCAGCGGTCGCGACCTGCATTGGAGGTGCGTTAATTGGCTCAGTTATTAGCGATATAGACGTAAAAACATCCAATGCACGCGATGTTGTAAATCGTGTGCTTGGAATTGTTGTGCTCTTTATGGTTATTGAAGGATTTATCAATTATCGTTTTCAGATGAATATTTTAAATCTAATACTTGAGCAGAGCTCCGTTTATCATTTTATATCCGGTATGGCAGTGTTCATTGTGGCCTGTATTATCTGTAAAGAACTTCCGCATCGATCATTCATGCATTCTGCGATTGGAGTATTTTCATTTAGTCTGATTGTATACTATATTTTCCCGGACATGATGTTGCCGTTTGCGATTGCATTTGTTTCGCATATTATGTTAGATATGTTAAATAAAAAAGAAGTGCGGGTGTGGTATCCATTGAAGAAAGGAATATCATTAAACTTATGTAAGTCCAATGGATGGATTAGCAATATTCTATTTTTATCAGGAATTTTAGTTTGTGGTGGGTATTTTTATTTTGTATTTCATTCTAATTTTACAACACCGATTGCCCTTTCGGATTCGACGCGCATTGTAGAGTATATGCTTGAGCAGGCAAATGTTTTAAAAGATTCTATATCAGGAAAGTATGATTGGAATATGCTTGCAAATCGTTTTGTAGAATCTTTATGGGTGCGTTCAACAACTCCTTAAAGTATGCAGATAATTAAGTACTTTTATGATTATTTTATAAAATATTGGTGGTAAAAATATTATGTTTATGTGATAATGGATAGAAATACTATAAAGAAAGAGGAAATAGATTAGGAGATTTTGAATGAAAATAATGTTTATATCACTAGGTTGTGATAAGAATCTGGTAGACACAGAAAATATGCTTGGAATTCTTAAAGATAGAGGATTTGAGTTTACAGATGACGATACACAGGCAGATGTGATTGCTGTCAATACCTGTTGCTTTATCGGTGATGCAAAACAGGAGAGTATTGATACGATTTTAGAAATGGCGGAACGTAAAAAAGATGCAAAGTGTAAGGCTCTTATTGTTTCCGGTTGTCTTGCACATCGTTATAAAGACGAGATACTCAAAGAGATTCCAGAAGTTGATGCACTGCTTGGTACATCTTCTTATGATAAAGTTGCAGAGGTTGTGCTTTCCGTGCTGGAAGGAAAAGGATATAGTTGTGTAGAACAGGCTGACAGACTTCCACAGGTAAAAAATCACAGAATTGTCACAACTGGAGGGTATTATGAATATTTGAAGATATCTGAAGGCTGCGATAAACATTGTACATATTGTATTATTCCGACAGTACGTGGTAATTATCGAAGCTATCCGATGGAGTATCTTGTAGAGCAGGCAGAATACCTTGTTCAGAATGGTACAAAGGAATTGATTCTTGTAGCACAGGAAACAACACTTTATGGAACAGATTTATATGGAAAGAAAGCATTGCCGGATTTGTTGCATAAGTTATGTGCAATAGAAGATTTGGAATGGATTCGTATTTTATATTGTTATCCCGAAGAAATTACAGATGAACTGATTCAGACAATTAAAGAAGAACCAAAAGTTTGTAATTACCTTGATATGCCGATTCAGCATGCGAGTGATAGAATTCTGAAACGTATGGGAAGAAGAACAAATCAGCAGGAAATAAGAGATATTGTTGCAAAACTTCGCAAGAATATTCCGGATATTGCACTTCGTACAACGTTAATCACCGGATTTCCAGGAGAGACAGAAGAAGATGTGGAAGAGATGCTTTCTTTTGTAGATGAGATGGAATTTGACCGCTTAGGTGTGTTTACATATTCGCCGGAAGAAGGAACCCCGGCTGCAACAATGGAAGATCAGATTGCAGAAGAAGTAAAAGAAGAACGCAGAGACAGAGTGATGGAATTACAGCAGGAAGTTTCTTTGGATAAATCAGAAGAGATGGTTGGAAGATATGTTGATGTAATGATTGAAGGAAAGCTGGATGAAGATGACGCATATGTTGGCAGATCATACAAGGATGCACCAAATGTTGATGGTTATGTTTTTATAAATACATCAGCTCAGTTAATGTCAGGTCAAATTGTTCACGTGCATATCACGGGAGCTATGGAATATGATTTAATTGGAGAATTGGCTGACGAAACAAAATAAATCAGTATAATAGTAAAATATTATACGGAAATGAGGAGAGAATGAACTTACCAAACAGATTGACAATTTTAAGAACGATAATGATACCCATTTATCTGGTATTCTTATATTTAGATTTGGGTGGGCAGACATCGAGAATTATAGCCACGGTTATTTTTATTGTGGCGAGCCTTACGGATATGTTAGATGGAAAAATCGCCAGAAAATATAATCTTGTAACAAATTTTGGTAAGTTTATGGATCCATTGGCAGATAAGCTGCTAGTATGTTCTGCACTGATTGCATTGGTTGATTTAAAACAGATAGCAGCATGGATTGTAATTATTATTATTGCCAGAGAATTTATTATTAGCGGTTTCCGTTTAATTGCGTCTGACAATGGGGTGGTGATTGCTGCCAGTTACTGGGGAAAATTCAAGACAACATTTCAGATGATTATGATTATTGTATTGACGTTGAATTTGGATATTCCATATATTGATATTCTCAGTAATATTTTAATATATGTTTCGTTAATTTTGACAGTGGTATCTTTAGTTGATTACATTGTTAAGAATTATAAAGTGTTTACAACAGGTGCTGCAAAATAAGTAATCAGATATATTAATGATATGTATGGATAATGTTATAGACCGAAAGAAGATGTTTCAAGCGTGTTCTTTCGGTTTATTTTATGATGTTGCAAATGTATTTGCATATTAGAAATATTGAATTATTTTAAATGATATGAAATATTTTAATATAATATAAATACTATATTAACACTTTACAGATGAGGAGAGTTGTGGTATATTATTATCATTCCAGTACAATATAACGAATAGATAAAATGTAAAATATTACGATTGAAAAACGAACAAACATTCGTTTTGTTCTTGACAGATATGAAAAAATAGTATAACATATCTGTAACGAACAAATGTTCATAAGACGTTTAATAAAAGAATGGAGATAAGTATGTTAAAAGATGATAAGTTAAAAGCATTAGATGCTGCGATTTCTAATATTGAGAAACAGTTTGGTAAGGGTTCCGTTATGAAGCTTGGAGATGCGAGCAAGAATTTGAATGTTGAGTCTGTTCCGACAGGTTCTTTGAGCCTTGATATTGCACTTGGTTTAGGTGGTGTACCGAAGGGACGAGTTATTGAGATTTATGGACCGGAATCAAGTGGTAAGACAACGGTTGCCTTACACATTGTTGCAGAAGTTCAGAAGAGTGGCGGAATTGCAGGTTTTATTGATGCAGAACATGCCTTAGATCCCGTATATGCAAAGAATATCGGGGTAGATATTGATAATTTGTATATTTCACAGCCGGACAGTGGAGAGCAGGCTTTGGAAATTACAGAGACGATGGTACGTTCAGGTGCTGTTGATGTTGTCATTGTCGATTCAGTGGCTGCATTGGTACCAAAGGCAGAAATTGATGGTGATATGGGGGATTCTCATGTTGGTTTGCAGGCGAGATTAATGTCACAGGCTCTGCGTAAGTTGACGCCAGTAGTAAGTAAGAATAACTGCGTTGTTATCTTTATTAACCAATTACGTGAAAAGGTTGGTATTATGTTTGGTAATCCGGAAACAACAACCGGTGGACGTGCGTTAAAGTTTTACTCATCAGTACGTATGGATGTTCGTAGAATTGAGACGCTTAAGCAGGGTGGAGAAGTTATCGGTAATAGAACAAGAGTAAAGGTTGTTAAAAATAAGGTGGCACCACCATTTAAGGAAGCAGAATTTGATATTATGTTTGGTAAAGGAATTTCTAAAGAAGGAGATATTCTGGATCTTGCAGCAAATGTTGGTATTGTACAGAAGAGTGGTGCGTGGTTTGCATACAATGATGAAAAGATTGGACAAGGACGTGAGAATGCAAAGCAGTTCCTGAATACACATCCGGATATTATGAAAGAAATTGATACAAAGGTTCGTATGCATTATCAGATTGGCGAGTTTGCACAGGTGGCAGACAATGCAGAAGATGCTGTCACAACAGATGATGCAGCAGAGGATGAAGAATAATTTCATTTGTATAAGGTGCTTCGCAGACTATAAATAAAGTATTATAGTGTGTATATGAATATTGAATATATAAATATTGAATTTGAAGATTTATATACAAGATGGAATAGAGTAGTTGAGGAAATCGGTTTGTTATGAGCGATGGGCAGTATATAGAATATCCTGTTACCGCAATTCGTGATATAAACAGTAAGCGCAGGTTAGTTGAAATTAACAATGAGCCTGTGTTTGCACTTTATAATAGTGAAATTCGGAAATACGGGATAAAGAAGGATATAAATATCCCAAATGATGTATATCAGGAGATTATTACGGAGGTATTATCAAAAAGAGCAATTGTCAGAACAATGCATTTGCTGGAATCCAGAGATTATACGCAATATGAGTTAGAGAAAAAGTTGAAAGATGCGTATTATCCGGATATATGTATTCAACAGGCAGTGGATTATGTGTCTCGATTTGGCTATCTGAATGATAAGCGATATGTTGAAAATTATATTACATTTCAAGCACCGAATAAGAGTAAAATGCAAATTATGCAGTTTTTGGGCAGAAAGGGAATTGATAAGGCAACCGTAGAAGCTGTTTATGAAGAATATTATGAAATGCATGGGGATACAGAAGTAGATCAATTAGTTGTTCAAATGCGTAAGAAAGCAGGAAAATATAACCTTTCCGAATATGCAGATAAGACAAAACTAATGGGATATTTTTACCGGAAAGGTTACCAATCAGATAATATCAAAAAAGCACTTGATATTATTGTCAATGAGCGTTATAATACTTCTTTTTCTTGACATTTAATATATTTCAGTATAGAATTATATTATTGTATGTTTGTACAATGAAAACTAAATAAGGAGGTGCTCCTGTGTCAGTCATTATCATTATAGCTATACTTGCTACATTAGTGATAGTCGCACCTATTACATGGTTTTTATCAGCTTCTATGCAGAAGAAGATGTATGATGCCAAGATTGGCAATGCGGATGATAAAGCCAGAGAAATAATAGATGAAGCATTGAAGACAGCAGAGACTACGAAGAAAGAATCACTTTTAGAGATAAAAGAGGAGTCTATTCGTACGAAAAATGAGCTTGATAAAGAGACGAAAGAGAGACGTGCTGAAGTACAAAGATATGAAAAGCGTGTCTTGGCTAAAGAAGAAACTCTTGACAAGAAGATTGAGGCTGTTGAAAAACGTGACTTGAACATTACTAGGAAAGAAGAAGAACTTAGTAAGATGAAGCAGAAGGTTGATGAATTAGGACAGCAGAGACAGCAGGAACTTGAAAGAATCTCAGGACTAACCTCCGAACAGGCAAAAGAATATCTATTAAAGACTGTTGAAGACGAAGTGAAACATGACACTGCCGTAATGATTAAAACATTAGAGAGCAGAGCCAAAGAGGAAGCGGATAAGAAGGCAAAGGAATATGTTGTTACAGCAATTCAGCGTTGTGCTGCGGATCATGTGGCAGAGACAACAATTTCAGTTGTTCAGCTTCCAAATGATGAAATGAAAGGCCGTATTATTGGACGAGAGGGACGTAATATTCGTACTTTAGAGACATTAACAGGTGTTGAGTTGATTATTGATGATACACCAGAGGCAGTCGTTTTATCGGGATTTGATCCAATCAGAAGAGAAGTGGCAAGAATTGCCCTTGAAAAGTTAATTCTTGATGGAAGAATTCATCCGGCAAGAATTGAGGAAATGGTTGAAAAAGCCCAAAAAGAAGTCGAAGTATTGATTAAAGAAGAAGGTGAAGCAGCAACCCTTGAAGTTGGTGTACATGGTATTCATCCGGAACTTGTTAAGTTGTTGGGTAGAATGCGTTTTAGAACCAGCTATGGTCAGAATGCATTAAAACATTCTATTGAGGTTGCACAGTTATCAGGTCTTTTGGCCGGAGAAATCGGCGTAGACGTGAAGCTGGCCAAGCGTGCAGGTTTATTGCATGATATTGGTAAATCTATCGATCATGAGATGGAGGGTTCACATATTCAGATTGGTGTAGATCTTTGTAAGAAGTATAAAGAATCTGCGATTGTAATCAATGCAGTAGAGGCACATCACGGTGATGTTGAACCAGAGAGCTTGATTGCCTGTATAGTACAGGCTGCTGATACAATTTCAGCTGCAAGACCTGGTGCAAGACGTGAAACATTAGAAACGTATACAAACAGACTAAAACAATTAGAAGATATTACCAATTCCTTTAAGGGAGTTGATAAATCATTTGCTATTCAGGCCGGTAGAGAGATTCGAGTTATGGTAGTTCCTGAAGTTGTTAGTGATTCAGATATGGTACTTATGGCACGAGATATTTCAAAGCAGATTGAAGATCAGATGGAATATCCTGGCCAGATTAAAGTAAGTGTGATTAGAGAGTCACGTGCGGTTGACTATGCGAAATAGAGTAGTCGCTGCTACACACATTAAAATGAATTGAGAGAGATTTCAGATTTGAAAGTTTAATGCTTTTAAGTCTGAAATCTTTTTTTAATTTATGTGGCATTTCATTTACAACGTAGCGTATGAATGTCGCTGGGAGAGACTTTTGTTATAAAAGATAGAAAAACCTCTTTCATAAATTTGGAGACATCCGTTATTTATGAAAGAGGTTTAATGAAGTGTTTTGTATGAATTATGTATAAAAATAAAATCTATTTGCTGGTTTTGTCTGGCTGCTCGGATGCAGCACGTTTGGCTTCTTCTGCATATTGGGCACGTAATCGAGCTTCATCGGCTGCAATCTGTTTTTTTGATTTTTTCGTACTCTTTTGCAGGAAGAATACAATCAATGCCAAAATACATATTGGAATAAGAAGTGTAACAATCGTAGCAGATATTTCTGACACAAATTGGTTATCCAAAATGGATTTTTTCATTTTTTGATACTTAGCAGTGTCCACGATGTTTTGTAACTTTGATGCCATATCAGAAGAAATGGCTGACTCGTTTGTCTGTAGTGTATATGTGATAGCAGTTCCGAGCATTACGGTGTAGTATTTTTGAACATGGGTCGTAACCATATTGTTTGCTACGGAAGTAACATCGACGACAAAATACGAGGTAGTGCCATTGCTATAAATGGAAGAAACCGTGACAGTTTCAGAGACGCTTTCATTTTGGATATTATCACTAGCTGCTACGTAATGTTCGAATTGGCTTTGTAATTCATCATTGGTTAATTCATTAAAGTCTTTTGCAGAGGAATCAGCCGTCTTTCCGTTGATGAGAATTTCGTAGCTGATCGTATCTTTTTCAGGAATTGCCTCCAAATAAATATTATTTGTAATCATCAAAGAACGTAATTCCTCAACATCATCGACACCTACACGGTCAAGATGTGCGTTGTTGGATGTTACATTTCGTGTAAATGCAACAAGGTCATTAGGTACAGTAACTTCCAGATTAATATCTGCAAATTTGTAAGAAGAGGCATCATCTGCGGCATATACAGCACCTGTATGAGCAGAGAAACCAGTAATGCAGGTTGCTGCAATTGTAAGCGTGCAGACTGCTTTTTTTATCCAGTTGTGCGTTGTTTTCAAGTATTGTCCTCCAATCTACCATTTTATGATGTAATAATGCAAAATGGTATAAGAATCATAGCATAGAACTTTACAAAAAGCAATTAAACTGATATGATAGATTATCAGTGATAAATATTTATAAGGGGTTATAGGCTTCTTTATATTTATTGTTAAAAATCCCACAATATGGCAAAAGCCAAATTTAGAAACTCAATGAATCAGAATAGATTTCTGATTATGAAATGATATATTTTATGAAATGGAGATTAGAATGAGTAAACCGATTGTAGCAGTAGTTGGCAGACCAAATGTAGGTAAGTCAACACTATTTAATGACCTGGCAGGACAGGATATTTCAATTGTAAAAGATACCCCGGGTGTAACGAGGGATCGTATTTATGCAGAAGTTTCATGGCTTGATAAAGAATTCACATTGATTGATACAGGCGGTATTGAGCCAGAAACAAATGATATTATTTTATCACAGATGCGTGAGCAGGCAGAAATTGCCATTGAGACAGCAGATGTTATTATTTTCCTGACAGATGTACGTCAAGGATTAGTGGACTCTGATGCAAAGGTAGCAGATATGCTTCGCAGATCACGTAAGCCGGTGGTACTTGTTGTAAATAAAGTCGATAATTTTGACAAGTTCATGCCGGATGTATATGAATTTTATAATTTGGGAATTGGTGATCCGATGCCAATCTCAGCTGCTTCTAAGTTAGGACTAGGAGATATGCTGGATGAAGTTGTTAAGCATTTTCCGGAACATTCCGCTCAGGAGGAAGAAGATGACAGACCAAAGATTGCGATTGTTGGTAAGCCGAATGTAGGTAAGTCATCTATTATTAATCGATTGATTGGAAATAACCGAGTGATTGTATCAGACATTGCAGGTACTACAAGAGATGCGATTGATACACCGGTTGTATACAATAAAAAAGAATATGTATTTATTGATACGGCTGGGCTTCGCAGAAAGAACAAAATCAAAGAGGATATCGAACGTTATAGTATCATTCGAACGGTTGCGGCGGTAGAACGTGCAGATATTGTTGTTATAGTTATTGATGCGACAGAAGGTGTAACGGAGCAGGATGCAAAGATTGCAGGAATTGCACATGAACGTGGCAAAGGCATTATTATTGCAGTAAATAAATGGGATGCAATCGAAAAGAATGATAAGACGATTTATGAACATACAAAGCGCATTAGAGATACATTGTCATTTATGTCTTATGCTGAAATTTTGTTTATTTCAGCAGTTACAGGACAGCGTTTGAATAAATTGTATGAATTAATTGATACAATTATTGAAAGTCAGAACTTGCGTGTACCGACAGGTGTATTAAATGAAATTCTTACAGAAGCGGTAGCAATGCAGCAGCCACCTTCAGATAAGGGTAAGCGTTTGCGTATTTACTATATGACACAGGTGTCTGTAAAGCCGCCTACGTTTGTTATGTTTGTTAATGACAAGCAGTTGACGCATTTTTCATATACGAGATATATAGAGAATAAAATTCGTGAGTCGTTTGGCTTTAGAGGAACGCCAATTCATTTTATTAACCGCGAACGAAAAGAAAAATAAATAAGACAGATATACTATGGAGGTAGGTTCTTATATGGAACGTATAATATGTCTAATCATTGGTTATATTTTTGGAAATGTCTTTCAGGCAGGTTACTGGTTTGGCAGATTTCATCATATTGATATTCGAAATTATGGAAGTGGCAACGCCGGAACGACGAATGTTACCCGCACATTGGGCAAAAAAGCTGGAATTATTACGTATCTGATTGATACATTTAAAGCAGTATTTGCAGCTTTATTGGTACATTTTACAGTGGGCAGGGGAAGTGAAAATGAAATGCTTTTGTTCTTATACAGCGGTTTTGGTGTTGTATTAGGACATAACTTTCCGTTTTATTTGAAATTCAAAGGCGGAAAGGGAATTGCAGCAACATCAGGTGTTGTATTATCATTATTTTTATTTCCGAAGCATTGCTGGATTCTGACAATTTTAGGGATTTTAACATTTGGAGGCGTTACAATCATTTCAAAATATGTTTCTTTAGGTTCGCTTGTCTTTGTTAGCACGTTCTTTATTGAAATGGTCATATATGGAACGTTGGGTTGGCTTCCACTGTCAGGAATGGCACTTTATGAAGCATATGGAATTGTATTTGTGTTGGCTGCATTGGCTTTTGTCAGACATCGCGCAAATATTAAGAGATTGTTATCTGGAACAGAACGCCGTATTGGTGCGAAGAATACAGAACAGGCATAATAAATGACAGAATAGGAGAGAAGAATGGCTAAAATCAGCATAATGGGAGCAGGAAGCTGGGGGTTAGGACTTGCAATCCTGCTGAATAATAATAAGCATGATGTAAAAGTGTGGTCTGTGTTTCCAGAGGAGATTCAGATATTACAAACAGAACGGGAAAATAAGAAAAGTCTTCCGGGAGTTCGTTTGCCGGAAGAACTTACATTTACAGCAGATACCAAAGATGCAGTAGAATCGGCAGATGTAATTATTATGGCAGTGGCATCACCGTACACCAGATCAACATCGAAGCTGATAGCACCTTATGTAAAAGAAAATCAGTATATCGTAAATGTAGGAAAAGGGATAGAAGAAGATTCGTTAATGACACTGTGTCAGATTATTAAGCAGGAAATTCCGCAGGCGACGGTTGCCATCCTTTCAGGACCGAGTCATGCAGAAGAGGTAGGACGTGGAATTCCTACATCATGTGTAATCGGTGCAGAGCGTAAGGCAGATGCAGAGTATTTGCAGAATATTTTTATGAGTGATGTATTCCGTGTTTATATTAGTCCGGATATGTTAGGAATCTGTATCGGTGGTTCTCTTAAAAATGTAATTGCACTTGCAGCAGGTGTTGCAGATGGATTAGGTTATGGAGATAATACAAAAGCAGCATTAATTACAAGAGGTATTGCGGAAATCGCAAGATTGGGCGTTGCAATGGGAGCAGATCCGATGACATTTTCCGGATTATCCGGTATGGGGGATCTGATTGTAACTTGCGCCAGTATGCATAGCAGAAATCGTCGGGCAGGAATTCTGATTGGAAAGGGATATACAAAAGATCAGGCGATGGAAGAGGTTCAAATGGTTGTTGAAGGAGTGTATTCTGCAAAGGCAGCGTATCAGTTGGCACAGAAATATCAGGTGGAAATGCCAATCGTCGAGCAGGTATATAAGGTATTATTCCATGATGAGAATCCTGCAACGGCAGTACAGGAGTTAATGCTTCGAAATAAGAAAATGGAAACAAATCATAATATTTCATGGAAGGAATAAAACACAGTTATGAGAGTAATCGCTGGAACAGCAAGAAGTTTGCCGCTAAAGACATTGGAAGGTTTAGAGACAAGACCAACAATAGATAAAATTAAAGAGACACTATTTAATATCTTACAGGCAGATATTTATGGCTGCAGATTTTTGGATTTATATTCAGGAAGTGGTGCAATCGGAATAGAAGCACTTAGCCGTAGTGCGAAGGAAGCTGTACTTGTAGAACATAATAAAGCGGCTTGTGCCTGTATTAAAGAGAATTTGGCATTTACAAAACTTGCGGACAAGGCAACGGTTATGGAACAGGATGTATTATCTGCAATTAATCGTTTGTCAGGACAGGAAGTGTTTGATATTGTATATATGGACCCACCATATAATCAGGATTTAGAACGTGAAGCATTGATTGCATTACGCAATAGTAAAATTATTGATTCTTATACGATTGTGGTTATTGAAGATGCATTAAAAGCAGATTTATCGTATATTCCGGAATTGGGATATGAAGTATATAAAATCAAAAATTATAAAACAAACAAACATCTCTTTTTGAGACTGAAAGGGGATGAGTAGTTGTGAAATCAGCAATTTATCCAGGCAGTTTTGATCCGGTAACGTTAGGACATCTTGATATTATTCGTCGTTCTGCGCAACTGGCGGATCATTTGATTGTAGGTGTATTAAATAACAGCACAAAAAAGCCGTTGTTTTCGGTTGAGGAACGTGTTAATATGTTAAAAGAAGTCACGAAAGACTTGGAAAATGTAGAAATCATGTCTTTTCAGGGACTGTTGGTTGACTTTGCCAGAGAGCAGAATGTTCAGGTAATTATCCGTGGACTTCGTGCAGTTACAGATTTTGAATATGAGTTAGCAATGTCACAGACCAATCGTGTTGCAAATTCAGATATTGATACAATCTTTTTAAATACAAGTTTAAAATATGCTTATTTGAGCTCAAGTATCGTGAAAGAAATGGCAATGTATGGTGGGGATATTCGTAAATTTGTTCCGGCTCAGATTATTGACAGAGTCTATGAAAAGTATAATATAATCAGATGAGGAGCAGAAAATGAGTAGAATTGAAACGAAAATCAGCGAAATAGAATCAGAATTAGAACTTGCGAAGCCATATCGTTTTTCTTCCGACAAGGTCATCGTAAGTAAATCAAAGATTGAAGAATATCTTGATGAATTAAAGGCAAGTACACCGGATGAAATTCGTCGTTACCAGAAGATAATTGATAATAAAGATAAGATTATTGAGGATGCGAAAGAACAGGCAGAGACGATTTTAAATGAAGCACAGGTGCAGACAGCAGAATTGATTAATCAGCATGAAATTATGCAGCGTGCGTATGCACAGGCAAATATGATGTTAGAGCAGGCAAAAGAACAGGCACAACAGATTTTGGATGCTGCTACAAATGATGCAAATGAAATCAGAATGGGCGCAATTCAGTATACAGATGATATGTTAGAAAAGTTACAATATATCATTGAACATTCTATCAAAGATAATCGAGATCGATACAATTCATTGATGTCAGGTCTTGAGAATATTTTAGGCGTTGTAAATAATAACCGTAAGGAATTACAGACAGACGTAGCACAGCCGGAAGAATCTGTACAGGAAGAAGCTGCACAGGCTGATGAATCTGTTGTAACAACGCAGGAGCGAGAGGCATTGTTAGGAGATACAGAAGTTGCAGAAGCAACTATAGATGTCTATGACGCAACAAAGGAACAATAAAGAGCAGGTATATTTTTATAGAATACATGTAATAAACCATGCATTGACGAATGTAATAAGTGTCAGCAAAAGTTTATTACATGTATATTTTTTTATGCTGATACCACAACCATGGGTAATGCCGGCAGTTTGCAGCAAGGTGGAGATGCCGCCCCAGGCGTTCGTGCAAATGATTAAGAAAAATTGAAGCGTCAGAGGGAGTGGGATGGATTTTGCACATTGTAATCCAGTGGTGATTTCTGTAAAGCAGCATAAGATTGCAGCATACAGAGGATTTGTCCATACATGTTGGATATATGCGGTTATACAAGAGAAAATGATGATATATCCGCCTAACTTTAAAAGTGTTGTGATTGTTTTTAGAATAGAGGAGTCAATCAATAGCGCAAATTGTGATAAGGATAGTGAATTTTGCTGTGTAACTTTGTCAGTGACAGATGTATAGGACTGTCCCGATTGGTGAAATTGTTTAAAGTTTAACAAACATACCAGCGCAATACATTCTAAGACTGGAAGATAGATACAAAGCAGGGCTGTCAATAGAGAAGAATCTGACGGAAGAATCTGGCAGATGATATAATTGCATACAAAAGAAGGGCTGGATATATTACAAAAGGCAGCGAGTTCATTGCATACGGTTTCATTTGGGTGAGACTTATGATATTCGCCACACAGATAAGCACCCATAGGAAAACCACTGAGCAAACCGGATAAGAGTATGTAAAGATATGCTAGAAATGGCGGCATATCAATGACATTTAATAGAATTGTAATTAATAATATGGAAGGAAAGAGTGCCGGAATCAGCGTGAATGTCCATAATTTTAGTCCATTTGTGACACCGGAAAATGCAATGTAAGGTGTTGATAAGATTAAAAAAAATATACCAATACATAAGATGCTGAATAAAAGACGTTTGAAATGCATAAATATGTTCCTGAAAAGAATCTTTGTATATAGATTATGTTCTAATAAGCTATAATAGTACAGAATATCAATCGGAAAGTGGGAAATATGTTGCATTTTAGGCAGTACTGGAAGTGGTTTATGTGGCTGTTGTTTAGTACGTTTGGTTGTGGTATTTTGCTGCTGTTTCTTAATCAGCCGATTCAGTATGTAAGCAGCCGGGATTTTTCATTTCAAAATGAGACATTCCGGCAGGTACACATTAATATTGAACCTGACAGATTGAAAGAATTTGCAGAAAAAACAAATGTGTCAGTTGGCACATATTTGACAGTGCTTATGCTACGGAATGAATTTGAACTTACGGATGAAAAACAGTTGCATTATTCAAAGTTAAAATTCAATAGACATATGAATCAGATGATACGTATTGGCGGAAATCAATTTCAGAAAATGCAAAATTTTTATGAGGGAATTTATCAGGATATTAAATATTTTCCGGTTCCACAATCATCGAAAACTACAAAATGGGTTACATATGAAAATTCCTGGCGCAATGAGCGAACTTATGGCGGAAAGCGGACGCATGAGGGCACTGATATTATGGCACAGGAAAATATTGCAGGAAAATATCCAGTGGTGTCAATGTCTGATGGCATCATTACAAATATTGGCTGGTTAGAATTAGGCGGTTACCGGATTGGGATCACATCAGAACACGGATTGTATTTCTACTATGCGCATTTGGATTCTTATGCGGAAGGATTACATGAGGGAATGAATGTTTGCGCCGGACAGTTTCTTGGATATATGGGAAATACAGGGTATGGAACAGAAGGAACGAAAGGAAAGTTTCCCGTTCATCTGCATATGGGGGTGTATGTTACGGATGCAGCTGGAGATGAATACGCAGTGAATCCGTATTGGATTTTAAAAAGTTGTGAAAAGAAAGTGCTGTATTATCCGTATTGAATATGATATACTTAATTGTTAGGATTTGTACAAAATGGGAATCAATAGATAAGAGAGCAGGTTGTGTATATTGTATACATAAAATAGCTTGAAATAAATGGCGTATATTTAGAACAGCTTTCAAATGATGAATAAGTCAAGGACGTGTTTGAATTTATTCAATCAGATATTTTATAAATATAAATGTTCTTATGATATTTGAATTGTTATCGTAAATTTGAATGGCTGTTCCTATGATGCCAATTTAATTTTAAAAAACAGATTTTAATTCAATTTTAAATTAAGATAGAAATGAACGGAGAAAGACATGAGTTTACCAGAGAAATATTTAGAAACAATGAAAGAAATGTTAAAAGATGAATTTCCGGCATATTTAGAGAGCTTTAACGACAGTCGTTTGTATGGATTAAGAGTTAATACGTTAAAAATTTCACCGGAAGAATTTTTAAGGATTTCGCCTTTTGAATTAAAACCAATTCCGTGGATTGAGAATGGTTTTTATTTTAGTGAAAATGATAAGCCTGCCAAGCATCCATATTATTTTGCAGGATTATATTATATACAGGAGCCAAGTGCGATGACACCGGCAAATGTCCTTCCGGTAGAAGAAGGAGATGTTGTTTTTGATATGTGTGCAGCACCGGGTGGAAAGTCAACGGAACTGGGAGCAAAATTAGCGCAGACAGGACTTTTGATTACAAATGATATTAGTAATTCCCGTGCGAAGGCACTGCTTAAGAATGTAGAAGTGTCAGGAATTCCGAATTTGTGCGTGTTAAGTGAAGATCCCAAACGAATTGCAAACCGTTTTACAACATTTTTTGATAAGGTGTTAATTGATGCACCTTGTTCCGGAGAAGGAATGTTTCGTAAGGATAACAAGCTGATTAAGAGTTGGCAAAAAAATGGTCCGGAATTCTATGCAGAGATTCAAAGAGATATTATTTTGCTCGGTGCTGATATGCTAAAACCGGGCGGTAAGATGCTATATTCTACTTGTACATTTTCAAAGTTAGAAGATGAAGAATCCATTCGTCATCTGTTAAAGAATCGTCCGGAGATGAAATTGATTGATATTAAGGATTATGAAGGATTTGCACATGGTTATGTAGAAGATGATTTTGATAAAGAAGTGCATATGGAAAAGACGGTTCGTATTTTTCCACATAAGATGCAGGGGGAAGGACATTTTCTTGCATTGCTGCAGAAAGATGAAAATTCGCCGATTGATTATCATGCATTAAAGAAACTTCCAAAGGTAAAATTACCGGAAGAATTAAAAGAATTCCTGGCATCTGTGAGCTACCAAATCAATGAAGAATATCTTCAGATTCGTGATAATAAAGTCTATGAGATATCACCTTGTATGCCGGACGAGACAGGGCTTCGTATTATGAGGAATGGTACATTGCTTGGAGAGGTTAAGAAGAACCGCTTTGAACCGAGTCAGGCATTTGCGATGGTATTAAAAATGTCAGAATATGATAAAGTAATCAATCTTCCGGTTTCAGATGAACGTGTCATTAAGTATCTGAAAGGTGAGACGATTGACGTGGAAGATTATGCAGACAAGACGGAAAAAGGCTGGAACTTGCTCTGTGTAGACGGATATCCATTAGGCTGGGGTAAGTTCAATGGAACATCTTTAAAAAATAAGTATCTTGCAGGATGGCGTTGGCAGTAATATGGCATGGATTAGATTAGATAAATATCTGGCTGACATGCAGGTGGGAACACGCAGTCAGGTCAAAGAAAAAATTAAAAAAGGCAGAGTTGTGGTCGATGGTGTAACGATTACAAGACCGGAAGAAAAGATTGATGGAGAACAGGCGATTGTCAGTGTAGATGGTATTCAGGTAAATTATTCAGAATATGAGTATTATATGCTGCATAAGCCGGCGGGTGTTCTGACGGCAACGATGGATAAGAAGCAGAAAACGGTTATTGATTTGCTTGATAAAACAGCGAGAAAAGATCTGTTTCCGGTTGGCAGACTTGATAAAGATACGGAAGGATTGCTGCTGATTACAAATGACGGTGCGCTTGCACATGATTTGCTTGCACCAAAGAAGCATGTAGACAAGCAGTATTATGCAAAAGTCAAAGGAATGATTACGCAGAAGCATATTGAAGCATTTGCTAAGGGGGTCGTGATTGACGGAGAATATCAGACAATGCCGGCTGTGTTAGAGATTGTTCGTGCAGCGGCAGATATGAGTGAAATTCTGGTTACGATTCGGGAAGGTAAGTTTCATCAGATTAAGAAGATGTTTCTTGCAACGGGTTCAGAAGTGCTGTACTTGAAACGTTTGTCGATGGGAACATTACGATTGGACGAGACACTGGAAGCGGGAGCGTACCGTCCACTTACAGAGGAAGAACTTGCAGATTTGCAGCGAATTACAAAAAAGGCAGAAGGGTTAGAAAAGAATGAATAAATTTTTACCGATTTGTAGAGCTGATATGGAGGAGCGTGGTTGGGAACAGTGTGATTTTGTGTATGTAATTGGGGATGCTTACGTAGACCATTCTTCGTTTGGACCTGCGATTATCAGCAGGGTATTGGAATCATTTGGATATAAGGTTGGAATTATATCACAGCCGGATTGGAAAGTAAAGGAAAGTATAACGATATTAGGAAAACCAAGATTGGGATTCTTAGTTTCCGGCGGAAATATGGATTCCATGGTGAATCATTATACAGTAAATAAGAAGCGCAGACATCAGGATGCATATACGCCCGGTGGTGTGATGGGAAAGCGTCCGGATTATGCGACGGTGGTGTATTGTAATCTGATTCGTCAGACCTATAAAGATTCTCCAATTATTATTGGTGGAATCGAAGCGTCACTTCGGCGGCTGGCACATTATGATTATTGGTCAGATAAAGTAAAACATTCCATTCTGATTGATTCCGGTGCGGATATTATTTCTTATGGAATGGGCGAACATTCGATTGTAGAAATCGCAGATGCGTTAAACAGCGGATTGGATGTTTCAGATATTACATTTATCAGAGGTACAGTATATAAGGCAAAAACCATAGAAAACCTTTATGATTATATCGAATTGCCGGATTATGATGCAGTATGTGCAGATAAGAAAGTGTATGCACAAAGTTTTGGAATTCAGTATCGCAATACAGATCCGTATGTGGCAAAAACATTGGTTGAGAAATATAAAGAGAAACTTTACGTTGTACAGAATCCGCCAGCATATCCGTTGACCACACAGGAGATGGATGATGTCTATGCATTGCCATTTACAAGAACATACCATCCTTTTTATGAGAAGTTAGGCGGAATCCCTGCGTTATCGGAAATTAAGTTCAGTGTAACCAATAACAGAGGTTGTTTTGGTGGATGCAGTTTCTGTGCGTTGACATTTCACGAAGGACGAATTGTACAGGTGCGTAGTCATGAATCCATTATTGATGAGGCGAAAACAATTACGCATGATCCTGATTTTAAGGGATATATTCATGATGTTGGAGGTCCGACTGCGAATTTTAGAGGACCTTCTTGTAAGAAGCAGCTTACCAAGGGCGTGTGTCCAAATAAGCAGTGTCTGTTTCCAGAGCCTTGCAAGAATCTGATTGTAGACCATAAGGATTATATCGCATTGCTGCGTAAATTGCGTGCCATTGAAGGAATTAAAAAGGTTTTTATCCGCTCAGGTATTCGTTTTGATTATTGTATGGCAGATGCAGATGATACATTTATTCGAGAACTTTGTGAACATCATATCAGTGGGCAGCTTCGTGTAGCACCGGAACATGTGTCAGATGCAGTTCTAAAACGAATGGGAAAACCGAAGAATGAGGTTTATGAAGCATTTTTAAAACGATACGAACGTATCAACAAAAAGACAGGAAAAGAGCAGTTTGTTGTGCCTTACCTGATGTCATCACATCCGGGCTCAACGATGAAAGAAGCAATTGAACTTGCGGAGTATATTAGAGATTTAGGCTATATTCCGGAGCAGGTGCAGGATTTTTATCCAACGCCGTCAACACTATCTACTTGTATGTATTATACAGGGTATGACCCTGAAACGATGGAAAAGGTCTATACACCGGTTACATTCCATGAGAAAGCAATGCAGAGAGCGTTGATTCAGTATCGCAATCCGGAGAATTATGAGTTGGTAAAAGAAGCCTTAATAACAAATCACAGAACAGATTTGATAGGTTATGATAAGCATTGTCTGATTCCGCCAAGACCATTTTCTAAGAATACATATAAGTCGGGTAAGAAAAAAGAAAAGAATGGTTCAACACAGGAATCTGTATCAAAAACAGGAAAATATCGTGCAAGTCATAAAAATAAAGATGTTAAAAATAGGGAAAAGAATATCGGAAATGGAAAAAAGAGATCATCCAGTTCAAGTCGAGTAGACAAGACACATAATCATCAATATGCAGACAAGCACAATAATAGTCAGGGAAGGATGCGTGCACATCATGGAACAAAGAAAAGGTAGTATTGGATATTTAACAGCGTTAAAAAAGAAAAACGGCATCAGGACAGGAATTGCATTTGCGATTGTTCTTGCGATTTTTGTAATTGGAATTTTGATTACGGGAACGAAAAATAACTATGCTACAGTTCTTGCGGTTGTTGGTGTGCTTCCGGCAGCGCGTGTTGCAGTTTCTTTTTTCGTATTATTGCCACATAAATCGTGTGATAAGGAGTTTGCAGAACGGATGCAGGAAACAGCAGGAGATATGACGACGGTATTTGATTGTATTGTTTCAAATGAAAAAAAACCAATCGGTACACAGGCAGTTGTAATTACAGATCACGTTATTTGTGCTTATACGAAGGAACAGGCGAATAAAGACTTGTTTGAGCAAAGTGTTACAGAATTTTTAAAGGCGGATAAGTTGCATGTTATAGTAACTTTGTATACGGAAGAAGCTGCGTTTTTAGAGCGTGTGAAGAATCTTGCAGTCAATTTTGATGCGCAGGATCAGAAGATGACAGACCGTATGGGTTGGAATACGAAGACATTTTTGAATATGTGTTTATAAAACAGAGAGGAACAAAGAATGCAGGAATTTCAGATTAGTCATTTAGAGGAAGGTCAGCGCTTTGATAAATATTTATCAAAGCAGCTTCCACAGGCATCGAAAAGTTTCTTATATAAAATGCTGCGCAAAAAGAATATTACGTTAAATGGCAAGAAAGCAGATGGCAGCGAAAAAATCAAAAAAAATGATGTTGTCCGGATGTTTTTTGCAGACGAGACCTATGAAAAATTTGCAGCAGGCATAAAAAGTGATACGAAAAAGGCTGATAAAAACAGTGATACGAAGTACCAGAAATATCGTGTACCGGTTCTATTTGAAAATCAGGATGTGATTGTATTTGACAAACCGTCGGGAATGCTTTCGCAGAAAGCAAAGCCAACCGATTATTCTATGGTGGAATATCTTGCAGATTATTTGGTAGATACGGGATTTTTAACAAAAGATACATTACAGACGTTTCATCCGGGAATCTGTAACCGCTTGGACCGAAACACGAGTGGAATTGTTGTGGCTGGGAAATCGGTAAAGGGTTTGCAGGAAATGTCCTTGGCATTTAAGGCGCGCAGTCTGCAAAAATATTATTTGTGCATTGTTTATGGTCGAGTGAATCAAAGACAGAATATCAAAGGCTTTTTGAAAAAAGATGCAAAGACAAATAAAGTTAAAATTTTAACAAATGAAGAACCGGATGCACTCCCAATCGAAACAGAGTATATTCCGATTGCAACAAATGAGCAATTATCCGTGTTAAAAGTGCATTTGATTACGGGACGGAGCCATCAAATTCGAGCACATCTTGCTGCAATTGGCCATCCGATTATTGGAGATACAAAATACGGAAAAAGCAGTGTTAATGTTTTTTTTCAGAAGGCGTATCATATCAGAAATCAGATGCTGCATGCATATGAATTAAATATTCCGCAGGCAGGAGAAGTATTGTCAGAAGGGTTACACATTTACACAACGATGCCGCAGCAGTTTGAGCAGGTAATGAAAGGAGAACATCTATGGGAACCTGGAATTCAAGAGGACTTCGAGGCTCAACATTAGAGGAATTTATCAATTTCAGTAATGAAAAATATATGTTGAATCAACTGGCTTTGATTCAAAAGGTACCAACACCGATAACGCCCATGAAAATAGATCACAAAAATCATCAGATAACGCTGGCTTATTTTGATCAGAAGAGTACAGTCGATTATATTGGAGTAGTACAGGGAATTCCGGTTTGCTTTGATGCAAAGGAATGTGCAACGAAAACATTTCCATTGCAGAACATTCATGAGCATCAGATTGACTTTATGACAAGGTTTGAACAACAGAAAGGCGTTTCCTTTATTATTTTATATTTTTCCCAATTGAATGAGTTTTATTATTTGCCATATGATGATATAATGAAATTCTGGAAACGTGGTAAAGAGGGCGGCAGAAAAAGTTTTACTTATGATGAAATTAATAAGGATTATCAGATTCATTCTACAAAAGGAATAATCGTACATTATCTTGAGGCTTTTCAGAAAGACCTCTTGCAAAGGAGTAAACATGGTAAATAACAATATAGAAAAATATGAGTTAATCAACGGAAAATGTATTGTGGATCATAATTTCAGTATTATGACGGCAAATGAGCCGATGTATCGTTTTATCGGCGATTCCGGCTTGTCATCTATTATTAGTATTATTCATCAGGTAGATTTGGATGATTTTACAGATGTATGCAATAATATTCGTGTGGGAGCGGAGACAAGCATGGTGCTTCGTATGAGAAGATGTGACAATTCTTATCGTTGGGTGTTGTTACATATTAAACTAAAAGAACATATTTACAGCAATTCTCATACATTCGAATATTTTGAGCTGGAACTGTCAGATATTCTTGCAATGAAAATACAAAATGATGTCTTAAAGAAGAATTTATATAACTTCAGACATTTGCTTGCGATGGAAAATGAATTGTTCTTTACCTATGATTATGAGACAGATTTGTTAGAAATTAATCGGTTTATTGATAATGAAATTCACAACGTATATTCTTTAACATTGGATAAATTTGAAGCAATTCTTGTTGATGAGAAGTATGTTGCAAAAGAGTCCATGGAAGAGTTGTTAAAATTGGTAAATCATATCAGAAAGGGTACCGTTTCATACACACACAGATTTCAGGCGGTATTATTGTCAGATGCCATATTCCGTGAATTTGAAGTGACAGGAAATACGATTTATCAGGAAATGAAGCCGGTTCGTGCAATTGGAAATATCAAAGGAATTTCAGAGAAGAATACAGGATCACTTTCTGTTAAGACGTATGAATATTCAAATGATTATCCAATAACATACAGCAATGTAAAGGATTTCTGTATCAAAAACATAGAATACAATCCTGCATGTAATCTGACGCTTGTGATGTTTGAAGTGAAAGATATCGAAAAGCTGATGGAAACAGAGGGCGAGTTGTTTGCACATGATTTAACCAAAAACATTTTGCAGATTACATCAAATCTGGTAGGGTATCGCGGAGCAGTGTGTAGAATTAATGACAATTTATTCTCACTTGCCATTCGTGATCTTACGACAGAAATTGATATTCGCGCATTTATTTTAGCATTACGAAATCAGATTATGTGGACATATAAATTAATGAATCCAAAATACAATTTAGAGTTATATTTTGGAATTGCAGGTTATCCAAATAACGGAACGGATTTAGGCAGAATCAACCGCAAACTTGTGAAAGCCTTAACGCTTGCAGAGAATAAACACAGAGGATGTTTTGTTATTTACAAAGAACATTTACATGGGGAATTATTATAAGTTGACATTCACGCCGGAATAGGCTATAATTTCACTACTACGTTGTAACGAATTATCACGTTACTGTACTAAAGCATTATGGAAAGGTGAAAATATAATGAAGAAGGATTTGTTACATACACCGGAGGGTGTGCGCGATATATACAATGGGGAGTGTGCAAGTAAACTTGTTTTACAGAATCGTTTACATGATGTATGTACATTATATGGATATAATGACATTCAGACACCTTCATTTGAGTTTTTTGATGTGTTTAATAAAGAACGTGGAACGGTGCCGTCAAATGAGATGTTTAAGTTTTTTGACCGCTATGGCAATACACTGGTACTTCGTCCGGATATGACACCGGCAATTGCAAGAACAGCAGCAAAGTATTTTGAAGATAATACACTGCCAATTAAGTTGTGTTATGTTGGTAATACATTTGTAAATGTAAGCAAGTATTATCAGGGCAAATTAAAGGAAAATACAAACATTGGTGCAGAGTTAATCGGTGATGATTCGATTGAAGCAGACTTTGAGATTATTTCTATGGTTATCGATTGTATGAAGAATTCCGGTTTGAAGGAATTTCAGGTTGAAATTGGCAATGTGATGTTCTTTAAGGGATTATTAAAGGAAGCAGGAATCTCAGGAGATGAAGAAGAAATGCTTCTTGGTTTAATTCAGGAAAAGAATTATTTCGGTGTAGAAGAACTGCTTGATTCTTTAAAGATTGATGCACATATTTCAAAGGTGCTTTTAGAACTTCCACAGTTATTTGGTTCTGTTGAAGTATTAGAGAAGGCAAAGAGTCTTACACAGAATGAAGAATGTCTTGCAGCAATTGAGCGTTTGGAAGATTTATATGATTTATTAAAGGCAACAGGAAGTGACAAGTATATTTCTTTTGATCTTGGAGCATTGAGCAATCACGCATATTATACAGGAATTATTTTCCATGCATACACGTTTGGAACAGGGGAACCAGTGATTAATGGCGGTCGTTATGATAAATTGATTGGACAGTTTGGCTGTGAGAAGGCTTCTATTGGTTTCTCGATTACAGTAGACAGTCTGATGGCGGCATTGTCAAGACAGAATATTAAGATTCCTGTTGATATTCAGGGATTGTTGCTCGTATATCCATCAACGCACGCAAGATATACATTATCTTATGCAAATCAGCTTCGCAGACTGGATATGCCGGTTGCAGCAATTAAAGAAGCAGCAGACAAAGATATTGCACAGTATCGCAAGTATGCAGCGGATTCTCAGTTAGAATACGTTGTTCTTATGAATGAAGCAACCGTAGATAACCAGAATGAAGTAAAGGTATATGCATCGGCTACGGATTATACAGAAGAAATGACACTTGCAGACATCTTAGGAGGAAAATTATCATGAGATATATAACAATCGCATTAGCAAAAGGACGTCTTGCAAAGCAGGCATTAGAGATTTTTGAAAATATTGGAATTCGTTGTGATGAAATGAAGGACGAGAAGACACGTAAACTTATTTTTACAAATGAAGAACTGAAGTTACGTTTCTTCCTTGCAAAGCCTTCGGATGTTCCAACTTATGTAGAATATGGTGCAGCAGATTTAGGAATTGTTGGGAAAGACACTATTTTAGAAGAAAACAGAAAGCTATATGAAGTGTATGACTTAAATGTTGGAAAGTGTAATATGTGTGTATGTGGTCCAGCCTCTGCAAAAGAAAAGTTACAGCACCATGAACTCATTCGTGTCGCTTCCAAGTATCCGAATATCGCAAAGGATTATTTCTATAATAAGAAACATCAGACGGTAGAAATTATTAAATTAAATGGTTCTGTTGAATTAGCACCAATTGTAGGACTTGCAGAAGTTATCGTAGATATTGTAGAAACAGGTGCAACGCTTCGTGAAAATGGTTTGGAAGTGTTAGAAGTTGTATGCCCATTGTCAGCGAGAATGGTTGTCAATCAGGTTAGTATGAAGATGGAAAATGAACGAATTGGAAAGTTGATTTCCGATGTGAAGAATTACTTAGAACAGAAGAATGATAAGACGGAGGCATAAGTTATGCGTATTGTAAATTTAACACCAGAAAGCAAAAATAATATCTTAGAGAATCTTTTAAAGAGAAGTCCAAACAGCTACGGAAAGTTCGAAGCAGCAGTTAATGAGATTCTTACAGATGTACGTGCAAGAAAAGATGCAGCAGTATTTGAATATACAAAGAAGTTTGATAAGGCAGATATTAATGCGGATAATCTCGTCGTTACACAGGCAGAAATCGATGAAGCCTATGCACAGGTAGATCAGGAATTGCTTGCAGTTATTCGGAAAGCACTGGTAAATATTGAGCAGTATCATGCAAAACAGAAGCAGTACAGCTGGTTTGATTCAAAGCCGGATGGAACAATCTTAGGTCAGAAGGTTACAGCACTTGCACGTGTTGGTGTCTATGTACCGGGAGGAAAAGCTGCATATCCTTCTTCTGTTTTGATGAATGTTATGCCGGCAAAGGTCGCAGGGGTAGAGCAGATTGTAATGTGTACACCTCCGGGAGCAGATGGTAAAGTTTATCCGACAACGCTTGTTGCAGCGAAAGAAGCAGGTGTTGATGTAATTTATAAAGTGGGCGGCGCACAGGCAATTGCAGCGATGGCTTATGGTACAGAATCAATTCCAAAAGTAGATAAGATTGTAGGACCTGGTAATATTTTCGTTGCACTTGCAAAGAAAGCTGTATTCGGTCATGTTAGTATTGATTCTGTCGCAGGACCTAGTGAAATTCTTGTGATTGCAGATGAGACAGCCAATCCAAGATATGTTGCAGCAGATCTTTTATCACAGGCAGAACATGATGAGATGGCTTCAGCAATTTTGATTACAACGAGTGAAGAATTTGCAAAGAAAGTATCTGAACAGGTAGATGTATTTGTATCTGAATTATCAAGAAAAGAAATCTTAGAGAAATCTTTGGAAAATTACGGCTATATTCTCGTGGCACAATCTCTTGATGAAGCAATTGAAGTAGCGAATGATATTGCTTCAGAGCATTTAGAAATCGTAACAAAAGATCCATTTAATGTGATGACAAAGATTAAGAATGCCGGTGCAATCTTCCTTGGAGAATACAGCTCGGAACCACTCGGTGATTATTTTGCAGGTCCAAACCACGTTCTTCCGACAAATGGAACAGCAAAGTTCTTCTCAGCACTTAGCGTAGATGACTTCATTAAGAAGTCAAGCATCATCTCATATTCTAGAGAAGCCTTAGAGCCAATCCACAAGGATATCGAGAAGTTTGCCACAGCAGAACATCTTACAGCACATGCGAACTCAATCCGTGTTCGTTTTGAAGACTAAAGGAGCAGATAAATTATGGAAAATAACGGAAATACTCCAGAGAATACACAGAAGAAATATTATAACAACCGTAATAAATATCGTAATAAAAGAAAGAACTATCGTGGATACCAGAAGGTCAATACACGTTCTCTGGATGTGAATACAGAGGAAACAACAGAGGCTGTTACACAGGAGGCAAGTGTCATGATGCAGAATGTAAGGCAGGATAGAACAGCTACAATCGCTCGTACAACAAGCGAGACTGATATAAAATTAACAATCAATTTGGATGGTACAGGGGAAGCAGATGTTGATACAGGAATTGGATTCTTTGACCATATGTTAAAGAGTTTTGCGAAGCATGGACTGTTTGATTTGTCTGTGACAGTACATGGTGATTTGATTGTAGATTGTCACCATACCATTGAAGATGTTGGTATCGTATTAGGGGAAGCGATTAAACAGGCACTTGGAGATAAGAAGTCGATTCGCAGATATGGTGATATTATTTTGCCAATGGATGAGGCTTTAATTCTGTGTGCAATTGATTTATCAGGAAGACCATATCTTGTATTTGATGGACAGTTTACATCAGACAGCGTGGGATATTTTGATACACAGATGGTAAAAGAATTCTTCTATGCGATTTCTTATTCAGCCGGAATGAATCTTCATATCAAGCAAATGTCCGGAGAAAATGACCATCATATTATCGAAGGAATGTTTAAAGCATTTGCAAAGGCACTCGATGAAGCGACATTATATGATGAACGAATTAAGAGTGTGCTTTCAACAAAAGGTAGTCTATAAAATAAAAACAGATTTGCAGCAGTGAAAGCATTGCAACCTTTTTTCTTGTTGTATAATCAGTAAGGATAAATATGAGTAAATTAAAAGCAACAATTCCATTTTCGGAATTTAAATTAAACAGCGATGGAATGATTCCTGTAATTGTTCAGGATTATGCAAATAATGAAGTCTTGATGCTTGCGTATATGAATGAGGAAGCATATGAAAAGACCATCGAGACAGGTACGATGACATATTATAGCAGAAGCCGTCAGGAACTATGGATTAAGGGTTTGACATCCGGACATTTTCAGTATGTACATTCGATTGAGATTGACTGTGATAACGATACGCTTCTTGCAAAGGTAGAACAGGTGGGAGCAGCCTGCCATACAGGCAATCGTTCTTGTTTCTATCGCAATCTGGCAGTAAATGAATCTGCTGTGGAGGATTAATTCGTATATGCAGCAAAATGAAACAAATAAGTTAATTTTGTCACGAATCAACGGGCGGCTGATAGCTGCTCGTTTTTGTGCGAATAAATGTAGTGATTTACACGTGTGTGATGAAGAATCACTTGTTGGAAATATCTATGTTGGCCGGGTAGAAAATGTTGTGAAAAATTTGCAATGTGCCTTTGTAGAGATTCAAAAAGGAATAAAGTGTTACTATTCCTTAACAGAGAATCATAAGCATATTTTCTTAAATCCAAAGAATAATGATGCAGTTCATATCGGGGATTTGCTTCTTGTGCAGGTGCAGACCGAGCCGGCAAAGACAAAGCCGGCTACGGCAACAGGAAAAATTAGTCTGACAGGAGAATATGTTGTTGTATCAACGGATGTTACAGGAATATCTATTTCCGGAAAGACGAAGAAGAATCCACATTGTATCGAACTAAAAGAAATCTTACAAGAACAATGCAGTGATGATTATGGAATGATTCTGCGTACGAATTCAGCAGCTGCGACGAAAGAAGAAGTCTGTGCAGAGGTCGAAATCTTGACAAAACAAATGCAGACCATTCTTGCACAGGCACGTACAAGAAAAGCATTCTCCTGTATGTATCAGGCACCCGGAGAGTATGTGCGTATCGCAGAAGGAATCTATTTATCAGAAAATCAGGAAGCAGAGATTGTAACAGATGATGCAGCCATTTATGAGGAATTGTGTAACAGAATATTTTCAGAGCAAATCCATATACGTTACTATGAAGATTCCTTGTTGCCATTGTATAAGCTGTATTCGCTAGAGACAGAATTAGAACGGGCATTGAGTAAGAAAGTCTGGTTGAAATCCGGTGGGTATTTGGTTATCGAGCAGACGGAAGCGTTATCTGTGATTGATGTCAATAGCGGCAAACAGGTTGGTAAAAAGGGAAATGAAGAAGCACGCAGAAAGTCTATTTATAAGACAAATGAAGAAGCAGCTTATGAATTGGCAAGACAAATTCGACTGCGGAATCTCTCAGGAATGATTCTGGTGGACTTTATCAATATGCCGGAGAAAGAGATGGAAGCAGAGCTGCTTGTGACGCTGCGTCGTATCGTAAAGGAAGATTCTGTACTTACAACCGTTGTGGATATCACGAAGTTAGGATTGGTTGAAATGACACGCAAGAAGTCGGGAAAGACACTGGCAGAAGCGTGGAATATAGTAGCACGTAGTAGTAAAGAGTGATAGATGGAAACAAGAAAGGAAGAACGATTTGCAGGATTATGAAAAAAGATTTCATCAGTGGGCACAGTGGGTACGAAATCATCCACTAGTGTATATGCTGATTCGTTGGATTTATGAATATACACCATATTTGGTTGCGTGTGGTTATTTTACAATTCTGTTTGTGTTGCTGCGTACACATTTGTATCGGAAATTGATACAATGTATGATTGTGCCGGCATTGACCTTTGGTTCGGTCAGTCTGTTTCGGAAACTTATTGATGCAAAACGCCCATATACGAAGTATGCGATTACACCGCTCATTACAAAGGATAAATCGGGAGAGTCTTTCCCAAGCAGACACACAGTATCGGTTGCAATTATTGCAATGACCTGTACGTATATCTATCCGCCAATCGGTATCATTCTCTGGATATTAACAGTACTAATTGCAGTTGTCAGAGTCATGGCAGGCGTGCATTTTGTAAAAGACGTTGTCGCAGGGATTGTGTATGGTGTCGTGTTTGGGATTGTTGGATTTTGGGTGTTGTAATTGAATAAACGGATATAATAATAGCTCACATAGCTGAATCTTTGGAATGAAGACAGGTATGTGAGTTATTATTTAATTATGTCTTTTAGTTTTTATTTTTAAAAAGAATCAGATAGAATATACTTGTATAAATGAATGTAATTAGAATTACTAAGAACAAATTCTGGTTTATGTTAGAGAAAAAATGCAATAATTTATTAAGCTCATTTAGTAGTTGTTTAATGATGGTCAAATAATCATAAATCATTAAAGCTGCGTTGCATAAATAAAATAAGAATTTGTGTAGTTTTTTCATAACAATACCTGCCTTTTAATATTTAGTATTCTTTAAAAGAATCCATAGTGTATATGACAGATTAATTTGTGAAAAAGGGTAAAATTTTAAAAAACGAATAAAATAAAGCAAATAAATATATAACTTAATATTATAATTGCAAAACGCTATTTTTATAAATTTAATAAAACATAATTGCATTAAAATTTGATTTAAATAAAATTTTGTAATCTCTTGATAAGAATAGTCATTGACGAATGTATCAAAAGGATATTGGCAATTTTACAACAAACCGATTTCAGAAAATCAAACCATATCCGGTATAAATACCGAGGATTCCGAGATTGGCGAAGGAGTAATTCGATTTAATATTATTCCAAAAGAACAGAGATTTTGATGTGCTGTGTTTTTTAGATTTGTAATATCTTTAATTTTACTTTATTTAGAAATTTATAGCGTGTATAATAAAATTATAAAAGTAATAGGGTTTGTGATAAATAAGGTTGCGATAGTGGACGTTTATAATAAAGGATTGGAGGAGCGTGTTTATGAAAAAAATGAAGAGGACTGTTACAGACATTGCATTGGCAATGGTATTGGGGGTGTCATTTATAGGAAGTACGGTAATCTTTCAGACGCAGCCGGTACATGCTGAATTGTCAGAATTATTAGAACAGGAAATTCGAGAAAATATATGGTTTGGTGAGCATGTTCGTGGGAATTTAAAATATGGGGTATTAACCATAAGCGGCACAGGAGAAATGGAACAGGGGGCATTGAGTGGTTTGATATGGCCAGAATATCAGATTGAAGAGGTAATTATCGAAGACGGCGTTACAAACATTGCAGATAATACATTTGAAGGGTGTAGAAAGCTAACAAGTATCGAAATTCCGACTAGCGTAACGAGTATTGGAAGATATACATTTACAGGATGCGAACGTCTAAATAGTATTACGATACCGAATAGTGTAACAAGTATTGGGGATTATGCCTTTGAAGAATGTATCAAATTAAGTAGTATAACGATACCAAACAGTGTAGCAGAGATTGGAGAATGGGTATTTAGAGGTATCGAATCTTTAAAAAAGATTACAAATCTTTCACAGGTCGACATTGATTTAAAGAAACAAATAGAAGGAAAAGGCACTTCTGCATTTATGGCATGTCCTGAATTTGTTCTGGAGGGTACAGATACAGTAGTTGATGTTGTAAAGCAGGGACAGACTGTTGTAGCAAAACAACTGATAGCAGAACTTCGTACGTCGCTTGTATTAAATAAAAGCAAGGCAGTTTTAGGAGAACAAATTATAGCAACTGCAACAGCGTCTGGTGGAACAGGAGATTATACATATAAGTATTTATTGTATAATCCAACGTCAAAGGAATGGACACAGCTACAGGATTACACAGATAAAAATACTTATACGTGGATGGCAGATGGTGTAGGAGCAAGACACATTTATGTTGAAGTAAAAGATAGCAATGGAACCGTAACAAGAAGTAAAGCATATGGTGTAACGGTTGAGAATAAGCCAATAGTTACAGCAAAGATTAGCACATCAAAGGCAAGAATCGGAGATAAAGTCACTGTAACAGCAAATGCAAGAGAAGGAAGCGGTGTGTATACATACAGATATTTGTTGTACAATCCGACAACGAGAGCATGGACGCAGTTACAGGGATTTGCGGATAAGAATACATATGTATGGACAGCAAATGGAATAGGTGCGAGACATCTGTATGTAGAGGTAAGGGATAGCAATGGAACCGTAACAAGAAGTAAAGCATATGGTGTAATGGTTGAGAATAAGCCAATAGTTACAGCAAAGATTAGCACATCAAAAGCAGGAATCGGAGATAAAGTTACTGTGACAGCAAATGCAAAAGAAGGAAGCGGTGTGTATACATACAGATATTTGTTGTACAATCCGACGACAAAAACATGGACACAGTTACAGGAATTTACAGATAAGAATACATATGTATGGACAGCAAATGGAATAGGTGCAAGACATCTGTATGTAGAGGTAAAGGATAGCAATGGAAGCGTCACAAGAAGTAAAGCATATGGTGTAACAGTTTTTCATAAGCCGATAATTGCATCTAAAATCAGCTCCTCAAAATTAGCAGAAGGAAATAAAGTGACAATTACAGCAACAGCAAGAGAAGGAAGTGGTCGGTATGCATATAGATATATTATGTATAACCCGGCGACAAAAGTGTGGACGCAGTTGCAGCCGTTTGGGGCAAAGAACACATATACATGGACAGCCAGCGGAATTGGCGTAAGGCATCTTTTTGCAGAAGTGAAGGATAGCAATGGAATGGTCACAAGAAGCAAAGCGTATGGTGTGACAATTATAAGATGATGGAAGAGATTCTAAGATTATAAATAGATTTTTTATGTGAATTAAAAATACAGAAAAAGCCATAAAAATTCATATTAACAGTTGTTTTTTTTGATACTATATAATAGCTAGGACAGTTAATGGTAAAAATAAGGAAGTAAAGATAAAAGAACTGATGTTTTGCAAAAAAGTACATAGTCTTTGCAGCTTTATCAAATAACGCTTGTATCAAAAGTAAGGGAACGAAAGAACATGAACAAATGGAAAAAAGCAATGGCAGTGGTTGCTGCAGGAACGATGTTAGGCACATCGTTGGTGGTATCGCCGTATGCGTTCGCATGTCACATATTCCCGTCCATCAATCAGGCAGAGTACATCCACAAACCGAATCTACTATTGCAATATTTTTTAAATTGTGTATAATATAAATTATAGAAATGAATTCAATTCTTAAAATATACAATAAAGGAGCATGAATGACAGAAACACAAGTAACACAAACATTGCTTGCTGCAGGAGAAGAAACACAGTATGATGAATGTATCAAAAAGATATTGGCAAATAAAAAAATCTTAGCATATATCCTGCGCAATACTGTGAAAGAATTCAAAGGAATGAATCCAGATGAAATCGCAGCATGTATTGAAGGAGAACCACAGATAAGTACCGTACCAATAGCAGGCGGACGAACAAACCAATTTTTTCATTCGGATTCAAAGAAAGAGAATCAGAAACTAGAGAGAATGAAAGACCTTCACAACAAAAATCTTCCAGAAAATCAAACCATATCCGGTATAAATACCGAAGATTCCGAGATTGGCGAAGGGCTAATCCGATATGATATTATCTTTTACGTCAGAACAAAAGACGGCGTATCCCAAATCATTGTAAATGTCGAGGCACAAAAAAATGAGCCAAATACATATGATATTCTAAATCGAGCAATCTTTTATACAAGTCGAATGATATCATCCCAAAAGAACAGAGATTTTGACAATATGCAGTATAATGATATGAAAGAAGTCTATTCTATCTGGTTGTGCATGAATATGAAAGAATCAAGTATACATCATATTCATTTAACGAATGAAGAACTAATAGGGCATCATGATTGGAAAGGTAATTTGGATATATTCAATATTGTTATGGTAGGAATTGCAGAAAATCTTCCGGAACCATCAGAAAGATATGAACTGAATCGATTATTAACAACATTACTGTCGCAAAAAATCAAAGAACATGATAAACTAAGTATAATAGAAAAAGAATATGGAATCGTAACCGATGATGGATTAACAGAGGAGGTGGAGCAGATGTGTAATTTAGGACAGGGACTTTTGGAACGTGGAATAGCAGAAGGTGAAGAACGCGGCGAAGCACGTGGTCGAGCTCAAATGATTTTAAGATTATATCAGTTAAATTACGCTGTAGAAACAATAGCAGAGATTGCGGAAATGCCAGAAGAGCAGGTAAAAGAAATCTTAAATATTCAATAGGATTCAACAGGATAACCAATACACCCCAACAGCCAAACGCCCAGAGGTTTGTGGCGATGCCGTAAGTAGAAATGCATCGGAGAATACCTTGACTGAAAGAAACCCAGCACGGCGAAAAATAATTTATTTTGAAAGTTCAACTTGTCTGAGCCGTAGGCGAGTTTTGAACTTTCAAAAAAATTCATTTTTCTAGCAGTGCGTCCGTACGTCACATATTCCCGTCCATCAATCAGGCAGAGTACATCCACAAACAGATTCTTAGCACCAAAACGAGAAGCCCCAAAAGATAAATTACAATTCATTCTCCACAAATTCCCCAAAATGCAGTATAATAATATTTAGTAAGTGTAAAATAATGGTATCAGATGATTAAATATTAGGGGGAAAGTATGAATATAGAACAGTTTTTAGAAGGAAATGAAACAGAAGCATATACATTTTTTGGCTGCCATTTGGAAAAAGGCGGTGCAGTATTTCGGATATTTGCACCGGGAGCAGATGCGGTTAGCCTGATTGGAGAATTTAATGGCTGGACGGAAACACCGATGAATCAGATTGATGCGTGTGGAATCTATGCGGTGTTTGTATTGGGTGTGCAGGAAGGACAGATGTATAAATACAAGGTTCATGTGGATGGAACGAGTGCAGATTATAGTGATCCATATGGTTATGGAATGGAGCTTCGTCCTGCAAGTGCATCGATTGTTCGGAATTTAACAAATGATTCAAAATATTGCGCAGGAAAAACACGGGAAGATTTGCAAGTGCATTTTCAGAATGTGTATGAAATGCATATTGGTTCTTTTAAGAAAAATGGAGAGAATTGGCATCGTTTTTCGGAGTTTGGAGAAGATGCTGCAGATTATTTGACAGAATATCATTACGACAGTGTATGTCTGTTGCCATTTATGGAATATGATAATGACAAAGAAGGCGGCTTTGCACCGACAGGATTTTTTGCGCCGTCTGCACGATTTGGCACGGTGGAAGATTGTCGGAAGATGATTGACAGATTTCATCAGAAAGACATTTCAGTGATGTTTGAATTTCCATGGGAGCATTTTTCAAAGGCGTATTATGGACTGACAAATGTAGCTGGCTGTGAGTTGTATGGAAGTGATGGAACATTTCATATCAATCATGGTGCAGTCGGTTCGTTTTTGTGCTCGGCAGTGATTTACTGGCTGAAAGAATATCATTTAGATGGTGTAAAGTTTGTTCTTTCAGACAATCAGGAAAAGAACTGGTTTGTAGAAAAGTTATGCAAAAAGATTCATGAGATTTTACCGGAAAAAATCATTTATATTGAATCAGTTTCAAGTGCGCAGTCTGGTAAGAATCAACAGGAAAATTCTATACAGATGTTACGCAATGATATACGTTGGAGTGAGTCTGTATTATCTTATTTTGGAAAAAATGTTTGGGAAAGAAATGAAGATACGTCACTATTAAATGTAGTTGAGGATTCGTTTGAAACGGGTTATGGAGATGGCGTATCTGCTCAGTCAGATAGAGTATTAGAATTGTCATTGCGAACATTACAACGAAATCGTGCAACTGTTATTGAAAAGATGTCTGGAAATTATGATGAAAAGTTTGCACAGGCAAGAGCATTGTATCTGTATCGAATGATGTGCAAAGGTCGTAAATTGGATTTTATGGGAAATGAACTTGCGCATTTTCGTATGTGGGAAGCAGACCGAGAGCAGGATTGGAATTTGTTGGACTTTGAGAAGCATGTGAAGTTTACGTCATTCATTCAGAAATTGAATGAGATTGTTGCAAACAACACCATTTTTGTAGATGCTAGTACAGATATTTCAGTCAGTGATTTGTCAGGTGTTGGAAGTTCATTCTTTTCGATTGAGCGAAAAGCACAAGATACACAGGGCAGATTCCTTGCAATATATAATTTTTCAGCAGATATGCAGAAAGTTCCATTGGAAAAAGATTGTAATTATACGTGTGTGTTAGATTCAAATGACCTTGCATACGGTGGTACAGATGCTAGGACGGGTAGCTGGACTGCAAAACGTGCGTTGGAAATTGCACCGCTTTCAGCAATGTTATTCGAAGTACATCCATGCGATGATAGCCAGTTAGAAGATGATGAGTCGCAGGATGTGTGCAATGTATCCATTGCTGATGCTGTGGAACCGGAAGTTAATGAGCCGATGTATACAGAAAATTGTATACATACAGAAAAAGAAGTTGTTTCACCAGAAATTTTACAGGTGAATTCAGTCAATGAAGAACTGAATTTAATTCCGTGGTATGACCGTTCGGTATTCTATCATATTTATCCATTGGGCTTTACAGGTGCTCCGGAATATAATGAGGGAGAGACAACCAAAGGACATCGTATTTTACAGGTACTTGACTGGATTCCGCATTTGAATCAATTGGGAGTAAATGCAGTCTATTTCGGACCGGTATTTGAATCCGGCTGGCATGGATATGACACGTATGATTATTATCACGTTGACAGTCGTTTGGGCAGTAATGAGGATTTGAAGCGTGTGATTGCAAGTCTTCATGAAAATGGAATCCGTGTCGTGTTAGATGGCGTCTTTAATCATGTTGGCAGAGGTTTTGCACCGTTTAAAGATGTACAGGAAAATGGTGTGGCTTCGCATTATAAGGATTGGTTCTCCGGCGTGAATTTTGGAGGAAGAAGTGCCGGTGGTGATGCATTTTCTTATGACACATGGGCAGGCAATTTCGAATTGGTAAAATTGAATCTCTACAATGAAGAGGTCGTACAGCATTTGCTTGGCGCGGTGCAGATGTGGATTGAAGAATTTGGAATTGACGGATTGCGTCTGGATGCTGCAGATTGTATTGATAAGAACTTCTTTAAACGTCTCAAGAGTTTTACAAAGGAGAAGCAACCGGATTTCTGGCTGATGGGCGAGATTATTCATGGTGATTATAATATGTGGGCAAATGATGAGATGATGGATTCTGTGACGAATTATGAGTGTTGGAAGGGTATTTATTCAAGTCACAACGATAAGAATTATTTTGAAATTGCACATTCTTTGAATCGTCAGTTTGCAAAAGGCGGTATTTATGAAGGCAAGCATTTTTATAATTTCCTAGACAATCATGATGTCAATCGAATTGCAAGTTTGTTAAAAGATAAACGGGATTTGGCAAATGCATATACACTGATGTTTTTGATGCCGGGGATCCCATCTATTTATTATGGAAGTGAATGGGGAATAGACGGTGTCAAGACTTCCGGAAGGGAAGCAGACCGTCCGATTCGTCCGTCGATGGAAGAGATTCAGGGACGTACACGCAATTATAATTTAGCTGCATATATCAGCCAGCTTAGCAAACTTCGTAAGAGCAGTAAAGTATTAGCATATGGTGGATTTGAGAATGTTATTATCAGAAATCAGCAGTATGTGTTTGCAAGATTTCTCGATGATGAATGGATTCTTGCCGCATTTAATATTAGTGAGCAGGAAGAACATTTTTCATTCAATTATCGTGGAAAAGATTACAGTTTTAAATTAGAGCCGCATGCAAATATAATTATGTAGTAAGATACGAAGAATTTGCAGAATAAGAAATTGTTAATTAATCTGTAAAATAATACATCGGAAAATGAGAAGTAAAAGGTGACAACAAATGATATTACTAAAAGCAGATGCCATGATTCGTTCTGCATTTGATAAAACCATTAGTGTGATGGGGGTGAATGTAGAGTGGCTTGGCGTATTTATGGTAAGCTACAATACAATTATATTGCCGGGAAAACGGCGTTCTTTAGTGATAAGTTTTGATAACAGAAAAGTGACAGATACAATTATAGAGATTAATTCCAATCTCGATAAAGCACGTCTGATGTGTGACAATCAATTGTTAGAAAATGCATTTAATGTGCTGTTATATATATTCGGCAAATGGAATCAGATTAAAGGTTTGTCTGTGAATCAGAATTATAAGCAGTTAAAGAAAATTATTGATACGGTGTTTGTTCCAATCGGTGTAACGGTAGACATTAGTAAATCGCAGTGCAAGTTCTATCAGAACGGAATTCAGCTTGCGTATGAAGATGTCATTCAGCTGATTCTTGATGATATGCGTGGAAAAGGGCAGGATGATTCGGAGACGGAAGAAGTTGAAGATATACAGGAAATGGAAGAACCTGCAATGGAACAACCGCAAAGAAAGCGTTCTTCCAGGTTTAAGATGGGATTGTGGCATAAAATGCAATGGGAGTCTGTTGATAAGACGTTTCGTTATAGTACGATGTCCAGAAAAGAACGTGCAAAGAAGCGGCTCGGAAGAGGCTTTTATGCTTCAACCTATACCTGTCCAATTTGTGGGGAGACACTCTATATGGCTGTCTATCCGGTAGGAAAAGAAGTGCGCATAGAGACAGACGAGGAGCCGGTTTATTTAGCAAGAGCATATACTTGTGGGAAATGTCATATCTTCTATACACCAAGACCGCATACACTGCTTGCAGAAGGTCAGGTGTATCAGCTTGATTTTGATGATGATGGGCAGGCGTATGACGATTATATTGATTTATTAGGGAAAGAGAGTGCAAGGGTATCTAACTGCAATTTCAATGTCTATGAATCAGAATATGAGCAGAAAAGTGAAGAAGAGGCCGCACAGGAAGAAAAAGAACGAGAACAGGCAGATAAAGAATTCTTAGATTCTGTTTGTGAAGATATTGACAATCGTTCTGATGCAGAAGTATTCCAGATTAATGAGCGTATGGATGCAGATTTCTATTCAGAAAAGCACACAAAAAAATACGCACCGAAGATTGAAAAAGAGACAAAGAAGCGTAACCTGCGTGCAAGAAATATCAAAGAATTTTTTAAAGAAAAGTTAAAATTAGACAGTCGGGAATGGAAGCGTGAAAAGACAGCTGCTGTACATAAAGAACAGGAGCAGAATGTATCGGAAGTTTCGGAATACGATTTATCGAATGAAATGGATGGAAATACGTACGATACGCAAAGAACAGATTCGGATGGTACGGATGTGCCAAGTCAGACAAAGTTTGGACATAAGAACTTGAATCGGACAAATGATAATGCAGCTGAAAAGTTACAGGAAAATGCGATTTCCAACCAGGACGACAATTCAGCGAAAGAAGTGAAAACGCCAAAAAAGAAACTGACACCAGAGAAGAAGAATAAGGCATTTGCACAGATTCATAAAAAAGATATGAAAGCATATGTTACGGAACTTGCAACAATGTCAGAAGATGAAATTGATGAATTAGAACAGGTACTTGGTGAAGATTCAGAAGATACAAAAGATTTCAAGACAGAAGAACGTAGAGTATATCAAGAACTTACGCACAAAGTATTAGAAACGAAGCAGTCAAAGAATCTGGCACAGCAGGTATTATCGGTTAAAGATGCGTCATTTCAGGAAGTTTTAAAAGTATTTGAACAGATTCAGAAAAAGAAATGTGCAGATGCAGTTAAGAAGCCATTTATAGATACATTGACGGAATGGCTGAAAGCAAAAAGAGAGCAGGAAGTACAGACAATACTTTCACAGGCACCAATGCCGATGAAACGTGCAGATTATGAAGCATTGCGTGACACGATTGGAACATTTCGTATCCGCCAGAAAGATGCGAAAGATGATAATCAGACAGAGGAAGCCATTGAGAAGCTATTAGCATTGTTGGATGAAAAATGGAGAGACTCCCAGCAGGCACAGATGCAGACAATTGTAGCGCAGGAGACAACAGATGCCGGAAGATATAAGCAGCTTATGGATGCGGATTTGGATGCAGATATTGCAGGAGATGCATTGGCACAATTGTTTGCAAAGGTCAAAGAACAGCAGATGCTTACAATTGAAGAATTGTGTCCGGACTTGTCTTTACTTAGTTATGATGAAGCCGTTGATGTATATGAGAAGATATCGGAGGAAGATTTCCTGCCGGCAATTAAAATTGACCTGTTACCACAAATTGAAAATTACTTGGAGTCTCTAAAAAAGGATGAGTGTCAGAGCCTTGTGAAAAAATTCGCAAAGGATATGGACTATCATTCCGGATATTCGAAATTATATTTATATAATACACAGGAGAATCCCTATCCGGTTGAAAACGCCCTGTATTCGTATGCAACGCTTCGTCCGTTTGAGTATCCGATTGTGATATGTGATACGTCAAGAGGAGATACCGGTAAGAAAGGATTTGTGCTGACACCGGATCGTTTGTATTATAGCTATGGATTGTCAAGCGGTGTTTATGATGTCAGAAGTATTTTGCGTGTGTTTTGGGATAAAGGATTGTTTGGCAAAGGAATCGCCGTAGATTATCAGGATATGGGAGAGTTGAAGTTATCAGGTGTTCCGAAGTTTGCAAATGGTGATGCAGGTGTTGCACATTTTATTGAGGCATTGGATGAATTTATTTCATATCTGAAAGAGAAACCAATATCAAGAGAAATCGGATATCTTGCGCAACAGGAACATAAGATTGTGTGTTGTGTGCGCTGTGGTTATGTGTTTGCGTCTGATTCGGAGCTGTTGTGCCCGAAGTGTGGAAGTGTCAATGAACTGCCCGGAATTGTTGTACCGGATACACAAGAAGATGAATCTGAAGAAAATTAACGAAATGCGATAACGTCAAAAAGTTCGCATATTGTTACAAAGTCCATACTTGCAGAATTTAGAAACACAAAATTATATCATATCGAAAGGGAAATTTATGTCAATTCAAATATATACAATGACACATAAGAAATTCGATGTGCCGGATGACAAAATGTATATTCCATTACAGGTCGGAAGTGCAGGAAAGGAATCGTTAGGATACCTTTGTGATAATACAGGAAATCATATTTCAGAGCAGAACTGTTATTACAGTGAATTAACAGGCGTATACTGGGTATGGAAGAATGTTGCGGATGTCGATTATGTAGGAATTTGCCATTATCGCCGGTATCTGCTGAATGAGCAGGAACTTGTGCTGACCAAATTAGAGATTGAAGAAATTTTAACAAAGTATGATGTACTGACAAGTAAATTACTCACATTAGATTTTCCATATGATTATGGATTTGCAGAAAATCACAATATCAGAGATTTACAAGTGACCGGAGAAGTAATCAAAGAATTATATCCGGAATATTATCCAATGTTTGAGAAACTCGTACATCAAAATCATACCTATTTTGGAAATATTTGTGTGATGTCAAAAAAACACTTTGATGCATATTGTGACTGGCTGTTTTCTATTTTCTTTGCGGTTCAGAAAAGAATTGACATCGAAAATTATGATGATTATCATAAAAGAGTATTTGGGTTTATATCTGAATTTTTATTATATGTTTGGATACAGGTAAATGGTCTGCATGCATATGAATGTAAAGTTGGGTTAATTGGAGAAAAGGTTGAAACAAAAGAAGTGAAAAAGCGTCTGGAAGAATATTTCAATCACAAAGATATCGCAGGAGCAAAAGCGTACTTTATGGAATATTATAAAAAGCGTCCGGATATTTTAATGGAAGCAGCAGATGTGGGTGGTGACTTGCGTGTGAGTATGCAGCTTATTGCGACGGCAGAACAGGAAAAGGCAGCATACGGCAAGAGCATCTTAGAGCAGCAAATGCCATATGCAGAGCGTATCAGAGCATTTAAGATTCTAAATGGTGTGACAAAAAGGTATCTGAGAGGGCTTCACACGGCAGAAGATGAGAACGCATTATCGCAGATGCAGTTTTCAGAGATTGCAATACGGGTAGCTGTATTATTGTTCTGTAAAGATGCACAACAAATGGAAAAAACGATACAGCAGATGCTTGCTGACAGTAATGCATCATATATTGATTAAAGAAATAAAAATAAATAAAAAATAAATAGAAAAAGAATATTGATACACAAGTTAGAATTAAGAAGTGAAAACGAAGAAGATAGATACATAGGAAAAGATGCTTGATAAAATACAGATTCAAAGGAATCAGAAAAATGGAGGTAAGTCATGTCAGTACAGGATTATCAGAGTGCCTTAAAACTAGGAAAACGAGCATATCATGCGGCAACAAACAGGGGACGTTATCCATATCTTCCCGTATTGGAAAATTTGGTGGAAGATTCAGAGATTGATTCAGAAATCAGTTTGGGAGAAGACCAGATTCCATTAAGACTGGTCGTCGGAACGTGTAATGCAGGAAGAACAAATGCATTTGCAGATAATTTTATGCCGATTTTAGACTGGGGTTCTGAATTTTCGGCAAAATGGGCGAGCTTGAGTGACAGCCAGAAAAACGAAGGAATCAGAGATCCGATTAAGGTCTATGAATATATGAATAAATTCTATGTTTTGGAAGGAAATAAGCGTGTCAGTGTATTGAAATATTTCAATGCGGTAACAGTCATGGCTGAAGTGATTCGTAAAGTTCCAAAGAAAAAGAATACACCGGAAGTAAAAATCTATTATGAATTTATGGATTTTTATAATGCGACAAAGATGAATGACATTTATTTTAGTAAAGTCGGAAGTTTCCATTCATTAATGCAGTTTGCAGGAATTAAGAAGGGAAAATTGATGGATGAAGATGCCAAAAGGGACTTGGCTTCGAGCTTTATTATGTTTAAGAATGCATTTGAATCGCGTGGCGGAGATCGGTTTGATTATCCGGTTGGAGATGCGTATTTGCGCTTTATTCATATTCACGGATATAAGAATGTTATTCATATGGCACCAGCCCAGATGTCTAAGAATGTCGCAAAGACATGGGAAGAATTTGAACTGCTGGCGGAAAACAGTGCTGTTGATTTGAAGATGAATCCGGTCATTAATGAGCCAAAGAAAAATATATTGAGTTATCTGCTGCCAAAACCGGGGGCACAGAAGTTAAAGATTGGCTTTGTATATGATAAGACACCACAAGATTCGGAATGGTGTTATGCACATGAACTTGGGCGACAGTATATTGATGATACGTTTGGAACGCAGATTGAAACGGTATGCGTGAAAAATGTAGAACCCGGAAAGGAAGATGCACAGGCGATAGAACAGCTCATTCAGGATAAAGCAGATATGATTTGTGTGACATCCCCAGCGATGATTATTGCCAGTTTACAGGCGGCAATTGCACATCCTGATGTAAAGATATTAAATTGTTCGTTAAATACTTCACATAAATATATCAGAACGTATTATGCAAGAATGTATGAGGCAAAGTTCTTAACAGGAATGATCGCCGGTGCACTTGCAAGAAATTCCAAAATTGGTTATGTCGCGGGATATCCGGTATATGGAACGATGGCAAATATCAATGCATTTGCATTAGGTGTCCGTTTTGTCAATCCGACAGCAAAAATTTATTTGGAATGGTCTTGTGTGAAGGATAATGATATTCGTCAGAAGTTTGAAGACAGAAGAATTAGCATTGTATCAGATCAGGATATGATTACACCACATTCTTCGGCGAGAAGATTTGGTTTGTACCGCTTGGAAGATGACGGAAATACACAGAATATCGCAATGCCAGTCTGGCACTGGGGTGTATTTTACGAAAAGCTGATACAGAGCGTATTGAGCGGTTCGTGGAAGAAGGAAGAAGATGCAGAAAATGTGAAAGCATTGAACTATTGGTGGGGAATGTCTGCCGGTGTTGTAGACCTAATCTCATCAAGCCGTCTTCCAACAGAAACAAAACGTCTTGTGGAAGTGTTTAAGAAAATGATATGTTCCGGAGAATTTGAACTGTTTCAGGGTGTGCTATATGACCAGAACGGCAGAAAGCGTAATGAAGATGGCAATACGTTGACTCCTGAGCAGATTATTACGATGGATTGGCTCTTAGATAATGTTGACGGAGAGATACCGACAATCAATGAGATGATAGAAGGTTCTATGAGTATTATCAATGAACAGGGGATTTTGAATAATTCATCAAAGTAATGAAAAAGAGAAACAGTTCTGTATCGTATCCGCAAGATAAGGGAACGGATACGAAAAGATACAAAAATAGATTGGAGAAACTTTATGAAGATACTGGTACTTGCAGATGTAGAATCGAAGTATCTATGGGATTATTTTGAAAAGGAAAAGTTGGAGGGCATTGATTTGATTTTATCCTGTGGAGATTTAAAGCCACAGTATTTATCATTTCTGGCATCATTTTCAAAAGTACCGATTCTGTATATTCGCGGCAACCATGATGATTGTTATAAAGATACACCGCCCGAAGGATGCATTTGTATAGAGGACAAAATCTATGTGCATGAGGGGGTTCGTATTTTGGGGCTTGGCGGTTCCATTCGTTATAAACATGGAATCAATCAATATACACAAGGGCAAATGAAACATCGTGTTGCACGACTTTGGTTAAAGATTAAGAAGTATAAAGGTTTTGATATTTTATTAACACATTCGCCGGCAGCAGGAGTGAATGACGTGGATGACAATGTCCATAAGGGCTTTGAAGTATTTAATGATTTGGTACGCATATATCAGCCGAAATACTTCATTCATGGACACGTTCATAAGAATTATCAGGCACATTTTGTCAGAGAGCAGCAATATGAAGACACGAAGACAACCGTTGTAAACGGGTATGAGTGGTATACGATTGAAATATAATAAAGTTTTTTTTGAAAAAGTGTTGCATAAAATAAATGTGTATGATACTATTTGTGAGTAACAAAAAGACAAATGTACGCCATAGAAAGACAAATGAGAAAAAATGTCTTTTTAAGAGAAGGATTTGTAAGAATCTTTCGGTAAGGAACCTTTTTGTTCAAACAATGATAGTTTTAGGAAGAAAGGGAAATTGAGATGAGCGATAAGTTAAGAGTTGGTATTTTAGGTGGAACAGGTATGGTAGGACAGAGATTTATCTCTATTCTTAATAACCACCCATGGTTTGAGGTAAAGACTATTGCAGCCAGCCCCAGAAGTGCCGGACAGACCTATGAAGAGGCTGTAGGAAAGAGATGGAAGATGGACGGAGAGATTCCTGCATCTGTTAAGAATCTTGTAGTCAAGGATGTTACTGATGTTAAGGG
>DGTC01000015.1:28638-36780 GCA_002394205.1 Lachnospira sp. UBA4346 | reverse complement strand
ATGCACTCAGATGCTCAGTTCGCTGGTTCTTCATCAGTTCCTGCTCACGTAGAAATGATGGGTCTTATCGGTATGGGTAACAATCCAATGGTAGGTGCTACAGTAGCAGTAGCTGTATCTGTACAGGAAGCAGCAGACAACGGTAAGTTCTAGTAAATAACGGGAAAATGCCTTATTTTTTGGGGGTTTCTTAAGTCGTGATACGATTTGAGAAGCCCTCATTTTTTATGTATAAGTACTCTATAATATACACTGTAATGAATAAAAAAGACTGTATGCAAGATTATTATGTAGGAATCTTTGTATATAGTCTTTTTATGTTTTATGATATGGGTATGAGTCGGCAGAATTGTTAGCTTTCTAACAATCTTACCGACTCATATCCCGAAATATCCCAATTTCCGGATGACGATATGTGAATAAGATGAAACAGGCAAAGAAGACAAAACACAGAATCGTTCCGAGTGAATGACGGTCTTTTTGACGCACAGCCATGCGGTAACATGCACAGAATACGGTCAGTGTAGCCAGATAGAAAGAGCCAATATCAATCCACATGACATTAAATCCTAAGATTCCGGTATACGTGTAGAAGAACACAGGGATAAATGATGTGCCACAAATTATGCCCTGCGTATAATGCGACAGAATATTTGGATAGTCATCTTTTAGAAAATGAACTGCAACCGGAAGATAGAATAGCGCAGGAAAGAATATGAGCTTCATATGTTCAAAAGTGGATTCGTTGATAGGAGCGATAAATCCGATAATAGGATTTTGTCCGGTCCAATCATATAGAAAGTGCCAAAGGGTTCCGAGGATTGCCACAAAAAAGAATCCTGCAATCATATTTTTAGTTAATGTACGCATAGTATGCTCCTTAAAATGAAATTTAATAGATGCAGATAAGATACATTCTACAATTTATATAATTTAGTATATGTGAAAAAGAAAAATATATACGAACTGATGTATATTTCATATCGTGCAACGTACTGGGATTTATATTTTTGAAAATATCAAATGTGATAAAATCAACAATTTAATCTATCACAAATTATTCGTTTATGATAAAATAAATAGAGGTATGTATGCAGGAAGGAGCGTCATAAGTGAGTTGGAATTATGATTTTATACTTGCAGAAATGTTTGTCTTAATGGCAATGTTTTTATATTATGTAGTGCGTCCAAGATTACCACTGTTAAAGAAAAAATTATTTTTGGTAATGCTGGTGTTAGAAATTGCGGTATTGATTACAGATGCAGTCGGAGCATATACCATTGAAAACTACATTAATGTATATCCGTTGAGCTATGGTTCTAATATACTGTATTTTATGTGCTTTTTTATGAGGGCATTTGTGTTTTTTATGTTATCATTACATTTAATCGGTTTAAATTGTCAGAAAAATAAAATAGGGTTGTATGTTATTTTTATAACATTTGTTATGTTTGAATTGATTACATTATCTACGCCATTTACAGAACTGATATTTTATTTTGAGAATGACAGGTATTACCGGGGCGTGTTATATATACTCACATATATACAGTTTTTTACATATATGGGGATTTCGTTATATTTATATGTAAAACAGTTTGAAAAAATAGAAAAAAGAGAGCGTATAACGCTACCGATTATGTGGGGCGTATTATTATGTGGGTATATTATGAGATATATACGAAATACCTATTTGATTGAAAATATATTTTATCTTCTCGTACTGATTATCTTATTCTTTAATTATGCAGACCCTGCGATGATTATTGATTCACAAACGGAGTTGTATAACGAGCATGGCTTTGCGGAAATGATGAAGGAACGTGTAGGCAAAAAAGATTATTATTTGGTTGCATGTGTTATCAAAAATAAATCATTGCTGCGTGAGGTATATACGGTTTCTGATTTACAGCGAGGTTCAAAAGAAATTGGTGCATTTTTAAAACGTATTGCAGCAAAGTCATTTGTATTTTATTCGTTTGACGGATATTTTATAATATTATCAGATACACCCATTGCAGTAGAGGAATTTCAGCAGAAGGTTACAAAAAGATTCGAACAGGCGTGGAATGGTACATTTAATCAAATGTATCTAAATGTTGGGTATGTACGAATGGATTCCTCTTTGGATGTCGTATCTACAGATGAATTGCTGCATAATTTATATGCTGCGGTAGCAAAAGTAGAGGCTGCAAATGGTCCTGACAGTTTGAATGTAGAGCAGATAAAAAGACAGATTAAGGTTCGAAATATTTTGAATTATGCATTGACAAATAATGATGTACAAATGTATCTTCAACCAATTATTGATGCAAAAAATGGGAAAGTAGTTGGTGCGGAGGCTTTGGCGAGATTATATGATGATGAGTTGGGCTTAATTTATCCGGGAGAATTTGTTGCTTATGCAGAGCAGAATGGCTCAATTGCAGAGCTGGGGATGCAAATGTTTATGAAAGCATGTCAGTTTATAAGAGCATATCGGGGAAATTTAAATATAGAATGGATTAATGTGAATCTATCTCCAATTCAGTGCTTAGACAGAAATCTGGTATACAAATTTAATAATATTTTAAGTCAGTATCAGGTTCCTGCATCGATGGTTCATTTAGAAATTACAGAAGAATCTTATATAGATTCAAACACATTAAAAGATATTATTCGTAATTTTAAAAAGATTGGTTTTGAAATAGCATTAGATGATTTTGGCAGTGGCTATGCAAATATTGCAAGATTGACAAAATATCCGTTGGACAGTATTAAATTGGATCGTTCGATTGTAGTTGGTTATTTTGAGCATCCGAGTGATGTTTTTGTTAGTATGGTATCTGCGTTAAAAGCATCGGGTTATAAGATTGTGGCAGAGGGCGTTGAAGAAGAGTACATGGTTCATGGTCTGAGTAAAATAGGATGCGATTATATTCAGGGATTCTATTACTCAAAACCAATTTCAGAACAGGAATTTGTGAAAAAATACACAAAAGAATATGCTTAAATAGAGTTGCTTCGAGCAGATATTTATTGTCTGTATCGAAGCACTTTTTATATTATAGGAAATTTCGTTCATACAATATAAAAATGTGCAGCAGAATGAGTGTCCGCGCAAATGAAAACTGTCTTTTGATTGTATTTTATAGGATGGCGTGAATATTTTTTCGAACAGATTACATACTATTTATGAATTTAAAATGAAAATAGAGGAGCAATCTGTAATGATAAGAGAAAAAATAACAATGGATGGAAATACGGCTGCTGCGCATGTTGCATATGCATATAGCGAAATTGCAGCGATTTATCCGATTACACCGTCTTCCACAATGGCAGAAATCACAGATGAATGGGCGCATACCAATCGAAAAAATATATTTGGAAAACAAGTTGATGTCGTTGAACTGGAATCGGAAGCGGGAGCAGCGGCAACCGTTCATGGAGCGTTGATGGCTGGTGCATTAACAACGACATTTACAGCATCACAAGGGTTACTGCTGATGATTCCGAATCTGTATAAGATGACAGGAGAACAACTCCCTGGTGTGTTTCACGTAGCGGCAAGGGCTATTGCAACGCACGCACTTTCGATTTTTGGAGATCATTCTGATGTGTATGCAGTGCGCCAGACGGGAGCTGTTATGTTGTCAACCAGTTCTGTACAGGAGGTAATGGACTTGGCACCTGTTGCACATTTGGCGGCTATACAGGCGAGTATTCCGGTAATTCATTTCTTTGATGGATTTCGAACATCTCATGAGATTCAGAAAATTGAAGCGTGGGATTATGCAACATTAGCTTCTTTTATTGATAAAGATGCGTTAGATTTATTTCGAAGAAAGGCCTTGAATCCGGAGCATGCAAAACTCATTGGTCAGGCACAGAATCCAGATACGTTCTTTCAGGTACGGGAAGCGACGAACCCTTTATATGCAAAAATTCCAACGATTGTAGAAAATTATATGCACAAAATCAATGAAACAATTGGAACGGATTATGAATTGTTTCAATATTATGGAGATCCGTGTGCAACGCATATTATAATTGCGATGGGAAGCGTATGTGATACCATTCGGGCGACTGTGGATTGTTTGAATGAAAATGGCATGAAGACAGGTGTAGTTTGCGTACATTTATATCGACCATTTAGTGCAGTGCATCTGTTACAGGCAATCCCAGATACAGTCAATCAGATTACAGTATTAGATCGAACAAAAGAACCAGGAGCTGCAGGAGAACCTTTATATCTGGATGTTGTAGCAGCATTACGGGGAAGTTCGTTTGAACATATACCGATTTATTCTGGTAGGTATGGATTAGGTTCAAAAGATACGACGGCAGCACAGATTCGGGAAGTATTTTTAAATGAAATTAAACCAGCATTTACGCTTGGAATTATGGATGATATAACGAATCTGTCATTGCCGGTTGATACGACATGGGATATTGTAACAGACGGAATTACATCTGCGAAGTTTTGGGGAATTGGCAGTGACGGAACGGTCAGTGCAAATAAAAATTCGATTAAGATTATCGGAAATTATACGGATTTGGCAGTGCAGGCGTATTTTTCTTATGATTCTAAGAAATCAGGCGGATTGACAATTTCGCATTTGCGGTTTGGAACGAAACCAATCCGTCAGGCGTATTATGTGCATCATGCAGACTTTGTTGCCTGCCACAATCAGACTTACATTGGGAAATACGATATGGTGCAGGAATTAAATGATGGCGGAACTTTTTTATTAAACTGCACATGGGACGATGTCGAATTAGAGAAGCATTTGCCAAATGCAGTAAAACAGTATATTGCGACACATCAGATTCGTTTCTTTACCATTAATGGCGTTGCAATTGCAAAGGAAATCGGACTAAACCGAAAAATCAATACCATTTTACAGGCAGCTTTCTTTGCATTAACGAATGTATTGTCGAAAGAAGATGCCGTTCGCTATATGAAAGAGGCGGCATATGCTTCTTATGGCAAAAAGGGTGAAAAGATTGTGCAGATGAATGAACGGGCGATTGATGCAGGAATGGAGCAGATTCATCAAGTGGAAGTACCGTCAGAATGGTACACGTTGAATGAAACAGAGCCAGCCACAGCCCTATCAGAAAAAAGTATGTATATCGAACGAGCTGTTTGTAAATCATCTGATTCAGTGCATCCAATGTCAAATTCCTGTGATGGATTACCACCAGAATGTCATGAGTGTGACATGACAAAAGATAAGAAACAATATATTGAACAGATTCAAGACTGTATAGCCAAAGAAAAAGGGGATATGCTTCCGGTTTCAGCATTTGTTCCATTTGCAGATGGGCATGTTCCTTCTGGAACTTCGGCATATGAACGCAGAGATATTGCGTTAGAATTGCCCAAATGGAAGCCTGAATACTGTATACAATGTAACCGTTGTGCGTATGTTTGCCCACATTCGGTTATTCGTCCATTTGTATTAAAAGATGTGTCATGCAAAGATGCTGTACAACACAAAGATACAAAGCCGATACAAAAAGCCAACCTTACAGTGCCAATAGAGGGGATTACAGGCGGTCAGTCACCGTACCCGTTATTAGACATGACAGGAGTACCGAATCATAAGTTTGCAATCACCATTTCGGCAGTTGACTGTACCGGCTGTGGTGTCTGCGCAGAGGTGTGCCCGGGAATGAAACAGCACAAGGCGTTGGAAATGACAGCAAAAGAGAATTTTTCACAGGCAGAGTTAGACACGATGCAGGCATATGCAGATTATCAGCGACAGCTTCCTGTCAGTCAGGAAGTGTCAGATAAGTTTTCTAAAAATACGGTCAAAGGCAGTCAGTTTACAGCTCCATTGTTGGAGTTTTCCGGGGCGTGTCCGGGATGTGGGGAAACACCGTATGCCAAGTTGATTACACAGTTGTTTGGAACGTCAATGTATATTGCAAATGCTACGGGGTGTTCGTCTATTTGGGCAAATTCATCTCCGGCTTCTGCATATTCTTGTGATTCACGGGGAAATGGCCCTGCGTGGGCAAATTCTTTATTTGAAGATGCAGCAGAATTTGGGTATGGAATGTTGCTTGCACAAAAGAATCTTCGAAAGGAACTCTATGAGAAGTTGTGTGTAATCAAAGAATCTCATATTTCGGATATGTTTGATACGGTCATTGACCAATGGATGCATACGTTTGATGACAGGGTAGAAAATGAAAAAGCGACGAAACAGCTTGTAAATTGCATTTATAATTATTTAACAAACAGATTACAGCGTATTGCACAGGAAAACGTTACAGAACGGTTGTCTTTATCAAAAATTTTAGAAAATCAGAATAAAGAAGATATTGTAAAAAATAAGGATGTGCGTGATATGTCCACACAAAATATCAGGGGGCATGCGTTCAATGATGGTCATATCTATGCGTTATTAGAAGATATTTATCAGAAGAAACAGTTTTTGGCAAAAAAGTCGCAGTGGATATTTGGTGGCGATGGTTGGGCATATGATATTGGTTTTGGCGGTTTGGATCATGTGCTTGCAAGCGGCGAGAATATCAATGTATTGGTATTTGATACAGAACTGTATTCGAATACAGGCGGTCAGGCTGCAAAATCTTCACCGACTGCGACAGTTGCCAAGTTTGCAAGTGGTGGAAAGGTACTTCCAAAGAAGAACCTTGCAGCGATTGCGATGCGTTACGGGTATGTTTATGTGGCACAGATTTCTATGGGAGCAGATTATACGCAATGTATTCGTGCAATGACAGAAGCTGAACACTATAATGGACCGTCTTTAATTATTGCGTATGCACCGTGTATCAATCATGGAATAAAGAAAGGGATGCGATACAGTCAGGAGGAAATGAAATTGGCAGTTGAGAGTGGATATTGGGATTTGTTTCGGTATCATCCGAGTGGAGCAGAAGATGGACATCCTTTATTTACACTTGACAGCAAAGAACCTACCTGTGATTATCGTGCATTTCTTGACAGAGAAGTACGTTTTACGTCGTTGCAGATGCAGAATCCACAGCAATGCGAACAATTGTATACGCAGGCAGAAGAATATGCTGCACATCGCAGAAAGAATTGGATACACGAAGCAAATTTTGCAGAGAAATAGAATGTGTATTCTTCTTATCTTAAAAATATAATAAATTTCTACTAAAATATATGATTTGAAATATTTTTAATATATTTGACAAAATGTTGCTGTAACAACAGAAAAGATATTATTTCTACTATAAAATATGGCTAAAGAATAACAACAAAATGGAGGTAATGGTTATGAAGGCTTATGTAGATCAGGATACTTGTATCGGATGTGGAATGTGTGCAGGAATTGCAGCAGATGTATTCCGTATAAATGATGAAGGCAAAGCAGAAGCGTATGCAGAAGGCGATGATTCTGCCGTACAGGAAGCGATTGACAGTTGTCCGGTTGCAGCGATTTCAGAAGCATAATCTGTGAAGCATTTATATTATAGAATTTGGGTGTTAAACTGGTGAATTGCACAATTTTGAGAAGCAAACACAAGTCTATAATATACAAACGTCCGACATAAAGCAGTTCAGAAAATGTCGGACGTTTGTATTTTTTGTGTTATTTTTTTAACAAATATTTATGAAAATAATTTCGTGGTTGTTATTAAATGATTTTATTATCTATCAAAAAATCATTCCTTACCATCCCAGCAGTATGTACATAACTGGCTGCGGTCTAATCCGGTTGCATCAAGCATATCATCTAAGCGGTTGAAACGAAGAGATGTAAAGTTTAATTCCTTACGGATTTCATCAACCATCTTTTCATATTTTTCTGATTCCGGATTGGCATATTCCTGAAGTACTTCATCTGTAACATTTCCATTTTCAAGACGCTCAATCACACGGCGTGTAATAAGATCCATTTCAGAATTAGAACGAGAGAAGTTCAAATATTTACATCCATATAAAAGTGGAGGACAGGCTGGACGAATATGTACTTCCTTTGCACCGCTATTATATAAGAATTCTGTTGTTTCACGAAGCTGTGTACCACGAACAATAGAGTCATCAATTAGAAGAAGGCTCTTATCTTTAATTAAATCATCCACAGCAAGGAGCTTCATCTTTGCAATTAAGTTACGGCGACTCTGAATTGTAGGCATAAATGAACGTGGCCATGTTG
>DGTC01000015.1:0-28569 GCA_002394205.1 Lachnospira sp. UBA4346 | reverse complement strand
GTGTATATTTGATAAATGGTCTTGAGAATGGAATACCTGATTCATTCGCATAACCAACAGCGTGAGCAGTACCAGAGTCTGGAACACCAGCAACAATATCAGGTTTACAATCATCACGCTTTGCCATCATAGCACCGCAGTTGTAACGCATCTGTTCTACACTAATGCCTTCATAGGAACTGGCTGGATAACCATAGTATACCCATAGGAATGTACAGATTTTCATGTTCTTATTTGGATTGACGAGGGTAATACAGTTTTTTTCTGTAACGACTGCAATTTCGCCGGCACCTAATTCTTTGTAATCGGAATATCCCAAGTTCTTATATGCATAATTTTCAAAAGAAACGCAGAATCCATCTTCCTTTTTACCAATAACGACAGGCGTACGTCCGAATTTATCTCTTGCGGCATAGAGTCCCTGTTTGTTTAACAGAAGCATTGACATAGAACCGTCTACCGTATCCTGTACATATTTTATTCCTTCGATTAGATTCTCTTTGCTATCAATTAAGGCTGCAACAAGCTCCGTGGCATTAATCTCCCCGGTACTCATTTCCTGAAAATGTGTGTGTCCGTTTGCAAATAATTGTTTTACAATGGCATCTGTGTTATTGATTTTTCCGACAGTAGTGAGTGCATATGTACCGTGGTGAGAACGAATGATTAATGGCTGTGGCTCATAGTCTGAGATACAACCAATACCATAATGTCCTTCCATAGTCTGAACATCTTTGTCAAACTTTGTACGGAATGGAGCATTTTCAATATTGTGAATTGCACGATCAAAACCATTCTTGCCAAGAACTGCCATACCCCCGCGTCTTGTACCAAGATGAGAATGGTAGTCTACTCCAAAAAATAAATCAAATACGCAGTCCTGCTGCGAAGTTACACCAAAAAATCCGCCCATATTAGCATAGTTCCTTTCGTTTTTTGTAATCTTAATTTGTTGTATGGAAAGTTTATATAGATTTCGCATTTTTATTCTAAATTTAAATTATAGAAATGCAATGATACATTTTAAAATCTTTATGCAAACTTCCTATGTTTTATCGGAAGCTGAATTGCCCATGATTCATGAGGAAATTCTTACACCAGTCTATACGATAATAGAAGTATTGAAAAGAGACTTTACAATAAATGTGGAATCACCTCATATGCGCCCCGATTTTTCTAGTATACCATATAACAAGGTACTTTGCCTATATGGGAATTTAATATTTTTGTGTTTTAACGTACCAAATTGTAAAATGTATAAATTTACACAGAAATATAAAATTCAATAGGTAATTGTAATTATATACATAGAAATGTTATACTTATTTATGCAATTTTTAAATTAATTTTATAATTTCGACAATTCCTATTGACTTAATATGAATAGTAGAGTATTATGTCTAAAGAATCGTTGAGGAAAGGATTAGAGTATGGCAAATATTGCAAAGAGTCTTACAGAATTGATTGGAAATACTCCGATGTTGGAGGTATCTAATTTCGAACAGGAGAATCAGTTGAAGGCGACGATTTTGGCAAAGTTAGAATATTTCAATCCATTGGGAAGTGTAAAGGATCGTGTTGCGAATGCAATGATTGAACAGGGGATTCGTGACGGCAGGATTAACGCAGATACAGTAATTATTGAGCCGACCAGTGGTAATACAGGAATTGGTCTTGCATTTGTATGTGCGGCAAAGAATTTACAGCTTATTCTTACAATGCCCGATACGATGAGTGTAGAACGTCGTAAGATTGTTACCGCACTTGGGGCAAAGGTTGTATTAACACAAGGACGTCTTGGTATGAACGGAGCAATTCAGAAAGCAGAACAGCTAAAGGAAGAATATGGCAACGCCTTTATTCCACAGCAGTTTGAAAATCCTGCCAACCCGGAGATTCACCGTACAACAACAGCGGAGGAGATTTGGAGAGATACAGAAGGTCAGGTTGACATCTTTGTTGCGTCTGTCGGCAGTGGCGGAACGATAACAGGTGTTGCCAGAGGATTAAAAGAGAAGAATTCGAACATTCAGATTGTTGCAGTAGAACCTGCAGCATCTCCGGTATTATCAGGCGGTAAGCCGGGACCACATAAGATTCAGGGAATTGGCGCAGGATTTATTCCAAAGATTGTTGATGTTTCATTATTCGATGAAATTATTACAATTGAAAATGAAGAATCCTTTGATACAACAAGAGAAGTTGCAAAGACAGACGGTTTGTTGGTTGGTATTTCTTCCGGTGCCGTTCTTGCAGCAGCAAAGAAATTAGCACAGCGTCCTGAAAATGTCAATAAAAAGATTGTGGTACTCCTTCCGGATACAGGAGAAAGATATCTTTCAACACCATTATTTGATTTATAGAAAGTGTTTTAATAACAAACAAGAGCGAAAAATAGACAATATCATCGTGCAGAATATATGTGTTTTTACAGAAAGTATGTATCGCAATAGATAGCGTCACAATATCATATGAAAAAGGAGAGACAGTGTGAGACAGATACACAGATTACATAAAAAGAATCACAACAGAATACAGATTACAACCGTATGCCGTAAGATTGGAATTATGAGTATGTGTACAATACTTGCACTGTCTGCTTCTGGTTGCGGCAAAAAGAATCAGATTCTGACATTGACGAATGTTTCTTATGATCCGACAAGAGAATTCTATGAGGAATATAATCAGTTGTTTGCAAAGCAATATGAGGAAACACACGGCGAACCTATTCGTGTGATTCAGTCACATGGAGGTTCCGGTGCACAGGCACGTTCTGTTGTGGAAGGCAGTAACGCAGATGTTGTTACGCTTGCATTAGAGCATGATATTTCATTGATTGAACATACAGGTCTGATTGAAAGTGGTTGGGTAGATGAATTTGACAAAGATTCTGCACCATATACATCTACGATTGTGTTTTTGGTACGCAAAGGTAATCCGAAAAATATTCGTGATTGGAATGATTTAATTCAGGATAATGTGGATGTGATTACACCAGACCCGAAGAGCAGTGGTGGTGCCTGCTGGAATTACTTGGCTGCATTAAGTTATGCACAGGAACAGTATCATGATGCATCAAAAGAACAGGATTTTCTAAAGAAACTCTATGAAAATGTTTCAGTTATGGATTCCGGTGCAAGAGGTTCCACGACAACATTTGTTGAAAATGGCAAGGGCGATGTGTTAGTTGCATGGGAGAATGAAGCAATTACAACGATGCAGTCATATCCTGGAATGTATGAGATGATAACACCGTCTGTTAGTATATTAGCACAGCCAAGTGTTGCGATTGTTGATGATAATGTCGGTATGAATCATACACAAGATGCAGCGAAAGAGTATCTTACCTATTTGTATAGTACAGATGCACAGAAATTAGCCGCACAGTTTGGTTATCGTCCAACCGATGAAGCAGTTTTACAGGAATATGCAAATGTATTCGATTTGCATGTGAAATTAACGACAATCGATGATTTTGGCGGTTGGGATAATGCATACGCCGTATATTTTGATGATGGCGCATTGTTTGACAAGATGTATAACGAATAGATGAAAGAGGTTGAATATGAAGAAAAATACGAAGACAACGAGAGTTATTCCCGGATTTCATCTAACGCTTGGGATTACGATTGCGATGTTATCCTTAATCGTTTTAATTCCACTTGCATCTGTTATGGTGAAGTCCTTACAATTATCGCCAGCTGAATTTTGGCGGTTGATTACAAAGAAAAATGTCTTATATGCGTTTGGTACTAGTATCGTCTGTTCCTTTATTGCAGCCGTTATCAATTTGGTATTTGGATTGATTCTTGCATGGACTTTAGTGCGATACGATTTCAAAGGAAAACGTATTTTAGACGGTTTTATTGAACTTCCATTTGCATTGCCGACAGCTGTTGCCGGTATTACTTTATCGAAGCTGTATTCTGAGACGGGATGGTTTGGAAAACCACTCGCGGCACTTGGAATTAAGGTCGCATATACACATTTGGGATTGATTATTGCATTGGTTTTCGTTGGAATTCCATTTGTAGTAAGAGCAGTGCAGCCTGTATTAGAAAAACTAGACGGACAGTACGAAGAAGCAGCATATATTCTTGGTGCGACACCGGCCCAGACATTTTTTAAAGTTATTTTACCGGAGCTTCGGCCTGCGTTACTGACAGGATTCGGACTTGCTTTTGCAAGAGGAATTGGTGAATATGGCAGTGTTATTTACATTTCCGGTAATAGTGCAAAAGAACATACACAGGTTATTTCCTATGTAATCATGCAGAAACTGAATTATATTGATTATGCTTCTGCAACAGCAATTGCATTTGTGATGCTGGTTATTTCATTTGTTATTTTATTCTTAATCAATATCGTACAGATGAGACAGTCACGCAGAACAAATATGTTGTAAAATCAACATTTATCACATAAAACGTAAATGATTTATTACGAATCACGAAGAAACGGAGGGCATATGACAGAACAGGAAAAATTAGAACGTCAGTCGAAGCGGACAAGAATGATATTAATTGCTGTAAGTGTTCTATTTATCTTTTTGATGCTTGTTGTGCCATTAGCAGCAATTGTTGTCAATTCTTTAAAAGAAGGATTTGGATTTTACATACAGGCAATTACAACGGAATACGTAAGAAATGCGTTAAAGGTTACATTGATTGCAACGATTATTGCAGTTGTTGTGAATACATTTTTTGGAATCTGTGCCGCTTGGCTGTTGACGAAGTTTTCCTTTAAAGGAAAACAGGTGTTAGCGACACTCATTGATATTCCATTTTCCATTTCACCGGTTATTGTTGGTCTTGCATTTTTAATGACATTTGGAAGACTTGGATGGACGTATCCGGCAATTCGTGCAATCAACCAGTGGTTAGGTACGAATTTCAGAATTGCTTTTGCAATACCGGGTGTTGTGATTGCAACCATCTTTGTTACATTTCCATATGTATCAAGAGAGATTATTCCGGTATTGAATGCACAGGGCAAAGACGAAGAAGAAGCTGCTGCACTCATGGGCGCAAAGGGATTAAAGATTTTCTTTAAAATTACATTCCCACAGATTAAGTGGGCATTAATTTATGGAATTATTTTATGTACATCAAGAGCACTTGGCGAATTTGGCGCAGTCAATGCGTTATCTAAGACAAGAGGTGAGACATTTACATTGCCGCTTGAAATTGACGCATTATATATGTCAGGTACAGATGTATCCATAACATCTGCATTTGCAGTATCATCCATATTAGTAATTATAGCGATTATCATTATGGTTGTAAGAAATATATTAGAACACCGTTCAAATAAGAAGATGGAGAAAGGAGAAGCATAATATATGTACGTTGAAATGAAAAATATTTATAAGCAATACGGCAATTTTACGGCTTCGAATAATGTCAGCTTTGGAATTGAACAGGGAAAGTTAGCTGCGTTGCTTGGTCCGTCAGGAAGTGGTAAGACGACACTGCTTCGAATGATTGCAGGACTTGAGACACCGAATTCCGGAGATATTTATATTGATGGACAGCGTGTCAATGACATTCCGGCAGCGAAGCGTGGTATTGGATTCGTATTTCAGAGCTATGCGTTATTTCGTTATATGACCGTATATGACAATGTTGCATTTGGTCTGGAATTGCAGAAAATGCCAAAGGATCAGATTCGTACGCGTGTTATGGAATTGCTTGAAATTACAGGATTATCCGGTATGGAGAAGCGTTATCCGAATCAGTTATCGGGAGGACAGCGACAGCGAGTGGCATTTGCAAGAGCACTTGCACCACGGCCGCATGTATTGTTGTTAGATGAACCGTTTGCTGCGATTGATGCAAAGGTTCGAACAGAGTTAAGACTGTGGCTTCGGGAAGTTGTTACGAAGTTGGGAATCACCTGTATCTTCGTTACACACGATCAGGATGAAGCCGTTGAGGTTGCAGATCAGATTATTGTAACCAATCATGGAGAAATCGAACAGGTTGGAACACCATTTGAGATTTATAAATCTCCAGACACACCGTTTGTTGCGCAGTTTATTGGAAAGCCTTCTGTGGTAGAAGGGTATGATGCATTAAATGGATTTGATGCCATTGAAGGTGCAAAGCGCGCTATTATCCGGCCGGAATTTGTTAAGATTTCAAGACTTGGCAAGTTAGAGCGTTTTATGAGTGCGGCAGAAGAAGGAATTGTCGAAGATGTTGTCTTTCGAGGCAATCATTTAGATGTAACAATTAATATCAAGGGAATTTCGGTTATCGGGGAATGGTCACTTGAGAAGGATACGTTAGAAATTGGTGAAAAGGTCAATGTACTGATTTACCGTTTGTATATTATAGATGAGCAACAGAATCGTACTTATCTATGCGAAAATAAGGAAATGCAGGAGGAAGATATATTCTATATCTAAGGATATGTTATATCTATGAGTTTATGGAAATTAAGAGAAAAGAACGATTAGAAACAGATATCTTAATTATCGGTGGTGGAACTGCCGGTTGTTATGCTGCATTAACGATTGCAGTGGAGTCGCCGGAATGTTCTGTAATCATTGCAGAAAAGGCAAATATTAAGCGAAGCGGTTGTTTGGCAGCCGGTGTAAATGCAATCAATGCATACATTGTCGAAGGCAGAAAGCCGGAGGATTATGTAGATTATGCAAATAAAGATGCAGACGGTATTGTGAGAGAAGATTTACTTCTTACAATGTCAGAAGGTTTAAACCGTGTTACAGCAAAGATGGAAAATTTGGGCCTTGTCATTTTAAAAGATGAGAACGGAAAATATGTTGCAAGAGGGAATAGAAATATTAAAATTAACGGCGAAAATATCAAGCCAATTATGGCGGATGCTGTTAAAAAATTATCAAATGTAACAGTAATCAATCAGGTTAATATTACAGATTATATTATTGAGAATAATGAAATTGCAGGTGCATATGGATTTAGCATTGAAGAAGATAACACAGATGGTAATTTATCTGGTGTTGCTTACGAGATTCGTGCAAAGAAAGTCTTATGTGCAACAGGTGGTGCATCAGGTTTATATAAGCCAAATAATCCGGGATTTTCAAGACATAAGATGTGGTATCCACCATTTAATACAGGTGCCGGATATGCAATGGGAATTAATGCCGGTGCAGAAATGACAACCTTTGAAATGCGTTTCATTGCATTGCGTTGTAAAGATACGATTGCTCCAACCGGTACGATTGCACAGGGCGTTGGTGCAAAGCAGGTCAATGCATTGGGTGAGAATTACGAAGGAAAATATGGTATTACAACTTCTCAGCGTGTTTATGGTACGGTTAAGGAGAATCTGGAAGGAAGAGGTCCTTGTTATTTAAGAACAGAAGGAATCTCAGAAGCACAGGATGATTCTTTAAAGAAGGCATATTTAAATATGGCACCAAGTCAGACATTAAAGTGGATTGAATCGGGCAAGAATCCAAGTGAGCAAAACGTCGAAATTGAGGGAACAGAACCATACGTTGTTGGTGGTCATACAGCGAGTGGTTACTGGGTAGATACGAATAGAGAGACAACCTTACATGGATTATATGCGGCAGGTGATGTTGCCGGTGGATGTCCACAGAAGTATGTAACCGGTGCAATGGTTGAAGGTGAAATCGCAGCTAAAGCAATGGTTGCAGCCATTCAGTCAGAAAATAAGACATTATCAGAAAAATCAGCAGATGAATTTGATAAAAAGGTTGCAGAGTATGATGCAATTTTACAGAATACGACAGCAACATATAGTATTGAACAGTTAGAAGAAGCAATGCAGAAGGTTATGGATACATATGCCGGAGGAATTGGTAATCATTATCAATTTAATGAAAGCCAGTTGGCACTTGCAGAAGAAAAGATTCTAAAGATTCAGGAGCTTGCAGAAAATGTCAAGGCAGAAGATATGCATGAACTGATGTTTGCTTATGAATTAAAAGAACGATTAACTGTCTGTCTTACCTTGATAGCACATCTTCGTGCCAGAAAAGAGACACGTTGGCATAGTTTTGCTGAAAACCTTGATTACCCTGAAAAGAGTGATGAATGGTTAAAATATGTAAATACCAAAAAAGAAAATGGCAAGATTGAAGTTATTTTCAGAGATTTGGTAAAGAGAGGAGAGACGTATGAGCATAGTAATCGATAAGAACATCTGTAAGAGTTGCGGACGATGCCTTAGTGTCTGTCCGGGCAGCTTAATCAAGAAGGATACAGAGAATAAGGCATTTATTAAGTATCCAAAAGATTGTTGGGGTTGTACATCATGTATCAAAGAATGTCCATTTGATGCCATTTCCTTCTACTTGGGAGCGGATATAGGCGGTATGGGCAGCAAGATGACTGTCAAACAAAGAGATCATTATCTTGACTGGAACATCGAAAAAACAGATGGAACTGTTGAGACAATTGTAATAGATAAAAAAGAATCTAATAAATATTAAGCCGAAAGCGGCAGAAAAGAGGTTACGATGAGTGAATTATCGCATTTAGATGCACTAGAAGCAGAAGCAATCTATATTATCCGTGAGGTAGCGGCAGAGTGTGAAAAGCCTGTTATGTTATATTCAATCGGTAAGGATAGCTCCGTTATGTTACATTTGGCTATGAAAGCCTTCTATCCGGAGAAGCCACCTTTCCCATTCCTTCATGTTAATACAACATGGAAGTTCAAGGAAATGATTCAGTTTCGAGATGAAACAGCAAAGAAACTTGGTATTGAAATGTTAGAATATATCAATGAAGACGGCGTTCGTCAGGGAATCAATCCATTTGACCATGGTTCAGCTTATACAGATATTATGAAGACACAGGCATTGAAGCAGGCATTAAATAAATACGGTTTCACAGCAGCATTTGGTGGTGGCCGTCGTGATGAAGAGAAATCTAGAGCAAAGGAAAGAATCTTCTCATTCCGTAATGAAAATCATGCCTGGGACCCTAAGAACCAGCGTCCTGAAATGTGGAAGTTGTACAACTCAAAGATTAACAAAGGCGAAAGTATTCGTGTATTCCCAATTTCTAACTGGACAGAGACAGATATTTGGCAGTATATCAAGAGAGAAAAGATTGATATCGTACCTTTATACTTTGCAGCAGAAAGACCTGTTGTAGAACGTGATGGTAATATTATCATGGTAGATGATGACAGAATGAAGTTGTTACCGGGTGAGAAGGTTGAGAACAAGATGGTTCGATTCAGAACACTTGGATGTTACCCATTAACTGGTGGTGTTGAATCCAATGCAACAACATTAGATGAGATTATTGACGAAACATTAAGTGCTGTATCTTCAGAAAGAACGACGCGAGTAATTGATAACGAAGCGGCAGGCAGCATGGAACGTAGAAAGAGAGAGGGGTACTTCTAGAATGAGAGGATTATTAAAATTTATTACATGCGGAAGCGTGGATGATGGAAAATCAACATTAATTGGACATATTTTATATGATGCAAAGTTAATCTATGCTGATCAGGAAAAGGCGTTGGAATTAGATAGTAAAGTCGGAAGCCGTGGCGGTGCAATCGATTATTCTTTGTTATTAGATGGTTTGATGGCAGAAAGAGAACAGGGTATCACAATCGACGTAGCATATCGTTATTTTACAACAGATAACAGAAGTTTCATCGTTGCAGATACACCGGGACATGAAGAATATACAAGAAATATGGCAGTAGGTGCTTCCTTTGCAGACCTTGCGATTATCTTAGTGGATGCAAAGCAGGGTGTACTTGTTCAGACAAGAAGACATGCAAGAATCTGCTCACTCATGGGTATTAAGTATTTCGTATTTGCCGTTAATAAGATGGATTTAGTAGGATATGATGAAAAGAGATTCAACGAAATTCAGGCACAGATTGACGAATTAACAAAGGAATTAGGTCTTGAAAGTGTTGTTACAATTCCTGTATCCGCTACAGAAGGCGATAACGTTACAACAAAGTCTGAAAATATTCCTTGGTACAAGGGAGAAGCAATCCTTCCATACCTTGAAACAATTGACGTTACAGAAAAGAAGCAGGAAGAAGGCTTCTACATGCCTGTACAGAGAGTATGCCGTCCAGACCATACATTTAGAGGATTTCAGGGACAGGTTGAATCTGGAAGTATTCATGTTGGGGATGATATTGTTACATTGCCAAGTAATGAACATGCACATGTTAAGAGTATCTTAGTTGGCGATAAGCAGTCTGATGAAGCATTTATGGGACAGCCTGTAACAATCCAGTTAGACAAAGAAGTAGACGTTTCAAGAGGAAATGTACTTGCAGCTGGTAATGCACTTCCAACAAGTAAGTCATTTACAGCTACAATTCTTTGGATGGATGATGTAGATTTGACAGTTGGCAAGGATTACTTAGTAAAACTTGGTACGAAGCAGATTCCGGGTGTATTAAAGAACATTCAGTATAAGATTGATGTCAACACAGGAGAATTTATTCCTGCCGGAACATTAAAGAAGAATGAAATTGCAGTCTGTGATATTTCTTTGCAGGAAGAAATTGTTCTGGATGCATTTAAGAAGCACAAGACATTAGGAGAACTCATTTTAATTGACCGTATTACAAATATGACTTCAGCATGTGGTGTTGTAGAACAGCCAACAGTTGATGACAGCAAGGATATTAAGGCTGCATTTGTATATGGCAATTTAAAGGCAAATGGAGATATCTTTGAAGAGTTCTATTACAACCTTGATAGTATGACAATTTCTAAGGTAAAGGCAAATGGTAAGACTTACACTGTTGGCGATGAAATTCCAGTAACAGGAGAAAGCTACCAGTATCCGGATAATTTTGATGTCGTTGTATTACGTGATAAGGTTGCAGTACGTGTTCGCAATGGCAAGATTGAAGCCATTACAGCACTTTCTGAGCTGACATACAACGATGTACCGGTAATCAATGGCAGAGGCTTTGCAGTAGCAGTAAACAGCCAGAGTGATTTGGATGCATTTAATAAGGAATTGGCAGCGGAAGGCGATACAATTAGTAGTGAATTCTTTAATAAGTGGGTTACATTTGAAACATATCGTAAGATTGTATTCAGAGATGCACTTTGGTCATAAGAATTGCAAAGAGATGTATGTTAATCTATCCTCAAACTTAGATAAGAATTTATTGAAATGAAATAACCCCACGATGTGAATGATTCGTTATCACATCGTGGGGTTTTGCGTAGGATCGATTTTCATCAATCAAATATATAATATGTTCCGTCTTCGTCAGAAAATGTCTTACAGGTTGTATCAAACACCTGATTGATTAGACCTGTCTGTACACAATCAGCAGGCGTACCGGTAAATAAGACCTTTCGCTCATTCATCAGGACGATTTCATCAGAAATGGATAGTGCCTTGGAGAGGTCATGTAACACTAAAAGAATGGTTTTTCCTTGTGCTTTTAAATTCAGAAGCAGTTTGTAAAAGTTTCGCTGTCCTGCAATATCCAAATACGTTGTAGGTTCATCTAAAATAATCGTATCACAATCCTGCGCAAGAATCATTGCAAAGAATACACGCTGCCTGATACCGCCGGATAACGTGTCTACATATTGATTGGCATATGGTGTTACCCCGGTAAAGTCCATGACTTGTGAAACGATTTGCTTATCTGCATCAGATTTCTTTCTTGCAAATCCCAGATGGGGAAAACGTCCATGTTCGACAAGTGTTCGAACAGGAAGTGTCGGAATGGTTTGACGTACCTGTGGAAGAAATGCAATTTTTTTTGCACGTTCTTTCGTTTTTAAGGTCAGCAGATTGGTATCATCTAAATAAATTGCGCCTGTTGTTACTTTTGAAGTTCCGTTTAACGTAGAAAGCAGCGTTGTTTTGCCACAGCCATTCGATCCGATAATCGTTGTGATTTTTCCAGTTGGAATTGTTAAAGAAATATCAGATAGAATCGGCGCTTTATGGTACGAAACATCAATATGATCAAATCTAAGCATTGACACGTCTGCCTCCTTTCTTTTTGAGCAATAAGTATAAGAAAAATGGACCGCCGACAAAGGACATGACGATTCCAGCCGGTAATTCATATGGTGCTGCAAGTGTTCGTCCGAGCAAATCACAGACTAATACGAACAGGCTGCCAAGCAGTGCGCTGCATGGCAGTAATAATCTGGCATCATTTCCAAACAGTCGTCTTGCAATATGGGGAACGATTAACCCGATAAAACTTAAAAGTCCGGCAAAACTTACGACACAGCCGGCCATTACACTTGACAGGATTAAGAAAATACAACGTGTCACGGATACATTTACACCCAAAGAACGTGCAATTTCATCACCAAGATTTAAAATATTTAAATGCTTCGCAAAGAAAAAGGAAACGATAACTGCAAATACAATTCCACTTCCGGGAATGATGAGATTTTTCATCGTTACACCGGATAGTGTTCCAATCGTAAAAGTTGTAATATTTAAGGTAACATCTGAATTGAGCAATTTAATTGTATTCATACCGGCATTTAAAAATGTAGAAACGGTAATGCCGGCAAGGATAATAGTTGTTCTGGAACTATCGGACAGATACGCTAATGCAAAGATTAGTATCGTTGTAATTAATGCGCCACCAAATGCAAAAAATGGAAGATAGGAAGACCCATTTCCAAATAACATCAAACACAGCATCACAGCGAATCCGGCTCCGGAATTCACACCGATGGTATTTGGGCTGGCGAGAGCATTATTCATAACACCCTGTAAGATAACGCCGGCACAGGCTAGTCCCATTCCGGCAAGAACACTTGCGAGCATTCGTGGAATTCGGACATTGTAAATTAAAAGAGCAGTCATAGAATTGGAATCCTGCCCAATAAGACATTTTAAAATATCAACAGGGTGTAATGCGATGCTTCCAAATAGAAGGCTTAGGAACATCGCAATACATAATAATAGAAGTAATATCATAATGATAATTGTATTTTTTTTGTTATTATGCATGATTTCTCCGTTCTGTATTTCAATGTATATTGCGAATTGCAGTTCTCATAGAATATACATTGAATAAATTTTATGATTTATTGTAAAATACTATTTTATTTTTATTTCAAATAATAGAAATGAAAGCAAAATCGACGAAAATCCTTATAAATAATCAATATTTTTCCTATAGTATCATATTTTTGTATTTTTATGCAAATTTCTTATATATATTTCTTGACAAAACATAAAAATGTGATTAAAATAATATAAAAAATTAAATCATATTAAATCAGTGGGAATAATAGTGATTTCGATTTTGAATATTTCTACTGTGATGTTATTTATGGAGAAAGGAAGGCTCATGAAGTTTAATACTGCATTATTGCATGGTGACTTTGCAGGAGATGATAAGACGGGCGCAACCCTTACACCGATTTATCAGTCTAGTGCATTTGCTCATTCATCAGCAGAAGATTTAGAAAAGATTTTTCATAATCAGGCACCTGGTTTTTCATATACAAGAATTAGCAATCCTACGATTGACGCTTTTGAAAAAAGAATGACGAAATTAGAAGGCGGAATTGCAAGCATTGCATGTGCATCAGGTATGGCGGCGTTATTCAATGCTTTTTGTAATATTTTATGTGCTGGTGATGAGATTGTAACCAGTGCAAGCCTTTACGGAGGCAGCATTGATTTATTCCGTGATTTAGAAGCATTTGGTATTACGACACATTATGTTGCAAACAATGATTTAGAAGCATTTCAAGCGGCAACCAATGAACATACACGCTTGTATTTTGCGGAGACAATCGGTAATCCAAGATTGGATGTAACAGATATTCAAGCATTGAGTGAACTTGCTCATAAGAATAATGTACCTTTAATTATGGATAATACAGTAGCTACGGCATATTTGGTTCGCCCATTAGAGTTTGGTGCAGATATTGTCGTAAACTCTACATCAAAATATATTAACGGTAATAGTAACGGAATCAGTGGTGTTATTACAGATGGCGGTAAGTTTAAGTGGGATGCAGAGCGTTATCCGGGAATGAAGAACTTTAAGAAGTTTGGTCCATTTGCTTATATCGCAAAGTTACGTAATGGATTGTTCCGTAACACAGGCGCGTGCCTTTCTCCACAGAATGCGTTCTATAACAGTATTGGCATGGAGACATTGGGCCTTCGTATGGAGCGTATTTGTAAAAATGCAATGGAACTTGCAACATTTTTGTCAGATACTTATCCAGATTTTACAGTAAATTATCCGGGGCTTGCAAGCAGCAAGTGGCATGATATTGCAGTGAAGCAGTGCGGTGATGAATTTGGTGGAATTATTACTGTTCGTACGGGAAGTAAGGAGAAAGCATTTGCAATTATTAATGCATTGCAGCTTCCGCTGAATATTTCCAATATCGGCGATACCAAAACTTTGGTGATTCATCCGGAATCGACGCTGAATGTGCATAGTACGGAGGAAGAAAAAGCTGCTGCCGGTGTATTCGATGATTTAATTCGAATCAGTGTCGGAATTGAAGATATTGAAGATTTAATAGAAGATTTTAAACAAGCAGTAGACAAATCAGCAAATAACATATAAAATAGATATATTCGCTTTACAACAGTAACGTGTTAATGGTGTGAAACCTTAGCATCATAGAAAATGTAATGTGCGATGTATTTATTACAAAATATGATTATACTTCATAGGGAGGAAACAACATGGCAATTGATTATGCAGCCTTAAAAAAGGGCGGATTTATGAGACAGAAGCAGAAGGGATATTTTTCATTAAGACTTCGTGTCGTAGGTGGTAACTTAACAGCAGAGAACATTCGTGCAGTAGCAGATGTAGCTGATAAATATGGTAAGGGATATGTACATATGACTTCAAGACAGAGTGTAGAGATTCCGTTCATTCATTTTGATAATATTGAGGCAGTTCGTGCAGAACTTGCGGCTGGTGGTGTAGATCCTGGTGTATGTGGTCCGAGAGTTCGTACAATCACAGCCTGTCAGGGTAATCAGGTCTGTCCAAGCGGTTGTATCGATACTTACACACTTGCAAAGAAGTTGGATGATCATTACTTTGGCAGAGAACTTCCACATAAGTTCAAGTTTGGTGTAACAGGTTGTCAGAATAACTGTTTGAAGACAGAAGAGAATGATATCGGTATCAAGGGCGGCATGGAAGTTACATGGGTTGAAGACAAATGTATCAACTGTGGTGTCTGTGAAAAGGCTTGCCGTGAAGGTGCAATCACATGTACAGGTTCAGGTGTTACAATTGATCGTAGCAAATGTACATTCTGTGGCCGTTGCGTAAAATCATGTCCAACAGATGCATGGGAAGGCGAAAGCGGTTATATCGTATCATTCGGTGGATTATTTGGTAACAAGATCTACAAGGGAGAACAGTTACTTCCATTTATTAAGAGTGAAGAAACATTGTTCCGTGTAACAGATGAAGCCGTTTCATTCTTTGAAGATTACGCAAATTCAGGAGAGCGTTTCCGTCTGTTATTACAGAGAGTTGGCGAAGATGAATTCAGAGAAAGAATCCAGAAGGCTTACGAAGGTAAATAAAGATTGTTAGGAGAAGAGAATATGGAAATTGCAGGAATTGAAATCAATGATACAGTAGATATTACAGATAAGGTATGCCCACTTACATTCGTTAAAGCAAAGGTAGCGATGGAAGAAATCGAAGATGGCGAAGTAATGGCAATTCGTATGAATGATGGCGAACCAGTACAGAATGTACCTAGAAGCATCAAAGAAGAAGGTCATCAGATTTTAAAGTTAGTTAATAACGAAGATGGTACTTATACGTTAATTGTCAAGAAAGTTGAAGATTAATCTAGCTTTTTCTTTTAATTCATACTATAATAGTAAGAAAGGTAGGATATACATATGGCTGAACGCGTTAATCAGGAATCATTCACACAGAAAGTATTAGAAAGCGAACTTCCGGTACTTGTTGATTTCTATTCAGATAGCTGTGTGCCTTGCAAGAAAATGTCTCCACTGGTTGGTGGCGTTGAAGATGATTATGCAGGCAAATTAAATGTTTACAAAGTGAATACGAATTTTGATAGTGAACTTACAGAACAGTACGAAGTACAGTCTGTTCCAACTTTGATTATTTTTAAAGGCGGCGAAGAAGCAAGCCGTATCACAGGTGCAGTAAAGAAAGCAGAACTGCGCACATGGGTAGACGAACAGATTCAGTAGTTTGCAAGAGTTTCATATACTCTTCAGATATAATAAAATGCTTTTTAAAAGAAATTGGAAAGCGATAACGAAATGAAACAGAGGGATTCCTCGGATGGGAGAAAAATATGTTTATTACAGTAGCAGGAACAAAGAAAGAAGTGAAAGATGGACTTACATTACCAGAATTAATTGAAATTGAAAATGTAGAAACACCTCAGTATGTTACAGTTTCAATCAATGATGAATTCGTTGCTTCTGATGCAAAAGATTCAACAGTTTTAAAGGATGGCGATAACGTAGAATTCTTATACTTCATGGGAGGTGGCAGCAATGGCAATGACTGATGAACAGATTGAACGTTATTCAAGACATATTATCTTGAATGAAGTTGGCGCAAAGGGACAGAAGAAGCTCTTAAATGCCAAAGTATTAATTATTGGTGCCGGTGGACTTGGTGCTCCAGCAGCAATGTATCTTGCGGCAGCCGGTGTTGGTACAATCGGTATTGCAGATGCAGATGAAGTTGATTTAAGTAATCTTCAGAGACAGATTATTCATGCAACAGCAGATATTGGTAAAGCAAAGGTTCAGTCAGCAAAAGAGACAATGAATGCGATGAATCCAGATGTGACAGTCAATACATATCGTGAATTCATTACAAGTGAAAATATTATGGATATTATTGCAGATTATGATTTCATCATTGACGGAACAGATAATTTCCCTGCAAAGTTCTTAATTAACGATGCTTGTGTTATGGCAAAGAAGCCATTTTCACATGCCGGTATCATCCGTTTCAAAGGTCAGCTTATGACTTATGTCCCTGGAGAAGGACCATGCTATCGTTGTGTATTTAAGAATCCACCACCAAAGGATGCAGTTCCTACTTGTAAGCAGGCTGGTGTTATCGGTGCTATGGGCGGCGTTATCGGTAGTTTACAGGCAATGGAAGCAATTAAGTATATCTTAGGTGTAGGTGATTTGCTTACAGGCTATTTATTAACTTATGATGCAATTACACAGGAATTCCGTAAGATTAAGTTACCACAGGATACACACAACTGTGCAGTATGTGGTGACCATCCTACAATTACAGAGTTGATTGATTACGAGCAGGCTGAGTGTCCGGATAAGTAAGATTTCAGCGATGGATTTAGAATTTCATAGCGAATAAAATAATTTGCGATTGTATGCACAGAAACTGTTTGATACAGTCTTGTATACAATCGCTTTGTTTGTTTTATAAGAAATTATTTGAAAGATTTTAGAGGAGGAAACGATAATGATTTCAATGAAAAAGAGCGATTATGAGACAATTTTAGCACATGCAAGAAAGCATGTTCCGGAAGAAGCATGTGGTTTGATTGCTGGTAAGATTGAAGATGGCAATAAAACAATTGAAAAAGTATATTTATTAACAAATATTGACCATTCCAATGAACATTTCTCATTAGATCCAAAAGAGCAGCTTGCAGCTGTTAAGGATATGCGTGCAAATGGCTATGCGCCACTTGGTAATTGGCATTCACATCCGGAATCACCATCTCGTCCATCAGAAGAAGATAAGCGTCTTGCATATGACAGCAAAGCAAGCTATATGATTCTTTCTTTAATGGATGATGCCAATCCAGTACTCAATTCCTTCCACATTGAAGGCGATGTTGTAGAAAAGGAAGAATTGGTATTATGCTAGATGTCATTATTATTGGAAGCGGTCCGGCAGGATTAAGTGCTGCTGTTTACGCAAAAAGAGCCAATCTCAATGTTATTTTAATTGAAAAAGAATACATGGGAACTGGTCAGATTGCATATAGCAGTCAGGTAGATAACTACCTTGGTCTGCCGAAAATGAGTGGTTATGACTTAGGAGAAACATTCCGTAATCATGCGGAAGAATTCGGAGTGGAATTTGTCGAGGGTGAAGTTACGAAGTTAGAGCACAACAATGGTTACTGGACGGTATCCATGTTAAATGAAGATGAGAAAACAGTTCATTATGAGACACAAACCGTTGTTTATGCAACAGGAAGTTCCCATCGTTTACTTGGTTGCACCGGAGAAGATACATTTCAGGCAAAAGGTGTATCATACTGTGCGGTATGTGATGGATCTTTCTATAAAGATAAAGTAACAGCGGTCATTGGTGGTGGCGATACAGCACTCAATGATGCATTGTATTTATCTGAATTATGCGAGACAGTTTATCTGATTCATCGAAGAGATACATTCCGTGGGTCTGTGAGTGCTTTAAAGAAATTAGAAGCAAAAGAAAATGTGAAAATTATCACAAATGCAACAGTATCTGAAATTTCAGGCGATAAAAAGGTTACGTCTATCACATTAAATGATGGTACGAATCTGGAAGTTCAGGGGGTATTCGTTGCAGTTGGCATGATTCCACAGACAGCATTATTGAAAGAATTTGATGTGCTAGATGCACAAGGATATATTATAGCGGATGAGACATGTGCTACGTCGGCAGAAGGTCTGTATGTAGCCGGAGATGTTCGTACGAAGAAATTACGTCAGGCAATTACGGCTGCTGCAGATGGAGCTTGTGCGATTCAGTCTGTACAGGAGTATTTGTTGACAAAATAAATAGGAAAACAGAAACATCATTCATTTTTAAGCAGACTCATAAAAAACTCCCTACATAAGAATACGTTCCAATCGTATAGAATGGTTCTTATATAGGGAGTTTTATGTGTATCAAGGTATGCATAGATTGTGTATTTAAGTAAATATGAAATCTATATTTTTTGAATTAATATATAAGTAATAAGTCTGTATTGGAAATATATCAAATAAGTTTTAAATGGAATTATTGAACTTCAAACTTATAACCCATTCCCCAGATTGTTTTAATATAATCGCCTTTATCGCCCATTTTCTTACGGAGTTTCTTTACATGTGTATCAATCGTTCTGGCATCGCCAAAGTAATCATAATTCCATACATTATTTAAAATCTTTTCTCTGGAAAGGGCAATTCCCTTATTATCAACAAAGTAAGAGAGTAGTTCAAACTCTTTGAAACTAAGTTCAATTTCCTGACCGTCAATACGTACGATATGAGCAGATTTGTCGATTTCAATTCCACCGATTTCAAGCTGTTCATTACTATCTACCATATAAGCACGGCGAACCAACGCATCTACACGGGCAGTCAGAATCTTAGGACTAAATGGTTTGCTGATATATTCATCGGCACCACAGTCAAATCCCTGCAGTTCATCACGTTCATCCCCTTTTGCAGTCAGCATGATAATAGGAACTTTGGAATTCTTACGAATCTCTTTGCAAACTTCCCAACCATCCATTTTTGGCATCATAACATCTAGGATAACGAGCGAAATATCTTTATCTGCATAGAATGCATCCATCGCTTCTTCGCCATCAGCAGCTTCGATAACTTCATAATTCTGACGGGATAAGAAATCATTTACGAGTTTTCTCATACGACTTTCATCATCTACCATTAAAACTTTTAATTTATTCATATTATTTTTTCCTCCATTTTATCTGTTAAATGCATACATTTTCTATCATATTTGTGATAAGAACGATAATAAGTATGTTTCATATAAGAATTCGTACACATTAAATCTCTGCAAATCTGCTCCAAGAAGCCGAATGAAAAGATTTAAGATAGAATATTGTAATCTTGCGTATTGAATTTTTTGATGATTCTATCTTACAGAACACATATGTACAAATTGTGTTTTTTTTAACAAAAATTGTGACTATTTTGTGTTATTTTCTTTTGCTTTGACAGCTGCTTCTCTGGATTCAAGTTCTTCCTGCCAGGTTGCATATTTATCCTGAAGGTTTCTCTCGTAATTTAGAATATTTGCATTTTTGCTGGTAAGCGTAATAAAGAGCATTGCAATAATTACGATAATTAGAGCAGCATTGACAATAAGCGACTTCGCAAGGCGGTCTTTGTACATATTACGTTCCTTTGTAATCTTACGCAGTTCGCTCTGATTTTCGATAGCTTCACGTTTGCCATCAAGTACGCTCTGAACATCCTGATTGATTGGAATAGGTTTAATGTGCGTGTTTGGAATCTCCTTACTAAGATAAAGAAATTGCTGCAATTCTTTCAAATAATTTAATCCAACCAGCGTATTAAATAAATGCTTATCTATAATAGAATTGTACAAAGCATATACCTGTCTGGGGTCTTTTGAATTCGTCTTTGCAGACATGTATTTGATTGCATTCAATTCATCTTTTGCCGTCTGAGCAGCTGCTTTTGAGGAAAATGTATATCCGCCGACGGTATATTCTTTTTCGGATGAGGATGGCTGCTCCTGACGGATTGTCTGATTTGTCATCTGTTTAGTGTCAGCTGAGCTTTGTCTGTTTGTCTGTTCTGCCATAAAAATCCCTCCATTTCATAAATAAATATCCTAACATAATCATAGCAGAATAACCAAATGCACGCAACGGAAGATTCTAAAAATATCTATTAAAATCAGACAATTTAAGCGAGAATGAAATAGAAATATATATGAATAATACAGTTATAAATTTCTAAATTCTTTCCAAACGAAATATGCGAAAAGATTTGCGAAGCGAATAAAAAAATTGTTATAATAAAACAGATTTGCATGATTTGATACGGCAGAAATAAATTGAAACAGCTAGAATCTATATTTTTACGAATCAAGTATTTACAAATGAAGATAAACACAGTACAATCATAAAGCCTACTTATATGATAGGAATAGTTACAGATTTTAGAATCGGATAGTTTGTAAAATAAATGAAATCTGATAATTGCTAAAAAAATGATTAGATAAAAAGTACGACAAAAATAAAATGGAGGATATAATAACATGTTAAATCAGTTTTCAAGAACAGAATTATTACTTGGAAAGGAAGCAATGGAGCGTCTTGAACATGCCAAAGTTGCTGTGTTTGGTATTGGTGGTGTTGGCGGTTTTGTAGTAGAAGCACTTGTACGAAGCGGAGTCGGTTCATTTGTATTAGTAGATGATGATAAAGTCTGTCTTACCAATTTGAATCGACAGATTATCGCAACAAGAAAGACTGTTGGTAAGTATAAAACAGAAGTAATGAAAGAACGAATCTTAGAAATTAATCCTAACGCACAGGTAGAGATTCGCAACTGTTTCTATTTGCCGGAAACAGCATCAGAGTTTGATTTTTCAGAGTATGATTACGTTGTGGATGCAGTAGATACCGTCACAGCGAAATTAGATATTATTATGCAGGCTCAGAAAGCAGGTGTACCTGTGATGAGCAGTATGGGGGCAGGCAATAAATTAGATCCTACAAAGTTTGAAGTTGCAGATATTTATAAGACAGAAATGTGTCCGCTTGCACGAGTTATGCGTCAGGAATGTAAAAAACGCGGTATCAAGAAATTAAAGGTTGTATATTCAAAGGAAAAATCAATTCGTCCAATTGAAGATATGAGTATTAGTTGTAGAACGAATTGTATCTGTCCTCCGGGGGCAAAGCACAAATGTACAGAACGTAGAGATATTCCGGGAAGTATTGCATTTGTTCCTTCTGTTGCAGGACTGATTATTGCAGGGGAAGTAATAAAAGACCTTGCGCAGGTACAACGATAAAAAGAAGTACGTTTGGTAGATATAATTAAAAAACAGAAACGACTTTCAAATTTCAACTTCGGTCACACAGAAAACATATTTATTCAATACAATGGATTTATAAAATCAACGAACTGTTTGTTACAGATGTGTATGAAAAGAGGCGGATGTAATAACAGCGTGTTAATAATTTAACAATATAAAAAGGAGATACCAAATGGGAAGACATTCAATTCGCGTAAAAATTACCGTAATGCTTACCGTTCTGATTGCAAGTTTGATTGTGCTTGTTATTTTCCTGAATAATGCATTTTCAGAGAGATTTTATCTGGAAGATAAGCGTAATAGTATGTTGACGGATTATAATTGTATTAATAAGATTATTTCTGAGTATCGGAATGATACTATTACAGACTCTCAAATGAGCGATCAGATTGAACAGCTGACAAACAGTACGGCAGTATCCGTTATCGTTGTCAGCAGTGATTGGACAACGATATATACAAATAGCAACGGTGGAGACGAGATGATTAACCGGTTGCGTAAGAGTATATTCAACAATGATATTTTTCAGGATAATGACGATGAAAAGCCTTCCATTCCGGAAGGAAAAGAAAAAGCCCCACGGTCTATTAATATGTCAGGCAGTGGTATTGGTGAGACAAGAGATATTTTAATTGAGACAGGTCAGTACACGCTTCAGAAAATTTATGATGACAGATTAAATGATTACTATTATGAGTTATGGGGAACATTAGACAGCGGTGATTCTATTTTACTTCGTATGGCGATTCAGGGAATTAAGGATAATGTTTCAATTTCTAATAAATTTATTACATATATTGGATGTCTCATTGTTATTGTTGGCATTATTGCAGCCTATTTTCTATCATCATATTTCACACGACCAATTATGCAATTATCCAATCTTGCAAAGAAGATGGCATCCATGGATTTTGATGCAAAATATGAAGGACATGATAAGAGTGAAATAGGAATTCTTGGTGAAAGTATGAATGATATGTCGCGAGAACTCGAAAAGAATATTGCTCAATTAAAAGCTGCAAATATAGAACTTCAAAGAGATATTGATCATAAGATTCAGATTGATGAAATGCGTACAGAGTTCTTATCGAATGTTTCGCATGAATTAAAGACACCGATTGCGTTGATTCAGGGATATGCAGAAGGATTAAAAGAAGGCATTTCAGATGATCCGGAAAGTATGGATTTTTATTGCGATGTCATTATGGATGAAGCAAACAAAATGAATATCATGGTTAAAAAACTGCTTACATTGAATCAGATTGAATTTGGAAATGAAGAATTGGTGATGGAACGATTCGATATTGTAGAACTGGTATCGTCTGTTGTAAATGCCAATGAGCTGAGAGCCAATCAAAAGGATATTCAGATAATATTCAATCAGCGCGGAGAACATATTGATGTATGGTCAGATGAATATAAGATAGAAGAGGTAATAACCAATTATATTTCAAATGCAATTAATCACTGTGATTTTGAAAAGAAAATAGAAGTATCCGTACAGCGAAAAAATGATGATATTGTTCGTGTATCTGTCTTTAATACAGGGAAAAATATTCCGCAAGAAGATATTGATAATATTTGGGTAAAGTTCTACAAGGTAGATAAAGCGAGAACCAGAGAGTACGGTGGAAATGGTATTGGTCTATCCATTGTTAAAGCAATTATGGATTCCTATAACAAACAATGTGGTGTTATCAACAAAGAAAACGGCGTAGAATTTTGGTTTGACCTAGACGCAAAATCAGAAGTATGATATAATAACTCAAAAAGAAAACAAGCGACTCCACAGGAGGCATTTGTTTTCTTTGAGTTATTAGCGAGAAAACGCAGATGCGAAGCAGCTGCATAAGCACGTCAGTGCGAGTTTTCGAGCTTACATGGAGGAAAGTCAAGCGACTCCACAGGAGTCATTTGTTTTCTTCGAGCTTATATGGAGGAAAGTCAAGCGACTCCTATAGGAGGCATTTGTTTTTGACGAGCCTATATAGAGGAAAGAATAAAACATTATATATTTATTTGAGTTGTATATATCAAGAGGAGAATTTACATGAAAAAGATTGCAGCGGTATGTCTTGGAACATTATTAGCAGTATCCTTGACAGGTTGTGGAGATAAGGTAAAATTAACAACAGAACAAAATGACATGATTGCAGAATATATTTCCGGCGTTATGTTAAAGTATTCTTATGATAATCAGTGGGACTATCAGAAGTTAAGAACAGCACAGAATACATATAATTCAAAAGGAAGTATTTCAGATACCAATACTGCAACACAATCAGGAACGACTGCTGCCAATAACACTACAGTAGCAACTGCAAGTAATGCTGCAACAAAAAAAGGTGCAGCAAAGGTCCCTGTTACAAGTACAGGAGATGTATACAGTGATATGAAGCGTGCTTTCGAATTGCCAAGTGGAGCGGGATTAAGTTATACGACATATACAGTTGGTGACAGATATCCGACAACAGAGTTTGCAATTAGTGTACCGGCGAGTGAAGGCTGTAAGGTAGTTGCTGTAGAATTTACAATTAAAAATGATACTGCATCGGATATTGTAGTAAATACAGGAGCCAGTGGAATTAATTTCCGCTTGTCTGCAAATGGAACAACCATTAAGCAGCTAAATTCAATGTTACGAAACGATATTTCAGCATTGAGTAATGTATCCATTCCGTCAGGTTCCGGATATACAGCAGTAGCAGTGTTCCAGGTAGCAGATTCAGTGGCAGAAAATTTATCAAATATGTCATTGGAAGTATATGAAAATACGGTATCATTGGGAACGATTCCAGTTGCTTCTAAATAATAAAATAATAATAAAGATGCCCGTTGTTATACGAAATAATATAACAACGGGCATCTTTTATTACGCTCTACTCTGTTTTATTAAAAATCCATTTTACAGCATGTTATTAAAAACTTTAAGTGTTCTGCAGAAGAACTTTAGAATCCGATTACATTTGCTTTTGTATACTGTGCGGCTTCTTCGTCTGTCAGTTGGTGCACATAATCCGGACGCTTATCTGTATTTGCGCCGGCACCGGAACAGTTGTATTCTGCATAGTAACATGTTTCATGTGATTCCGGCTTATTCCAATCATGGAAACCAACCGGTGCGATTTGATCCTCCAAGGTACAATTTAACAGAACAGTCTTTGCATGAATTCTCCATGGACGACTTAACATTACCGTATGTTTCGGGCAGTTCCCCGTAAAATGACAAGATTCAAATACATATCCGTATTGCTGGTCTTCATAAGTGGAGGGAGCAGTATAGTAGCTGTTAATTTCTTCATTTCTGTCTAATGCATATAAAATGCAATTCTTAAAGTAGGCGGTTGCGCTGCCGAAAATGAAATCAACTTCGCCACAAATATAACAATCTTCATATAACTGGTGTCCCGGAATACGTGGAGCATATTCTGTTGGACCTGTAAAACCGCCCGGTTGAACTTCTTTAAAAGGCAATGGTCCTGTAAATAATGTATCTTGATGTCCTAACATGGAACAATTCTTAAACAGAATCCGATCTCCTTCTGCGTAGACAGCAACGGCCTGTCCAACATCTTTACCAAAACCTGCTGAATTTTCAAACGTAAGATTATAAGCAGAAAAATCATTTGCATGAACAAAAAATGTATAAGACCGGAATGTTCCCCTCTTTGTTCCGTCTTCCATCTTCATCAGAGCATAATATTGTTCTGTGATAATCGTATTTTCTGCACTTTCACCAATCAGCGTAATACCGTCAGCAGTAATCTCAACACGTTCCTGATATGTACCGGATTTGATAAATACGGTTTCGTGCCCGTTTTTAATACTGTCAATTGCTGCCTGAATAGATGTGAAATCCCCTGAACCGTCTAAGGCTACTGTAATCATAATTAATCTCCAATCCGCATATATCAAAATGGCTCTTTTGTCATATGATATTGCTTTCATAATATCTATATAAGTATAACATAACTGTGATTTGATGAAAAGAAGAATCAGAAGGGGTAAGATAACAAATAGACAAAATATGATAAGAAGTGATATAATGTTTTACATTAGAAAAAGTCGGAGGCTTTAGGGGATTATGTTGACATTTACAGAGGACAATTGTGATGTAGATATTTATCTGTCATTGCGAAAACAGGTAGGCTGGGTCGCATTACAAAGGGAGCAGGCAGAACGTGCATTAAATAATAGCTTAAAAGTAATTACCGTGTATGAAGATGGAACACCGATTGGTATGGGCAGAATTGTTGGTGACGGGGCAGTTGTATGTTACATTCAGGATTTGATTATTATTCCAACACAGCAGGGGCAACACATCGGAAGCCAGTTGATAGAGCGATTGATTGCTTATGTACGTTCCCTGACAATACCGGGAACACGTATGATGCTTTGTCTGATGTGTGCAAAAGGACGAGAAGTCTTTTATGAAAAACATGGTTTTATTGCACGACCGACTGAGAAATTAGGCCCGGGAATGATTCAATATATAGAAATGAGTCAAAATGTATGAATATCTTAATTTTTAAAATAGAAGACGTGGCGTATTCGTCAACAAGAATATTTGCAGATGAATTAGGCAAATGTTTTATGCAATTTGGAGTAAATGTTACATATTTTGATGCAAAGGAACGGCCGGTTACAGAATTGGAATCGTTGTGTGGTCAGCATTTTGATGCGATGATTGACTTCAATTCGAAGTTACCGAGTGTTGTATTTGAAGATAATAATGGGACATCTATGAATTTTTTAGATACGATAGATGCTCCATTTTTCAATTATATTGTAGATCATCCAATATATCACCATAAGAATTTACAAGTGCTGTTAAAAAATTATCATACCATTTGTATTGATGACAATCATGCAGCATATGTCCGTCAGTATTATCCGCATATGCAAAATGTTATGACAATGCCACTTGGAGCTATTATGCACACAGCAAATCAGAATATAGCAGATATAAGAAATTTATCTTCATCTGATGATGGGGCACTTGTGAATGATAATTATAATTTTCACAAATGCAGCAATGTAAAAATGTCTGTGAAAATGCCGCTTCAATCTGAACAAGAATGGTATCAGCGCAACAATGCAATTCTTTTTCTTGGGACATATTTATCACCAGATGAGTATTGGGAAATGATTGCACAATTTCCAGAACCGATGAGAGTTCAGACAACACAGGTAATTGCGTTATTATTAGAGCATCCGCAAATGACATACGAAGAAGCTGTTACATGTGTGCTGCAGAAACAAGATTTCCCACTTGATGACATGAAAGCATTTCGTGTTACAGCGCAGATGTCTTGTTTTGCAGATTTGTATGTACGTGCTTATCGAAGACAGCAAGTCTTACAAACATTTGCACAAACAGGAGTTCCGATGGTTATTTGTGGAGAACAATACGATTTGAGTCCAATGACACGGTATTCCAATGTACAAATACTTCCACAGGTATCATATATGGAAGGTCTAGATTTGATGAGACAGTATCGGTATGTGTTGAATATTATGCCAGGATTTCAGTCAGGAATACATGACCGAATTGTCAACGCAATGTATCAGCAGGCAGTTTGCATTACAGATAGCAGTAAACGAATCGAGCAGTGTTTTGATGCAGACAAAGAATTTTATGAATATACACTCGATGATACAAAGCAAATTTCTGAACTCGCAGAAAAAATCAAACAAGCAGACACAGATGCAGCAGTAGCACATTCATTCTATGAAATGTCAGCACATGGAAAAGTTGCTGTACAATCAATGACATTTTTAGAAATTGCAAAAAAGATTCTATCATGCATAAAATAAAAAAAATTGCATAAGATATTGTGTAAGCAGAAGAAATGATGTATAATACAGTCAATGAGAGTTGCATCGGAAACAATTTCATATGTAGAACTCTATCATTTAATAGACATGATGGATTTTCCTGGGGTGTTCGCCAGTTCATTTATTTTGATCCTACATTATTCGAACGGGACTCCTATATTTTCACTTTGATGTCAGGCCTCCGTTTGCAGTGGAAGGCAGATGAGTGTTTGCGGTAACCCACCTAGCTAAGCTAGGAGTCGAAAACGTGAGCAACGGCATTTTGGGAAAATCCTTTTAAGAATGGGTAGCCTTGATTGGTCTACCCATTTTTTAATTGTGGGTCGGATAGACCCAGTTGAGTGCGAAGCGAGTTTCTCAACAGAGAAATGAGCTCGTACGAAACATAAACCACCCGCTATGCGGGTGCACGACGATTGTTATACAAAAAATTCACCTTTCCATGTACAATAAAGTTGTTCAGGCTATATTGTAGAAAGGAAAGGTAAATTATGGCGAAGAAAGAATATTCACTTGCACATACAAAATGGATGTGCAAATATCACATCGTCTTCACGCCAAAGTATGACGAAAAATTATTTATAATCAATACAAAGAGGACATCAGAGATATTATAAAACAGCTCTGCAGTTATAAAGGTGTGGAAATAATAGAGGGACATCTTATGCCAGATCATATACATATGCTGGTAAGTATTCCACATAAAATGAGTGTTTCATCATTCATGGGATATTTGAAAGGAAAAAGTGCCCCTATGATATTTGATAAGCACGCAAACTTAAAGTATAAATTTGAGAATCGTCACTTCTGGGCAGAGGGATATTATGTAAGCACAGTTGGATTAAATGAAGCTACAATCAAAAAATATATTCAAGACCAAGAAAAACATGATATTGCAATGGATAAGTTGAGTGTGAAAGAATATGAGGACCCTTTTAAGGGTTA
>DGTC01000059.1 GCA_002394205.1 Lachnospira sp. UBA4346 | reverse complement strand
GTTGTGCAAAGTATGGTGTAAAATGTGTTACTTATAACTTTATGCCTGTCTTTGACTGGACAAGAACACAGCTTGATAAAGAAGCAGCAGACGGTTCAACAAGCCTTGTCATGTATTGGGAACAGATGAAAGGTCTTGATCCGTTAAAGGATGATATTCACCTTCCGGGTTGGGATTCCAGTTATACACAGGACGAAGTTCGTCAGTTAATTATGAAGTATCAGGAATTAGGAGAAGAAGGACTCTGGGATAATATCAAATATTTCTTAGAAAGAGTCATTCCGGTAGCAGAAGAATGTGATGTTGTGATGGCACTTCATCCGGACGATCCTCCATATCCAATCTTCGGACTTCCAAGAGTTATTACATGTGAAAAGAACATTGATAGATATTTGTCAATCGTAGACAGTCCATCGAATACCATGTGTCTGTGTACAGGTTCATTAGGTTGTTCTCCAGACAATGATATTCCAGCAATGGTTCGTAAATATTCCGAAATGAAGAGAATCGGATTTATGCATTTAAGAAATGTGAAAATCTTAGAAGATACATCCTTTGAAGAATCAGGACATTTGACAAGAGAGGGAAGCCTTGATATGAATGCCATCGTAAAGGCACTTGTAGAGACAGGATTTGACGGCTATTTCAGACCAGACCACGGAAGAATGATCTGGGGCGAAACAGGCAAGCCGGGATATGGACTGTTTGATAGAGCGTTGGGAAGTGCGTATATCAATGGATTGGTGGAAGCCAATGGTGGTGTGATTGAGCGCTAAATCGGGTGATTGACGGACGTTGGTGTGGGAGATATTTATCGGAAAACAGTGGCGGACGGACGCCGATTGGAAAAATGAATTTTTTTGAAAGTTCAAAACTCGCCTACGGCTCAGACAGTTGAACTTATCAAAATAAATTATTTTCCCCAATCGTCTGGGATTCGCTACATGTCAGTTGTCGAATGAATCTTGTCCACACCAACTGAGCGAGCGAGAATGTGATTCGGATTTAGCGGTCAGGGGAAGAAGTGAGAGGTAGGCGAACGGACGCCGATTGGAAAAATGAATTTTTTGAAAGTTCAAAACTCGCCTACGGCTCAGACAGTTGAACTTATCAAAATAAATTATTTTCCCAATCGTCTGGGATTCACGGTATGTAAGTTGTCGAATGAATCCTGCCCACACCAACTGAGCGAGCGAGAATGTGGTTCGGATTTAGCGGTCAAGGGAAGAAGTGAGAGGTAGGCGAACGGACGCCGATAGGAAAAATGAATTTTTTTGAAAGTTCAAAACTCGCCTACGGCTCAGACAGTTGAACTTATCAAAATAAATTATTTTCCCAATCGTCTGGGATTCACGGCATGTAAGTTGTCGAATGAATCTTGTCCACACCAGCTGAGTGTGCGAGAATGCAGTCTGGATTTAGCGGTCAAGGGAAGAAGTGAGAGGTAGGCGAACGGACGCCGATAGTGAAAATGAATTTTTTTGAAAGTTCAAAACTCGCCTACGGCTCAGACAGTTGAACTTATCAAAATAAATTATTTTCCCAATCGTCTGGGATTCACGGCATGTAAGTTGTCGAATGAATCCTGCCCACACCAACTGAACGTGCGAGAATGTGGTTCGGATTTAGCGGTCAAGGGAAGAAGTGCGTATGGAGGGTAGGCGTATGGCGCTGCGCTGATACGCCTACCTATTAGATAAGTTGAAAATTTCAGAATAAGTTATTTTTCCAATCGTCTAAATAAAGCGAAACACAGGACAAGGCACATTCATTTATGTCAGACAGTTGTGAGGCTTTCGTCGGGAGCTTTCGAGTCGCGTTGCCACTAAGCGAACTGTTTGAGCCGAAGGCGAGTTTTCGCGACTGGCAACAAATCAGCGCGAGGAAGCGAGCAGAAAACGCAGCATGTCTGGCAGGAATGAGATGGGACTTGCCCGTCCGATTTTTAAAGAATTTAAATTTAATCAAGCATGTGCCATTGTAGGAGGATACGCAAATGGCACATATCAAACAGGCAGTATCCTCAGAAATGGAGTATAGTATGAATCAGTTACCATTAAATGTAGATTATTCAGGAAAAGTAGTTGTTGTTACAGGTGCAGGCGGCGTGTTGTGTGGAGATATGGCACGTGCATTTGCACAGGCAGGCGCAAAGGTTGCATTGCTTGACTTAAACGAAGAAGCAGTAACGAAATTATCAGATGAACTCAATGCAGCCGGTTTTACAACAAAGGGATATAAGGCAAACGTATTAGAACCGGAAATGTTAGAAGAAGTACATAAGCAGGTACTTGCAGACCTCGGTGCTTGTGATATTCTTGTCAATGGTGCAGGTGGAAATAACCCTCGCGCAACAACAGACAATGAATACCAGCATGAAGCAAAAGAAGGACAGAAGACATTCTTTGATTTGGATGCAGCAGGTGTCGATTTCGTATTCAAGTTAAACTTCCAGGGAACATTAATCCCAACGCAGGTATTTGCAAAGGATATGATTGACAGAAAGTCAGGAACAATCTTAAATATCTCATCTATGAATGCATATACACCACTGACAAAGATTCCGGCATATTCCGGAGCAAAGTCTGCAATTTCTAACTTCACACAGTGGCTTGCAACATATTTTGCAGGAACAGGAATCCGCTGCAACGCAATCGCACCGGGATTTTTGGTATCAAATCAGAACCGTGCATTGTTATTTAACGAAGATGGAACACCAACAGCACGTTCAGAAAAGATTTTAAGAAATACACCAATGAATCGTTTCGTAGATAGTGATGAATTGCTTGGTGGCGTATTATTCTTATGTGATGATAAGGCGGCAAGCGCAATCACAGGTGTTGTACTTCCGATTGATGCAGGCTTCTCAGCATACTCAGGGGTATAATAAATAAATCAGATAAAATTAAAATAATCATTCATTGAATCAACGATTTATTATATCGTATGAATAAATCTCCAAATAAAATATATGACAAAGAAGTTCTTATGTTTATTCCCTAAAAGAAATCTGACATAAGAACTTCTTTTATATCTTTCTATAAAATTCGTTCGTTTTGTATTTTACAGTATATTATTTAAAAGAGCGATAACAGTTGTGGCAGAAGTTTTTGTTCTGCCGGACTGAGCTCATCTTTAACCTGATCAATGATGCATACTGCATCGTCTTTTGTAAATTCAATGCCGGCTTTTTTGGCTTTTTGGCTAAGTGCAAGCATCAGAGGAAGAATTTCCTCCTTATTTTTTCCTTTTGCCATTGTTTTGAATTCATTTATAAATAATTGTTTTCGAAAATCTAATTCAGACATACAACCTCATTTCAGAGCATTTGATATTTTTTGATTATTAAGTGACTAATGCACTGTGGTAGTGCAACTTCATTGATTTGTGATGCTCTTGCACAAATCGTATGAAACAGATGATTCAGAATCTTCATTTGGACCGTTTGCAGGAGGGGCATTTGCTGAAAAATCAACAGCATCTAACTGCTTTAAGAATGTATCATAAAGTTCCTGTTGTTCCGGAGTCATCATAGAATTTAGCATTGTAGACATTGAACCATTCAAAGGCATCTTGTTGGAATTGTCGGTGGCAGTTGAATCTATATTTTGTGAAAAATTTAACGGCGTAGAATCCTTCGATTTATTTTGGAAAAATTCACTAAAATTCATTGGAAAATTATTTGTTCCGTCGGAAGAAAACTGCTGCATAAGCTCAGATACTTTTGAAAACTGTTTGTAATTCTGTAAAATCGAACGATAGGGCGCAGGACAGTAAGGCAGAACAGCCTGTATAAAATTTTCATCTTCTAATAACTCAGATAAGGATTTATTTGCAGACATAATAGGTGAACTGACACAGCTGCGAATTGCATGCGCATTTTGCAGATTTTGATAGAAGGCAAAAGTCTGCTGCAATTCCTGAATTCGAACCAGATAAGCCATTTTCTTTTGTGTAGGAAAGTCGAAAAAAGGCAGCATAGCCTTGAATAATTGAAGAAAAGGATTTGTTGAGAGCATATCAAATGTAGTAATGGGAGGATTCTTTTCCATTATACCAGTCCCAAAAAGTTTATTTATCCATAGTATATGCGGGAGATGAGAGATTATGACTAAACGGATTTATACGTCAAATGAAATAATGTATCTGACCGTTCGTTTTACAATGAGAACTTCACAATCCCCAAACATATCTATTGTATATTTCCGCCCAAATGTGGTAAGATTAAAAGTATTATAATCCGCAAATACAAAAGTGAAATATAACAGTACCGACAAGAAAGGAAATAGAATGGATTTAAATAAAAGACAAAAAGAAGTAGAACAGCTTCGCTTAGATAAGTATGAAGTAATTTCAACAGAACAGTTAGAAGATATTAACAGTATTGGACTGTTGTTAAGACATAAGAAGAGTGGTGCACGTGTTGTAATCATCACAAATGAAGATGAAAATAAAGTATTCTCAATTGGATTTAAGACACCACCTTACAATAATACAGGTTTACAGCATATTTTGGAGCACTCAACATTGTGTGGTTCAAGAAAATATCCGGTAAAAGATCCATTTGTAGAACTTGTAAAAGGTTCATTAAACACATTCTTAAACGCAATGACATATCCGGACAAGACAGTATATCCGGTGGCAAGCTGTAATGATGCAGACTTTAAGAATATCATGGATGTATATATGGATGCCGTATTCTATCCAAATATCTACGAAAGACCGGAAATCTTCAAGCAGGAAGGCTGGCACTATGAATTAGAGAAACAGGAAGATGGCACCTTTGGAAAATTACAGTACAACGGCGTTGTATTTAATGAGATGAAGGGCGTGTATTCTTCGCCGGATGATGTGTTATCAAGAGAAACATTTGTATCATTATTCCCGGATACTGCATATCACAATGAATCCGGTGGAATTCCGGCAGAGATTCCGGACTTAAGCTATGAAGAATTTTTAAAATATCATAAGAACTATTATCATCCAGTGAATTCATATATTTATCTGTATGGTGATTTTGATGTGCAGGAACGCTTGGATTATTTAGATACAGAATACTTGGATGCATTTGATAAAACACAGGTAGAAATTGATGCGGAAATTCAGAAGCAGCAGCCATTTGAACAGCCAAAGGAGGAAGTATCATATTATTCGATTACAGAGGATGAATCCTTAGAGAAACACACATATCTGTCATATAATACAGTTGTTGGTACATCCTTAGATGCAAAGCTCTATCTTGCAATGCAGATTCTTGATTATGCGCTCGTTTTAGCACCGGGAGCGAAGTTAAAGCAGGCGTTATTAGATAAAGGAATTGGTACGGATGTTGAGAGTAATTATGAATCATCCATGTATCAGCCATTTTATTCAATTATTGCAAAGAACGCAGAGAGCAGTCAGCAGGAATTATTTGTGCAGACAATACGTGAAGTATTAGAAGATGTTGTTGCAAATGGAATTGATAAACGTATGGTACAGGCTGGTTTGAATTACTATGAATTTAAGTATCGTGAAGCGGATTATGGCTCATATCCAAAGGGACTGATGTACTATTTAACGATGATGGACAGCTGGCTGTATGACGAAACAAAGCCATTTATTCATTTGCAGGAAGGTGCAATTTTTACAGAATTAAAAGAACAGCTTGAGAGTGGATATTTTGAACAAGTTGTCGAACAGTATTTGTTAAAAAATACACATACTTCGTTGATTCAGTTACAGCCAAAGTATGGACTTGCAGAACAGATTCAAAAAGAAGAAGAAGACAGATTGGCTGAATTACAGAAGGCATTTACGGAAGAAGAATTAGAGCAGTTAGTGATTCAGACAAAGGAACTGAAAGAGTATCAGGAAGAGCCGTCACCACAGGAAGATTTAGAAAAGATTCCAATGTTGAAACTGTCAGATATTTCAAGAGAACCGGCGAAATTTTATAATGATGTGAAATCAATAGATGATGTAACCGTCGTTCACCATAACTTGTTTACAAATCAGATTGCGTATTTAAATCTTGCATTTGACTGCAAGAATGTTGCGGATGAAGAATTGCCATATCTAGGACTTTTAAGTGCAGCACTTGGTCTTATGGATACGGAGCATTTCACATATCCGGAATTAACAAATGAGATTAATATCAACAGCGGTGGTATTTCTATTGATGCGAATACGTATACAGACAGCGAAGATTTGGACAAATATTATCTCTATATGAACGTAAAGAGCAAGGTATTATATGAAAAGATTCCATTTGCAATGGACATTATGAATGAGATTCTATTCCATACAAAGTTTGCAGATGAGAAGAGACTGAAAGAAATCATTGCCCGAATTAAGTCAAGAATGGAAGATTCGATGACAGGAGCAGGACATTCGGTTGCAATGATGTCAACAATGGCACAGTATTCTGAGGTAATGTATCGTGCTTATCAAATCAGGGGATATGAATTCTATCGTTTAATTCAGGATATTGATACACATTTTGATGAGAAGAAAGAAGCAGTGATTGCACAGCTTGAAAGTCTTGTTGCAAGAATTTTTACAAAGGAAAACTTATTAGTAAGTGTTACGGCAGATGATACAGGATATGAGAATTTTGCACCGGCAATGCAGACATTTATTACACAGCTTCCGGATACAAAGCAGCAGAGTGTTGTACGTACATTTACACCGGAACATGTGAAGCGTGGATTTACATCAGCTTCGCAGGTACAGTATGTAGCCCGTTGCGGAAACTTCCGTAAGGCAGGATATGATTACAATGGAGCATTGAAGGTATTAAAGGTTATTTTTTCCTATGATTATTTATGGATTAATATTCGTGTGAAGGGTGGCGCATACGGTTGTATGAGCGGCTTCTACCGCAATGGTGATGTGTATATGACATCGTATCGTGATCCGCATCTTGCAGCGACGAATGACATTTATGAGCAGGCAGCAGACTATGTACGCAATTTCTCAGTGAGTGAAAGAGATATGGTAAAATATATTATTGGAACGATTGGAGATATGGATACACCGATGAATCCGGCGGCAAAGGGACTTCGTTCTTTTGGAGCATATATTGACCATTTATCTTATGAGACATTGGTAAAAGAGCGTGCAGAAGTCTTAGATGCAACACCGGAAAAGATTCAGCAGTTAGCACCGTTGATTGAAGAGGCAGTGAAACAGAATTATCTGACGGTTGTTGGAGGGCAGAAGAAGATTCAGAGTCACGAAGCAATGTTTGATGAAATCGTACCATTGTTTTTATCATAAAAAGTAAAAAATGACTTCAGAGTTGATATGCAAAATTGTATTTCACTCTGAAGGTATTGTTACAAGATACGTGCATAAGCACAGAAAAGAGGAAGCATGAATTTAGATGAAATGTTAGCAGCAAGTGGTATTACAGGTGGTGCCGCTGCTGAAAATAGAGATACCAAATCGGGATTTGTAACATTGATTGGCAGACCGAATGTTGGTAAGTCAACACTGATGAATCGTTTGATTGGACAGAAGATTGCCATTACATCAAATAAGCCACAGACTACACGAAACAGAATTCAGACAGTGTATACAGATGAGCGTGGGCAGATTGTCTTTGTGGATACACCGGGGATTCACAAGGCGAAAAATAAGCTCGGCGAATATATGGTAGGCACAGCGGAAAAGACCATTGGTGAAGTGGATGTTGTCTGCTGGCTCGTTGAGCCAACGACATTTATCGGGGCTGGAGAACAGCATATCATTGAGAAACTCAAACAGGTAACAGCACCGATTATTCTTGTAATTAACAAGGTTGATATGGTGGCAAAAGAAGAGATTCTGCCGGTTATTGACCGTTATCGTAAAGAAGTGGAATTCGCAGAGATTGTTCCGATTTCAGCCAGAAATGGAGATAATACCGATGATTTAGTGGAGACGATTTTTAAATATCTGCCAACAGGTCCGATGTATTATGATGAAGATACCGTTACAGATCAGCCGATGCGTCAGATTGTTGCAGAACTGATTCGTGAAAAAGCATTACATGCATTGAACGAAGAGATTCCACATGGAATTGCGGTTGTGATTGACAGTATGAAAGAGCGTAAGGGCAGAAATGGCCGTATGACAGAGATTCAAGCAACGATTATTTGCGAACGGGATTCGCACAAAGGAATTATTATCGGTAAGGGCGGTTCTATGTTAAAGAAGATTGGAACCAATGCACGATACGAGATTGAAAAACAGCTGGATATGAAAGTGAATCTTCAGTTGTGGGTAAAGGTTAAGAAAGAATGGCGCGACAGCGATATCTTAATCAAGAACTTTGGTTATGATAAGAAAAAAGACGAGAAATAAATATGAGTGATTTGACGGAAGTAACGGGAATGGTTATTTCAGCAATGCCGGTGGGTGAGTTTGACAGACGGATTGTATTACTGACAAAAGAACGCGGCAAAATATCAGCGTTTGCAAAGGGCGCAAGGCGGCCGAAGAGTCCGTTGATGGGGATTACAAGGGCATTTGTCTTTGGGAAGTTCTGGTTATATGAGGGAAGAACCTCCTATACGGTACATCAGGCAGAAATCAGCAATTATTTTGAAAGTCTGATTACGGATTTGGATGCAGTTTGTTATGGATATTATTTTGCCGAACTGGCAGAATATTATGCGAGAGAGAACTTAGATGCCAGCGAAATGATTAATCTGTTGTATGTTGCATTGCGTGCGTTAGAGAAGAATCAGATGCCTAAGGAGCTCATTCGGTATGCTTACGAAATGCGTTTGATATCGATGAATGGAGAATGTCCGGATTTTTTTACATGTGCAGAATGTAGGGAAGAAGGAAAAAAGCTGCGTATATATTCAGCAGGCAAAGAAGCCGTATATTGTGTACATTGTATACAACAGCACAGTGTTCCTACTGATGGTGTTACGTTGCAGGAGTCTACATTTTACGCAATACAGTATATGATTACGGCACCGTTACAGAAGTTGTTCGGATTTACAGTATCGACAGAGGTGTTGTATGAATTGCGACTGGTATTGGGACGATTGCGAGCAGTGACATTTGATAAGGTCATGAAATCAGAGGAAATGCTTCATACACCGGATATGGATCATACATAAGATATAATATAGCAATGATTCGAAATTGCCCGATATATTGTAGATTGCAAATGCATCATTTACAGATCGATAAGAATATGGAATAAATATAAATTACTGCATCAGATGGGTTTTAAAATTCTGATGTAGTAATCTGCAAGAAAATGAGAGTGAGGAGATGGGAAAGTGTCACATAATAATCAGAAAAAAATTGCTGTCATTAATGATATTTCTGGATTTGGACGATGTTCGATTGCGGTAGAATTACCGATTATTTCGGCACTCAAGGTACAATGTTGTCCGTTGCCGACAGCAATTTTATCGAATCATACAGGATTTGACAGTTTCTATTTCGATGATTATACGGAACGTATGGTGCCATATATGAATGAGTGGGAGAAGATTGGACTGCAATTTTCCGGCATATGTACAGGCTTTTTGGGTTCTGAACGTCAAATTCGGATTGTGGAAGAATTCTTAGCAAAGTTTCGGACACCACAGACGATTGTGATTATCGATCCGGTGATGGGAGATAACGGAAAGGTCTATTCTACATATACACCGCAGATGTGTGCTGAGATGCGAAAACTCGTGCAGTATGCAGATATTTTAACACCGAATCTGACGGAAGCCTGTATTCTGACAGACACACAGTATCATAATAATTGGGCGAAGAAAGATTTAGAAGAACTGGCAGAAAAGATAGCAGATAAAGGAACAAAAAAGATTGTTATTACAGGAATTCAGCAGGGAAAGTATGTTGCAAATTACTGTTACGAACAGGGGAAAGGCGGCTATTTGGTACGCACGATGAAAGTTGGAACACAGCGTTCCGGCACCGGAGATATTTTTACTTCAATAATAGCTGCGGATGCAGTCAATGGAGTAGATTTTCACGAATCGGTGCGTAAGGCATCTTCCTTTATTAAGCAGTGCATTTTAAAGTCCATGGAACTTGATATTCCACTGACGGACGGTGTGTGCTTTGAAGAGTTGTTGACAACGCTGCGTTAATTTGTAGTGATAACTGAAATAAAGAGGACGATATAGAATATAGAAGTTCGGGAGGAGAACAGTCATGGAGATATTATACAAGGTACATAATAACTTATATGTGAATCTTACAAATAAATGTCCATATGCCTGCACATTTTGTTTGAGACAGACGATGGATCGAATCGGAGAATCAGATCGATTGTGGTTAGAAAGAGAGCCATCGGTAGAAGAAGTAATTGCGGAATTTGACAAATTTGACATGAGCCAGTTTGGTGAGGTTGTATTCTGTGGATTTGGAGAACCGACAGAGCGTTTTGATGTAATTAAGGAAGTTGCTGATTATGTGAAAAAGACGTATCAGAAGCCGATTCGAATCAATACCAATGGCGTCGGTAATCTGATTAATGGCAGAGATATTACACCGGAATTACAAGGAAGAATTGATACGGTTTCTATTAGCTTAAATAATCCACATAAGGATGAATATTTAGCATTGGTAAGAAGTAAGTTCGGAGAGCAGTCCTTTGATGCAATGTTAGATTTTGCAAAGAAGGCAACGGCATATGTTCCAAAAGTTGTGCTTACAACAGTTGATACGACAATCAGCCATGAAGAAGAAGCAGAATGTCAGAAGATTTGTGATGAGATTGGTGCAACATATCGAATTCGCCCTTGGGAAGAATAGAATTTTTTCATATATAAATAAAGATTACAGGATTTGATGTTTCTGATTTCATACGGAAAACTGATGGAAACTACTTGTAATCAATATAAAAATAGTATAAAATTATTACCATGTTTTTGTAGGAGGATACAGATTAAGATGGAAAAGACAATGGAAAAGATTGTAGCATTAGCAAAAGCAAGAGGATTCGTATATCCGGGTTCAGAGATTTATGGTGGACTTGCCAATACTTGGGATTACGGTAATCTTGGTGTTGAATTAAAGAATAACGTAAAGAAGGCTTGGTGGCAGAAGTTCGTACAGGAAAGTCCATATAACGTAGGTGTTGACTGTGCAATCCTTATGAATCCACAGACATGGGTAGCTTCAGGTCATTTGGGCGGCTTCTCAGATCCCTTGATGGATTGTAAGGAATGTCACGAACGTTTCAGAGCAGATAAGATTATCGAAGACTGGGCAGCAGACAACGACTTCACATTAGAAGGTTCTGTAGATGGCTGGTCACAGGAACAGATGAAGGGATTTATTGATGAACATAACATTTGTTGTCCGTCTTGTGGAAAGCATAACTTTACAGATATCAGACAGTTTAACTTGATGTTTAAGACATTCCAGGGGGTTACAGAAGATGCAAAGAATACTGTATATTTAAGACCTGAAACTGCACAGGGTATCTTTGTAAACTTTAAGAATGTACAGAGAACATCAAGAAAGAAAGTACCATTTGGTATTGCACAGATTGGTAAGTCTTTCAGAAATGAAATTACACCGGGTAACTTCACATTTAGAACAAGAGAATTTGAACAGATGGAATTAGAGTTCTTCTGTAAGCCGGGAACAGATATGGAATGGTTCTCATATTGGAGACAGTATTGCATCAACTGGTTACAGAACTTAGGTATCAAGCCGGAAGAGATGCGTGCAAGGGATCATGAACAGGAAGAATTAAGTTTCTACTCTAAGGGAACAACAGATATCGAATTCTTATTCCCATTTGGCTGGGGTGAATTATGGGGTATTGCAGACCGTACAGATTACGATTTGACACAGCACCAGACTGTATCAGGCGTAGATTTATCATACTTTGATGATGAGTCTAAGGAAAAATATATTCCATATGTTATCGAGCCTTCTCTTGGTGCAGACCGTGTTACACTTGCATTCCTTTGTGCAGCTTACGATGAAGAAGAATTAGAGGGCGGCGATGTAAGAACAGTATTACATTTCCATCCTGCACTTGCACCAGTAAAGATTGGTGTATTGCCACTTTCTAAGAAGTTAAATGAAGGTGCAGAAAAGATTTTTGCTGAGTTATCTAAGACATATAACTGTGAATATGATGACAGAGGTAATATCGGTAAGAGATACAGAAGACAGGATGAAATCGGTACACCATTCTGTATCACATATGACTTTGAATCAGAAGAAGACGGAGCTGTTACAGTCAGAGACAGAGATACAATGCAGCAGGAACGTGTTAAGATTGCTGACTTGAAGGCTTATTTTGCGGATAAGTTCACATTCTAATGGAACTTTAATGTGTTTTATATAATTGGAATCTTCTTTCAGCTTCTGATTATATAAAATTTACAATGATATAGTGATTGTTAAATCAATAAGGGGAAGATAACAATGTTATGTCCAAAATGTGGAACGGAATACGAGGGCAGAGCGTGTCCGGTATGCTCCAAACCAGAAATTGTTGTAAATAACGCTGATTATCTCAAACGAAAGAAAGCATATGAGGAGAAGCAGGCTGCCAGTAAGTCTGCTTCTTCTGATACTACGAATCGTCATGAGAAACAGCCAAAAGAAAAACAACAGACAGTTACACAGGATAAAGTTCGTCGTTTTTTGCAAAATGGCGTGTCTTTTGCCACACAAAAAGCAACACAGACCAAAGAACGTATTGGTAAAGTGCGTGGTACGGATATCCAGACAAAAGAGACGGATACTGCCTCTGATATGAAGAAATTAGCATCTATTCGAAAAAAAGGTATTCCAAAGAAGAAAATAGTTATTGGAATAATCGGGCTTCTCATTATACTAGCTGCAGTAGGTGTGTATCGTCTGGCAATTCGGAAAAATTATGAGATGTATATGGTTTCTGAAAATGGAATTTATAATGTATCCTCATTAGAATCCCATATGGTATGCGAGACGAATGATGCTGCGTTTGCTGCGGATAACCGCACGTTTTATCGGGTGACATATCCTCAGGAAATTGATAAAAATCAGGTGATAGATATTACTGTTAGTGCAGATGGCAAATATTTTGCAGCAGTTACGTATGATGAAATGAATCACACATACGTCCTGTATATATGGAATAAAAATGGTGTTGTTGAAGTGGCAGGCAGTACGAAGCGTAAAGATATAAAATATCTCTCCAATCAGGGAAAATTAATCTATACGGATATGACAGAAAATCAGAGCAGAGATGCGACAACAAATACAGCAGAATCCAATGTTGCCGGCGGCGTGTCAAATGTGACATTATATGTTTATGAAGTGACAGAGTCAGGCGAACAGATGCAGGGTGTACAGCATTTGGTAGATAATAATATTTTATCTGTACATATCTATGCCCAGAAAAATATGTTAATTTGTTTAAATGGTGATAATTCGTTATATTTATATAATTATGAGAAGTTATCAGACAAGACGGGAATTGCCGATGATGTCAGTGGTATTTATGCAATGTCAGAAGATACGGAGAATCTGTATACATACAATGCAGCCGAGGTAAACTTAAAGAAGAGTGCTGCCGGTTTTGTGTATACAATCGGTCAGAATTGCTTCTTTCATGAAATTACAGAGAAAGAGACAATGAAGACGATTGACAGTAAGAATACATCGGATTTGGTGCTTGCAAAGGCATCTGGTTCATCGATGCAGGTTATTTATGAGAAGAGTAATAATCTTGTATACATTATGAATTCCGGAAAGATTGCTTATGCAAAGATTGAAGATAAAAAAGTTGGAAAATTTGAAGAGGTAGCGGCCTTTGGTGCAATGACAACCGGGTTATATTATCCGGATGCGTATTCTTATTTGTTTATAGACGATCAAAACAGACTGGTTTCACTAAAAAAAGGCGAAACACATGTATTGATAGAGGATGTAACGGATGGAACATTGTATGAGGTGGAAAATACAAATACAGCATTTACATATGTGAAATCGGGAAAACGATATTATCGGACAGATTTTTCGGGGAACGATGTTGAATTAATCAATGTTGCAGATGGATATGCATCCGGTAAAATCATATGGTATAAGAATAATTTATATTTCTATAAAGAAGACGGCAAGCTCTATACGTGTACGCAAAAAGGAAAGAACCTGACAGAAGTCGGAGATGTAGAACGATTCTTTTTAGGAACGGAATATCATTAATCCATGAAATATTATATATAAATTTATACAAAAATTTGAAAAATGACAGTGTGAGATGGTTGAGCACTGTCATTTTTTAACATTCAAATCTTATTTAGGAAAGAATCGGAAGATGATATTGATAGAGTTCAATGTTTAACTGGTCAATATTGAATTGTTTCTGATTGATTGCACGAATGATGATTGCATCTCGTGTATTTTTGACGTAGAGAATTCCATTCCCGCTGATTTCTAAGGCACGTTTTGTTTCTGTCAAGTTCATTTGTGCACCAATGCACAGGCAGATAATCTTATCACGTCCCGGTTTTGCTTTTGTGCCATTTAAAATTTGATATGCATAATGTTTTTCAAGGCGGCTGCGTTCAATGGCAGTGGCAGTTGAAATAGTTTTGGCAGTAAGAATAGACTGGTAATACGCAGGAAAAGAAAGCGTAGCTTCGGTGTGCTGTTTGAGATACGCATCGAATTCTTCCTGTGTATGGATAGTTGTGAAGTAGTTCAAAAGTTCGGTTGTACGCTGTGTATTTTGCGGTGTAGCAGTTGTATCGTTGGGATTCATAAAAACTCCTTCGTATAAAATGTATTTTTAATGTATATATTGCCGTACGGACAAAATGGAATAACATTGCATTGTATTTGAATATTTCATATAATAAATATTATAGAGGAATCAAAGAAAATAGTAAATGGAGAAATACAATGACAGTTCAAGAGGAGGCGCAGTTGTCTTTTTATGAGAAGATTGCGGTAATCAATGAAGAACATAAAGTCTGGCTGGTACAGCATATAGAATCTAAGCAAATTTATATATGGAAAGAGTTGTATATTTATGCTAAAAATGTCTTTGCACAGTTGAAAAAGATTGAGAATATACATATACCGAAAATTATAGAATGTATTCAGACAGAAGAATGTTTGATTGTCATTGAAGAATACATTTCCGGTATGACATTGCAAAATAGGATTGATGAACAAGGTGTATTTTCGATTGATGAAGCATTGCACAGAATGTTAGAAATCTGTGATGGCATAGAGACGCTGCATGCATTAAGTCCATCAGTGATTCATAGAGATTTAAAACCATCGAATATTATGATAACGAATGATGGAGTTTTGAAGATTATTGATTTTAATGCGGCAAAACAAGTCAATCCTATGAAAAATCAGGATACAGTTCTCATTGGAAGTAAAGATTATGCAGCACCGGAACAATTTGGGTTCGGACAGTCTGATACGAGAACAGATATATATGGAATGGGCGGATTGTTACAATTTATGGTAACTGGGCAGTTGAAAAAAGAGAAGCCCATGTCCGGATGGATTGGAAATATTATTGATACATGTACACAATTAGAACCAGCAATGCGCTATCAGTCCATAAATGAATTAAGAGATGCAATTATGCAGGTACTTCGTGCACAGGCTGCATATCAGCAGGATAAGCAGAAGAAAACGCAGCAAAACACAAGTCATGAGGAAGCAAAAGAGGAAAAGGGCAGGAAAAGAAGTGGAATTTATCCGTATTGTTCTTATTTGCCGCCGGGTTTTCGTTCAGGACATCCTGTTAAGATGGTTGCTGGCATTATTGGATATATGTTGCTGACATATCTTGTGATAGGTCTTGAGATTCATAATAAAGGAGGAACTGTCATTTATGGAGCAGAACGGCTGTTATATCAGATTGTAGTTGCTGTTGCATTTATATTTATTATCTTATTTTGTGCCAATTACAGAGGAGTTCGGAAACGTTTTCCGGGAATGAATCACAAATCTGTGATTTTACGCTATATTTTGGGCTTTGTATGGTGCTATACAACCCTATTTGTTATGATTTTGGCTGCTGTGCTTGTTGCGATGTTAACAGGTATTATACAGTAGTAGGTTCAAGACTGTTAAGTTGGAAATAAAAATTAGAATTTAGGAATTAGAAATGATGCTGGCAGCATAACATTTTATGGAAAGAACATGGTACACTTCTTATCAGCTTATATTTGCATAGAAAATATTTGCAAATATATCATTGATAAATGGAGGAGAGCGTATTATGGAAGAAACAAAGAAGAAGAAAAAATGGCCGATTATTGTGGCAATTATTGTAGTAATTGGAGTGATTGCTGCAGCAACAAGTGGAGGAGATTCAGAACCAAAGAAAGCGGAGACAGCACAGAATTCTACTGAGACAGCAAAGAGTGATTCAAAAGCAACAGATGAAAAACAGAAATTTGCAGTTGGAGAGGCAGCAGTACTCAATGGCGTTCAGGTTACATTAAAAAATGTAGAAGAGTCGAATGGTACACACATTTTTACACCAGGAGACGGCAATGTATTTGTATTATGTGAATTTGAAATTGAGAATAATTCCAAGAAAGAAATCAATGTAAGTTCTGTTGTTAGTTTTGATGCATATTGTGATGATTATGCAACAGGATTGAGTTTATCTGCATTATCAGCAGGATCATCAGATGGAAAGAAGCAGCTTGACGGTTCTGTTGCAGTTGGAAAGAAGATGAATGGATATGTAGGATATGAAATACCAGCAGATTGGAAAAATCTTGAGATTACATATTCACCAAGTTTTTGGAACAACAAGGGGATGACATTTGAAGCTGTAAAATAATTGACAATTAAGAAAAAGAGGGGCTATGAATAAGTCCTTTTTGAAAAGAAGATTTCAACCAAGCTGATCGGCTTGTGTAGAAGTCTTCTTTTTTTATGGATTTTTCACAGCTCTATTTATTCTACAAGAAATTTATGTTGTATTTTTAGGAAGCAATTAATAAAAAGAGAACATAAAGTGTATGAATTTATAGAAATATCAGGAATTGAAATTGTAAATTGCATAAAAATAAAAAATATAATTATTAAAAACTCACAATAAAGGTTTTTAAAATAAAAATGTATATGCAATATTGACAATAAAATGGGAAGAATGTAAAATAAAACTATCGTTGGGGAACATAGTGGTGTTATAAACATATTGATTTGAAGCATAACCAGTGGTATATAAATATAATTTCTGACTGAAGAGCAGTTTGACGATTGTTTCAGAACATATAAAACGATGGAAAAAGAAATTATATTTATGAGCAGCAGAATGTTGAATACATAAAATGAGCTTGTATTATACAGACTAGAATGTGGAGGAAAAAATATGGAACAACAAAAGAACGTGAGTAAAAATGGAATTGCAAAAAAAGTAATGAAATCAATGGGCGGAATTATTGCTTTTGGATCAGTGGGGTTATTGATAGCATTTGTAGGATTGTTTGTAGGGCACAGATATGGCGAATTGATTATGTCGTTGTTGATATGTTGTGGTGCAGTGTTTTTTGCATTGAGAACATTGCGTAATTTTACACTGATGGTAACAGAGCCGATTGTTGATATTTCTCATGTTGCATCTCGTATTGCAAAAGGAGATTTTAGGGCACATATTGATTTTCATTCAGACGATGAAATCGGTATTTTAGCAGATAATTTAAATGGTATTTCAGAAACTTTAGAGACAATTATTCCAGATATGAATAATATTTTGGAACATTTTTCAGTAGGAGATTTTACAGTACGTTCTACTTGCAAAGAGCAGTATGTGGGAGAATTATCACAGATTATCACACATTTGGCAACATTAGAAAAGACAATGAGTGATACGCTTGATAGTATACAGGAATCCGCAGATCAGGTTGCAGCAGGCAGTTCCCAGTTGTCAGAGAGTTCTATGAATATTGCTGAGGGAGCGACAAATCAGGCTGCAGCTGTTGAAGAACTGGTAGCAACAGTGGATACGATTGCCAGCCAGATTATGGAAAATACAAAGTCTACGGACATTGTACATGAAGAAGCGCAGGTTATCGGAACAGACGCACAGATTAGTCTTCAGAAGATGTCTGATTTGATTGAAAAAATGCAGAGTATCAGTGAAACATCAGTACGTATTAAGAAAGTAATTGCAGATATCGAGAGTATTGCGGCACAGACCAATCTGTTGTCATTGAATGCATCGATTGAAGCTGCAAGAGCCGGAGAGGCAGGAAGAGGATTTGCAGTAGTAGCAGAGCAGATTCGAACCCTTGCAGAAAGCAGTGCAACATCAGCAGTAGAATCAAATGAATTAATAGAAGAGGCATTAGCGGAGATTGAACAAGGAAATACGATGACAAATGAAACAGATGAATCAATGCGTGATGTTGTTATGAAGATGGATAAGATTGTTACAGAAATCGCAAAGATTCGTAATGTATCAGACAGACAGACGGCATCTTTGGAAGAAATGCAAAAAGGGGTAGAAGATGTAAATGATGTAATTCAGGCAAATTCAGCAGTTGCACAGGAAGCATCTGCAACAAGCGAGGAATTGTCAGCGTCTGCTACATCATTAGATTCATTGATTGCGAAATTTAAACTTCGAAAAGAATGGTAATAATAAGCATATATAAATAATTAAGAGGATTTTATTTGACAATATGATTTTACCCATATATGTCAGATAGAATCCTTTTTTATTTTAGTAGGAAAGTTCTCTGAATTTCCTATAAAGATTCGGGTGTCAAAAGGTGCTGCAAACATACATTGGTGGCGAATTGCACAAATTTAATAA